>NZ_VMNX01000062.1 GCF_009377235.1 Streptomyces acidicola
GTGTCGAGTCGGCCGGAGGCGTGGACGGTCCACTCGGCCCGCGGTTCGGCGGTGTCGGGGCGGGAGTGGACACTGACGGGGCGGCGGCCGTCGGCGGCGGGTGGGCCCACGCGTACCTGGAGTTGGATGGCCTCGCGTTCCGCGATGTCGAGCGGGGCCGTGAGGGTGAGATCGTGGACGCGCTCGCAGCCCACCTCGTCGCCGGCCCGCAGAGCGAGTTCCAGGAAGGCGGTGCCGGGGAGCAGGACGCGGCCGTGGACGACATGGTCGGCGAGCCATGGTTGCCGGGCGGGGGTCAGCCGGCCGGTGAGGACGACGCCCTCGCCGTCGGCCAGGTCGACGGTGGCGGCCAGCAGCGGGTGGCCGGACGCGCCGAGGCCGAGTCCGGTGGCGTCTCGGACACGACCGGTGCCGGTGGGCCAGTAGGGCTGCCGTTCGAAGGCGGTGGTGGGCAGGTCGACGCGGCGGGCACCGGTGTCCTGGTAGAGCGCGGCCCAGTCGACGGTTCCGGCGGCGCTGGCGGTGTGCAGCCGGGCCAGGCCGGTGATCAGGGACAGTTCCTCGGGGCGGTCGGCGCGCAGGAGCGGTACGGCGACCGTCTCGGGGTCGGCGAGGGTCTCCTCGACGAGCGCGCTCAGCACGCCGTCGGGGCCGAGTTCGAGGTGGGCGCGCACGCCTTGGGCGGCGAGGGTCCGTACGGCGTCGGCGAACCGCACGGTGGCGACGGTCTGCCGGGTCCAGTGGTCGGGATCGCGCAGTTCACGGGCGGTGGCGGTGCGGCCGGTGACGGTCGAGACGACGGGCAGCCGCGGGTCGTGGAAGGTGAGCCCGGCGACCACGGCGCGGAAGTCGTCGAGGACGGGCGTCATCAGCGGTGAGTGGAAGGCGTGCGAGACGGCGAGCCGGTGGGTGCGGTGCCCGGCGTCGCGGAGCCGGTCGGCAGCCGCGAGTACGGCGTCCTCGGCACCGGACATGACCACGGAGGCCGGGCCGTTGACGGCGGCGAGCGCGACGTCGTCGCCGAGCAGCGGGCGCACCGCGTCCTCGGACGCCGCCACGGCGACCATGGCGCCGCCCTCGGGCAGCGCCTGCATGAGGCGGCCGCGGGCGGTGACGAGGGCACAGGCGTCCTCGACGGACAGCACACCGGCGACATGCGCGGCGGTGATCTCGCCGATGGAGTGCCCGGCGACGAAGCCGGAGCGCACACCCAGCGATTCGGCGAGCCGGTACAGGGCGGTCTCAACGGCGAAGAGGGCGGGCTGGGTGTGTTCGGTGCGGTTGAGCGCGGCCTCGTCGCCGCCCCACATGACGTCCCGCAGGGCGGGGTCGAGGTGGCCGAGCAACTCGTCGAGTGCTTCGGCGAATGCGGGGAAGCGGTCGTACAACTCCCGTCCCATGCCGAGGCGTTGGCTGCCCTGGCCGGTGAAGAGGATCGCGAGGCCGCCCTCTGTGGCGGTGCCGCGGGCCAGTTCGCGCGGTCCGTCCTCGTGCGGCAGGAGTACGGCGCGGTGTTCCAGGTGGCCGCGTCCTGTGGCGAGGGAGTGACCGACGTCCGGTGCGGCCAGGCCGGAGGCGGCGGCCGTGACCCGGTGGAGCTGGGTGTCGAGGCCGGTGGCGGTGCGGGCGGACACCGGCCATGGCGTCAGGGCCGGGGTGGGTGTGACGTCGGGTTCCTCGGCGGGCGGGGCCTGTTCGAGGACGACGTGGGCGTTGGTGCCGCTGATGCCGAAGGAGGAGACGCCGGCGCGGCGTGGGGCGTCGGTGTGCGGCCAGGGCGTGTTGGCGGTGAGGAGCCGTACGGAGCCGGCGGTCCAGTCCACGTCGGGCGTGGGCTCCTGGGTGTGCAGGCTGCGTGGGAGCAGGCCGGCCCGTAGGGCCATGACGGTCTTGATGACGCCGGCGACTCCGGCGGCGCCCTGGGTGTGGCCGATATTGGACTTCACCGAGCCCAGCAGCAGGGGACGTTCGCGGTTCTGGCCGTAGGCGGCGAGGAGGGCCTGGGCCTCGATGGGGTCGCCCAGTGTCGTGCCCGTGCCGTGTGCCTCGACGGCGTCGATCTGGTCGGGGGTGAGGCCGGCGTTGTCGAGGGCGGCGCGGATGACGCGTTGCTGTGCGGGCCCGTTGGGGGCGCTGATGCCGTTGGAGGCGCCGTCCTGGTTGAGGGCGGTGCCGCGGACCACGGCGAGCACGGGGTGGCCGCTTCGCCGGGCGTCACTGAGGCGTTCCAGTACGAGGACGCCGGCGCCCTCGCTCCAGCCGACCCCGTCGGCGGCGGCGGAGAAGGGCTTGCAGCGGCCGTCGGAGGCGAGGCCTCCCTGGGCGGTGAAGGACACGAAGGTTCCAGGGGTGCACATGACGGTGGCGCCGCAGGCGAGGGCGAGGGCGGACTCGCCGGTGCGCAGCGACTGCACGGCCCAGTGCAGGGCGACGAGGGAGGAGGAGCAGCCTGTGTCGACGGTGACGGCGGGCCCCTCCAGGCCGAGGACGTAGGAGATGCGCCCGGAGATCACGCCGGCGGCGTGGCCGGTGGTGGCGTAGACGTCCATGTTCTCGCGGGCTGCGGCGACGACCTTGCCGTAGTCCTGGATGGTGGTGCCGGCGAAAACGCCGGTGCGGCTGCCGCGCAGTGCGGTCGGGGCGATGCCGGCGCGTTCGAGCGCCTCCCAGGCGGTCTCCAGCAGGAGCCGCTGCTGGGGGTCCATGGCGAGGGCCTCGCGGGGGGCGATGCCGAAGAACGCCGGGTCGAACTCGGTCATCGCGTCGAGGAAGCCGCCTTCGCGCGCACGGCTGCGGCCGGGTCCGTCGCCGGTGAGGCGGGCCAGGTCCCAGCCGCGGTCGGTGGGGAACGGGCCGATGGCATCCCGTCCGTCGACGACGAGCTCCCACAGGTCCTCCGGGGAGGCGACGCCGCCGGGGTAGCGGCAGCCCATGCCGACGACGGCGATCGGTTCGACGGCCGCCGAGATGAGCTGCTGGTTGTGCCGCCGCAGCCGCTCGTTCTCCTTCAGGGAGGTCCGCAGCGCCTCGACGTAGGGGTTGGGTGTGTTCAACGCGGGCTCTCTCAAGTCGGGCGGGATGTCAGTCCGAGGTGGTCTCGGCCGCGAGCCGCAGCAGGCTCTCGCCGTCGAGGGCGTCCAGGTCGTGAGGTTCGTGCGGGCCGGTGTCGCCCGCTGGGGTGCCGGTGGTCGCGGGGTCGCCGTCGGCGAGTTGCAGGATCAGGTCCAGCAGCCCGGCCTTGCGCAGCCGGGCGGGCGGGATGGCGGCGAGGGCGGCGCGGACCGTGACGTCCGGGTCGTCGCCGACGGCGGCCGCCGGGGCGTCGGGGAAGAGTTCGGTGCGCAGGTGGGCGGCGACGGCCGTGGCGTTGGGGTGGTCGAAGACGAGGGAGGCGGGCAGGGCGAGGCCGGTGACGGCCCTGAGCCGGTTGCGCAGCTCGACGGCGCTGACGGAGTCGAAGCCGAGGTCGCGCAGGGCGCGTTCGGCGGGTACGGCGTCGGAGCCGGAGTGGCCCAGGGTGGCGGCGGCCTCGGTGCGGACGAGGTCGAGGAGCAGACGGGTGCGTTCGACGTCGGGCAGCTCGGCGAGCCGGTCGCGCAGGCCGGGGCCGTCCTCGGGTTCGGGGGCGTCGGCGGACCCGGGTTCGGTGGCCGGCGCCAGTTCGGACAGCAGCGGGCTGGGCCGGGCCGCGGTGAAGGCGGGAAGGAACGCCGCCCAGTCGGTGGCCGTGACGGTCAGGCCGGTCACGTCCTCGTCGAGGGCGCGTTGCAGGGCGGCGAGCGCGGTGTCGGGGTCCATGGGGTGGACGCCGCGGCGCGCGAGTTCGGCGGCGAGGCCGGGTTCGGTGGCCATGCCGGTCTCGCCCCACGCGCCCCAGGCGATGGAGGTGGCGGGCAGGCCGGCGGCGCGGCGGTGCCGGGCGAGTGCGTCGAGGTAGGCGTTGGCGGCGGCGTAGGCGGGCTGGCCTCCGCTGCCCCAGGAGGCGGCGCCGGAGGAGAACAGCACGAACGCGTCGAGGTCGCGGTCCGCGGTGAGTTCGTGGAGGTGGCGGGCTCCGAGCAGTTTGGCGCTGAGCAGCGCCTGCAGGCTGTCCGGGGTGAGGGCGGTGGTGTCGCTGTCGCCGTCGGAGACGCCGGCGGCGTGGATGACGGTGGTCAGCGGCTGGTCGGCGGGCAGAGCGTCGAGGTGGGCGGCGAGGGCGGCCCGGTCGGCGGCGTCGCAGGCGGCGACGGTGACGCGGGCGCCGAGTTCGGTGAGCTGTTTGGTGAGGGTGTCGGCGCCGGGGGCGTCGGGGCCGCGTCGGCTGAGGAGCAGGACGTGGGCGGCGCCCCCGGCGACGGCCCAGTGGGCGAGGCGGCTGCCGAGGGCGCCGGTGCCGCCGGTGACGAGGGCGGTGCCGCCGGTACGCCAGGGCTGTGCCGCGGTGGGTTCCCCGGCGGGGACGAGACGGCGGGCGTGGGCGCCCGAGGGGCGCAGGGCCAGCTGGTCCTCGGTGGCGTCGGTGGTGAGCAGCGCGGCGAGCAGGGCGCCGGAGCGGGTGTCGACGGTGTCCGGCAGGTCGGCCAGGCCGCCCCACAGTGCGGGGTGTTCCAGGGCGGCGACCCGGCCGAGTCCCCACAGGGTGCCTTGGGCCGGGTGGCTGGCGAGGTCGCCGGGTACGGCGGCGACGGCTTCCCGGGTGAGGCACCACAGCCGGGCTCCGGTGGGCCGGTCGGCGAGTGCCTGGAGCAGGGCGACGGTCGCGGCGAGCCCGGCGGGCACCGCCGGGTGACGGGTGTCGGTGGGGTCCTCGGCGAGGCCCAGCAGGGAGACCACGACCGTGAGGTGTGGGGGCAGCGCCGCGGCGAGGGTGGTGCGGTCGGCGGTTGCGGGGTCGACGTCCACGCGGGCGGTGCCGGGTCCGAGGGCGGCGACGACGGCGGCCACCCAGGGGTCCGCGGTGTGCGTGTCCGGGACGACGACGAGGCGGTCGGCGGGCGGGACCGAGGCCGTTATGGCCGTCGGGTGCCAGGTCTCCCGGTAGCTCCAGGACGCGGCGAGCGTCCGGCGCCGGGACCGCTGCCGCCAGTCGGCGAGGGCGGGCAGGACGGCGGCGAGTTCGGGCTCGCCGGCTCCGGTCTCGGCGGCGAGGCGGGCGGTGTCGGCGTCGTCGACGAGGTCCCAGAACGCGCTGTCCTCGCCGGCGCCGGCCTGCGCGGGGGCTGTGTCGGGGGTGGGCCAGTAGCGGCGGCGCTGGAAGGGGTAGGTGGGCAGCTCGAC
The DNA here is from genome assembly GCF_009377235.1 of Streptomyces acidicola. Taxonomy (GTDB): domain Bacteria; phylum Actinomycetota; class Actinomycetes; order Streptomycetales; family Streptomycetaceae; genus Streptomyces; species Streptomyces acidicola. The sequence continues at coordinate 5,260 of NZ_VMNX01000062.1, forward strand.
GGCCGGCTCGGAGCGGGCGGCGGAGGGGAAGCAGGGCCGCCAGTCGACGGGCAGGCCCACCGTCCAGCCGGCCGCCGCCGACAGCAGGAAGGCGCGGGCGTCGGAGGCCTGACGGCGCACGGATCCGAGGACGACGGCGTCCTCGGCGCCCGCCGCTTCACAGGTCTCACCGATCGCGCCGGCCAGGACGGGGTGAGGGCTGCTCTCGACGAAGACCCGGTGTCCGGCCGCGAGCAGGGCGCGGGTGGCCGCCTCCATGCGCACGGTCTGCCGCAGGTTGCGGTACCAGTAGCCGGCGTCGAGGGCGGTGGTGTCGAGGCGTCCACCGGTCACCGTGGAATAGAACGGGACACTGGCCGGGCGCGGGTTCAACTCCCCCAGGGCGGCAAGGAGTTGTTCCTTCACGGCCTCGGTCTGGGGGCCGTGCCCGGCGATGTCGGACTTGACGTCCTTGGTGCGCAGGTTCCTGCGCGCGCACATGTCGCGCAGTTCGTCGAGGGCGCCGTTCTCTCCGGAGACGACGACCATGGAGGGCCCGTTGAGGACGGCTACGCCGACCCGTCCGGGCCACGCCTGAAGGAGGGGTTCGACCTGCTCGACGGGCGCGAACACCGTCATCAGGCCGCCCAGTCCACCGAGTTCGAGCATGGTCCGGCCGCGCAGCGCCACCAGCCGGGCCGCCTCCTGAAGCGTGAAGGCGCCCGCCACATGGGCGGCGGCGATCTCACCCTGCGAGTGGCCGACGACGGCACCGGGTTCAACGCCGAGGGAGCGCCAGAGGGCGGCGAGCGCGACCATGGTGGAGAACAGCGCGGGCTGCACGACGTCGGCCCTGTGCAGTACGTCGGGGTCGTCGCCCTCGCCGCGCAGCAGGGCGACGGGCGAGAAGTCGACGTAGGGGGCGAGGGCGTCGGCGCAGTCGTCGACGGTGGTACGGAACACCTGTGAGGTGTCGTACAGTTCGCGGCCCATGCCCCACCACTGGGAGCCCTGGCCGGGGAAGACGAACACCGGGCCGGTGGCGGTGCCGGCGGTCGTGCCGCGGATGACGGCGGGGTCGGTGGTGCCGGTGGCCAGGGCGTCCAGCGAGTCGAGGAGCCGGGCGCGGTCGTGGCCCAGGACGACGGCACGGTGCTGATGGGCGGCGCGGGTGGTGGCGAGCGACCAGCCGGCCGCCGCGGGCGCGGTCCCGGGCCGGGAGCGCAGGAAGGCGCCTGCGCGGGCGGCTTGTTCGGCCAGCGCGGGAGCGGTCCGGGCGGACAGGAGCAGGGGCACGTCGGGGGTGTCGACCGGTGGCGTCACCTCCGCGGTGGGCTCTGCCGCGGGCTGCGGGGGTGCTTGCTCCAGCACGAGATGGGCGTTGGTGCCGCTGATGCCGAACGCGGACACGGCGGCGCGGCGGGGCCTTCCGGTGTCGGGCCACTCCTCGGCGGACCGCAGCAGACGTACGGCGCCCGTGGTCCAGTCGACGCGGGTGGAGGGCGTGTCGGCGTGCAGGGTGCGCGGCGCGGTGCCGTGTTCGAGGGCCAGCACCGTCTTGATGACGCCGACCGCGCCGGCCGCCGCCTGGGTGTGGCCGATGTTGGACTTCACCGACCCCAGCAGCAGCGGGTACGTGCGGTGGTGCCCGTAGGCAGCGAGGAGGGCCTCGGCCTCGATGGGGTCTCCGAGCCGGGTGCCGGTCCCGTGGGCCTCGACGGCGTCCACGTCGGCCGGGCCGAGCCGGGCGTCGGCCAGGGCCTCGCGGATGACGCGCTGCTGGGCGGGCCCGTTGGGCGCGGTGAGCCCGTTGGAGGCGCCGTCCTGGTTCACGGCCGACCCGCGGATCACGGCCCGTACCCGATGGCCCCGGCGTCGGGCCTCGCTGAGGCGTTCGACGACGAGGAGCGCGACGCCCTCGGAGTAGCCGGTGCCGTCGGCATCCTCGGAGAACGCCTTGGAGCGGCCGTCGCGGGCGATGGCGCCCAGCCGCTGGATGCGGGCGAAGCTCGCCGAGTCGGTCATCACGGTGACGCCGCCGGCGAGGGCGAGCGCGCACTCGCCCGCGCGGACGGCGCGCACCGCCTGGTGCAGGGCGACCAGCGAGGAGGAGCAGGCGGTGTCGACGGTGAGCGCGGGGCCGTTCAGGCCGAGGATGTAGGAGACGCGGCCGGACAGGGCACTGGCGGCGAGGCCGGTGGCGGCGTGGCTCTCGGTGCGCTCGGCGGAGCCGCTGACCACATGGGCGTAGTCCTGTCCGTTGCTGCCGACGAAGACGCCGGTGCGGGTGGAGCGCAGGGTGTGCGGGTCGATGCCGGCCCGTTCCACGGCCTCCCAGGCGGTCTCCAGCAGGAGCCGCTGCTGCGGGTCCATGGTGACCGCCTCGCGCGGGGAGATCCCGAAGAAGGCCGCGTCGAAGTCGTGGGCGTCGTAGAGGAATCCGCCTTCGAGGCGCCCGCCGTCCGCGAACTCCGTCAGGTCCCAGTCGCGGTCGCCGGGGAAGGGCCCGATGGCGTCGCGTTCCTCGGCGAGCAGGTCCCACAGGAGCTGCGGGGAGTCGGCGCCGCCGGGCAGCCGGCAGGCCATGCCGACGATCACGACCGGGTCGTCCGCGTCATCGGCGTCGTCGCGGGATCCGGACGGGCCGGCGGGTGCGGCTTCCACGGGGTCCTCGCCGGTGCCGGTCAGGGCGGCCAGCAGATGTTCGGCGAGTTCGCGCGGGGTGGGGTGATCGAAGACGACTCCGGCGGCGAGTGACAGTCCCGTCACGGCGACGAGCCGGTTGCGCAACTCCACGGCGCTCAACGAGTCGAACCCGGAGGCCCGGAACGCCCGGTCGGGCGGTACGTCGGCGGCCCGCCGGTGACCGAGGGCGCCGGCGGCCGCGGTGCGCACCGCGGCCAGGACGAGCGTGGTGTGTTCGGCGGGCGGTGCCGTGCGCAGCCGGTCGGCCAGGGGCGTCGTGGCGGCGTCCGGTGTGTGGGAGGCGTCCGGGGCCGGTACGGCGGGGTGGTCGTCGAGGACCGGGCTGCGGCGCGGGCCGCCGCGCAGCGCGACGGCGAGGGGGGCGAGGTCGGCGACCAGGAGGGCGGGGTGGGGCTCGGTGGTGGCTTCCAGCAGGGCGGTCAGGGCCAGTTCGGGGTCGAGGCCGCCCAGGCCGGACCGTCGGCCCTGCGTGTCGTCCAGCACGGCGGCCATGCCGGCGCCGCGCCAGGCCGCCCAGGAGATCGACACGGCGGGCAGCCCCTCGGCACGGCGGCGGGCGGCGAGGGTGTCGAGGACGGTGTTGGCCGCCGCGTAGTTGGCCTGGCCGGGGTTGCCAAGGGCGCCGGACACCGATGAGAACAGTACGAACGCCGACAGGTCCTGGTTTCTGGTCAGTTCGTCGAGGTGGAGCGCGGCGGTGGTCTTGGCGCGGAACACGTCGGTGAACCGGTCCGGGGTGAGCCGGTCCAGCACGCCGTCGTCGAGGACTCCGGCGGCGTGCACGACGGCGGTCAGCGGCTGCTCGGCGGGGATCGCGGCGAGCAGGGCGGCCAGCGCGTCCCGGTCGGCGACGTCGCAGGCGGCGATGTCCACCTCGCAGCCGGCCTCGGCCAGTTCATGTCTCAGGTCGTCCGCGCCCGGCGCGTCCGGGCCGCGGCGCGAGACCAGCAACAGGCGCTCGGCACCCTCCTCGGCCAGCCGACGCGCGACCTGTGCGCCGAGGCCGCCGGTGCCACCCGTGACGAGGGTGGTGCCGGCGGGACGCCACCCGGTGGGCGGGCCGCCGGGCAGTCCCCCGGGCGCCTCGGGCTCCCGTCGAGGCGCCGGCACGAGCCGCCGGACGAGGGCTCCGGTGGCGCGTACGGCCACCTCGTCCTCTCCGTGCGAGGCCGTGAGGGCGGCCAGCGTGAGGGCGACGGTGTGCGCGGTGGGGTCGTCGGCGGGCAGGTCCAGCAGGCCGCCCCAGCGATCGGGGATCTCACGAGCGGCGACCCGCCCGAGCCCCCGGAGAGCGGACCCGGCGAGGCCACGGGCCCGGTCGCCTTCGGCGGCGGCCACGGCGTCACGCGTCGCACACCACAGGGGTGCCCGCAGCCCGGCGTCGCCGGTCGCCTGAATGGCCGTCAGCGCGGCGAGGAGCCCGGCCGGCACGTCCGCCGCGTCGGAGTCCTCGAGCGCGGTGAGGCACAGGACGCCCGCCGGCTCGCTGTCGCCCGCCGCGTCCCGCAGCAGTGCGGCGAGCGTGGCGCGGTCGGCGCCGGCGGGGCAGCGGACCGGCACGGCCGCCGTACCGAGGGCGTGGGCCAGCGCGCCTGCCCAGGGGTCGTCGTGCTCGGGCAGGAGGAGCAGCCAGGGGCCGGTCGTCCCACCGGGCCACGGGAAAGTGCACGGCTGCCAGTGCTCGCGGTGGCGCAGGGCGTCCAGGACGGCCCGGCCGCGGTGCCGGGACCGCCAGGACAGCAGGGCGGGCACCACGGATCGGACGGCGTCCTCCGGGACGCCGAGCCGGCCCGCGAGCGCGGCGGGTTCGGTGCGGCCGAGCGCCGACCACAGGTCCGTGCCGTCCGCTTCCCGGTTGGCGTTGCGGAAGGGGAAACGGCTGCGGCGGAACGGGTAGGTGGGCAACGCGACCCGCTCGGCCCCGGTCCCGGCGAACAGGGCCGTGAAGTCGACCGGGACGCCGTGGACGTACAGCCTGGCCAGGGCCGTGACGGCGGAGTGCTCCTCGTCCGGACCGCCGTGCAGCAGCGGTGTGACGACGGCGCCGGGCGGCAGGGTCTCCTGTGCGAGGGCCGCGAGGACGCCGCCGGGGCCCACCTCCAGCCAGGCGCCGACGCCGTGCTCGGCCAGGGTGCGCACACCGTCGGCGAAGCGGACGGTCTCGCGCAGATGGCGTACCCAGTAGTCGGGGGTGGTCAGTTCGCCGGGCTCGGCGAGCCGTCCCGTGACGTTGGAGACGACGGGCAGGGTGGGTTCGGCGAAGGACAACTCCGCGACGGCCGCACGGAACGGGTCGAGGGCGGGCTCCATCAGCGGTGAGTGGAAGGCGTGCGACACCCGCAGGCGCGCGGTGCGGTGCCCGGCCCCGGCCAGGCGGGTCGCGGCCGCGTCCACGGCCTCGTCGGGGCCGGAGAGGACCACGGAACGCGGCCCGTTGACGGCGCCCAGGACGACGCCGTCGGTGAGCAGCGGGCGGACCTCCTCCTCACCGGCGGCCACGGCGACCATCGCACCGCCGGCCGGCAGGCCCTGCATCAGGCGGGCCCGCGCGGACACCAGGCGGCAGGCGTCGGCCAGGGACAGCACTCCGGCGACGTGGGCGGCGGCGATCTCGCCGACGGAGTGGCCCATGAGGTACTCGGGCCGTACGCCCCAGGAGACCACGAGCCGGTACAGGGCGACCTCGACGGCGAACAGCGCGGGCTGCGCGAACTCCGTGCGGTGCAGCGTCCCTTCGTCCTCGCCCCACATCGCCGACCGCACGCGGGGGTCGAGCCCGGCGAGGACCTCGTCCAGGGCCGCGGCGAACACGGGGAAGCGGGCGGCGAGTTCATGTCCCATGGCGAGGCGCTGGCTGCCCTGCCCGGAGAACAGGACGGCGACGGACGGCTCGTCGCCCGCCACGGCTTCGGCGAGCGGCGGGGCGTCCTCGGCGGAGCCGAGCAGCACGGCCCGGTGCTCGAAGGAGGACCGTCCGCCGGCCAGCGAGTGGCCGATGTCGAGCGGGTCGTGCCCGGTGGCCCGCTCGCGTACGCGGGCCATGTGGTCGGCGAGGGCCTCGGCGCTGCGGGCGGACAGCGGCCAGGGCACCGCGCGTACGGGCGACGGGGCCGGCTCGGGGGCCGGTCTGGACTCGGCTGCCGGTTGCGGGTCGGGGGCCGCCTCCAGGATGACGTGTGCGTTGGTGCCGCTGATGCCGAACGCGGACACGGCGGCCCGCCGGGGTCGGCCGGTGCGGGGCCAGTCGGTGTGCTGCCGCAGTAGTTCGACGCGGCCGCCCGCCCATTCGACGGCGCCCGTCGGCTCTTGCGCGTGCAGGGTGCGCGGCAGCCTGCCGTACCGCATCGCCAGCACCGTCTTGATCACGCCGGCGACGCCCGCCGCGGCCTGGGTGTGTCCGATGTTGGACTTCAACGAGCCGAGCAGCAGCGGCCGTTCGCGGTCCTGGCCGTAGGTGGCGAGCAGCGCGGACGCCTCGACGGGGTCGCCGAGCGTCGTGCCGGTGCCGTGCGCCTCGACGGCGTCCACGTCGGCGGGGCCGAGTCCGGCGGTGGCCAGGGCCTGCCGGATGACCTGCTGCTGGGCGCGACCGCTGGGGGCGGTCAGGCCGTTGGAGGCGCCGTCCGAGTTGACGGCGGTGCCGCGTACGAGCGCCAGGACGGGGTGCCCGTGGCGGCGGGCGTCGGACAGACGCTCCACGACGAGGACGGCGACGCCCTCGGACCAGCCGGTGCCGTCGGCATCCGCGGAGAACGCCTTGCAGCGGCCGTCGGGGGCGAGGCCGCCCTGCCGGCTGAACTCGGTGAAGACGGCCGGGTCGGACATCACCGTGACGCCGCCGACAACGGCCAGTTCGGTCTCTGAGGTCCGCAGGGCCTGGACGGCGGTGTGCAGGGCGACCAGCGAGGAGGAGCAGGCGGTGTCGACGGTCAGGGCCGGGCCTTCGAGGCCGAGGACGTAGGCGAGCCGGCCCGACAGGACGCTGGCGGCGGTGCCGGTCATGGCGTGTCCGGCGCCGTCGCCGGGGCCGGGCCGACCGGAGTCCCACTGGTAGGTGCCCGCGTACACGCCGGTGCGGCTGCCGCGCAGGGACTGCGGGTCGATACCGGCGTTCTCCAGGGCCTCCCAGGCGACTTCGAGGAACAGTCGCTGCTGCGGGTCCATCGTGGCCGCCTCGCGGGGCGAGATGCCGAAGAACTCCGCGTCGAAGGCGTCGGCGCCGCCGAGGAACCCACCGCCGCGCGCGGTGCTCCCGGCGAGCAGCGCGGTCAGGTCCCAGCCGCGGTCGGCGGGGAAGTCGGTGACGGCGTCCCCTCCGGTGTCGACGAGCCGCCACAGGTCGTCGGGCGAGGTCACGTTGCCGGGCAGGCGGCAGCCCATGCCGACGACGGCGACGGGGTCGTCGCCGGATGCTCCGAGGGCGCGGTCCGTCTCCAGTTCCTCGATGCGCCGGTGGGCACGGCGCAGCTCCGCCGTCACCCGTCGGAGGTAGTCGACGACTGTGTCCTGCTGCTCTTCCTGCACGGGATGTCCCATCGCGTCGGCGGAGGGGTACGTGGCCTGCGGGTGGGGGGTGGCCCGCTGGGGTCACTGGCTTCGGGAGGTGGGGGGTGCCGCCCTGGAGCGCCGGTCAGCGGACCGGGAACTCCTTGTCGATCGGGAACTCCTGGTCGATGAGGTCCAGGAGCCGGTCGACGGGGGCGGCGGCGATGTCGGCGGCGTCCGCCGTAGCGCGGCCTCCATGGCCTGCGCCGCCGTTGCTGCCGTGGCCGCCGTCGACGCGGCCTCCCGGAGCGGGCTGCGGGGCGCGTCGGCCGAGGTCGGCCAGCAGGGCTTCGAGACGGTGTACGGCGCTGCGGCGTGCGGGGTGGTCCCCGGGCAGGTCGCGCAGGGCCTCTTCGAAGTCGGCGGGCCAGTCGGGCAGGGTGTGCGGCTGTTCGTCGAGGTGTTCGGCGAGTCGGGCGGCGAGCGCGGCCGGGGTGGGCTGGTCGTAGAACAGGGTGGCCGGAAGGTCGAGACCGGTGGCCTTGCCGAGGCGCACCCGCAGCTCGGTCTCGGCGTAGGAGTCGAGGCCCAGGGAGCGCAGGGCGAGGCGGGGTTCGACACGGCCGGGGTCGGCGTGCCCGAGGGCGGCGGCGGCCTCGGCGCGCACCAGGGTGAGCAGCGCGCGGACCCGGCGCGGGCCGGTGAGGGCCCGTAGTGCGTCGGGGTCGGCGGCGGGCAGGTCGTCGGTCCGGGCGGGCACGGGCAAGGCGGCGGGGTCTGACGGAGTGGGCCAGTGGCGTTCGCGCTGGAAGGGGTACGTCGGCAGTTCGGTGCGGCGGGCGCCGGTGCCGGTGCCGGTGAACAGGGCGGGCCAGTGCACGTCGCTGCCGGTGACGTGCAGCCGGGCGAGCGCGGTGAGCAGCGCCGTCTCGGGGTCGGTGCCGGCGCGCTGGGCGGCGACGGTCACCACGCCGCTCCACGCGAGCAGTTCGACGGTGCTCGCGGTGAGGGTGGCGTCCGTGCCCACTTCGAGGAAGGTGTGGACGCCCGCGTCGCGCAGGGCGGTGATGGCGTCGGCGAACCGTACGGTGCCGCTCACATGGCCGCTCCAGTGGGCGGGCGAGGCGAGGTCGGTGCCGGTGACACGGGCGCCGGTCAGGGTGGACACGACCGGGATGCGAGGCGTGCGCGGTTCGAGGCCGGCCAGATCGCGGCGGAACTCGTCGAGGGTGTCAACCACGAGCGGGGAGTGCAGTCCGTGCGGGGCGGGGAGGGCGGTGGTCGCGCGTCCCTCGGCCGCGAAGGCGTCGGCGATACGGGCGACTTCCCGCGCCGCGCCGGAGAGCACGAGCCGGCCGGGGCCGTCGACGGCGGCGACGGCGACGTCCGGGGTGAGCAGCGGTGCCACCTCGGCCTCGGTGGCGCGTACGGCGACGGTGGCGGCGGACGCGAGCCGCTCGGCCAGCCGGACCCGGGCGGCGACGACACGGCAGGCGTCGATGAGGGACAACGCGCCGGCGGCGTGGGCGGCGGCTATCTCGCCGAGCCCGTGTCCCGCGACGTGAGTGGGCGTCCGGTCGAGGGACTCCAGGAGCCGGTAAAGGGCGATCTCGTGGGCGAACAGGAGGGGTTCGGCGGTACGGGAGGCCCTGGGTGTGCCGGCTGTACCGGACGGGCCGGTGCCGGCTGTACCGGACGGGCCGGGTGTGCCGTGCGTGCCCGGTGTGCCGGGTTCGAGGATGTCGCCGCCCACGACGTCGGGCAGCGGTTCGGGCAGCAGCCCGTCGAACGCCTCGCGTACGGCGGCGAAGGCACGCGCGAACACCGGGAACCGTTCGGCGAGGGCACGGGTCTGTGCGGCGTGCGGGCCGCTGCGTCCGGCGAACAGCACGGCGGACAGGCCGGGTTCGGCGACGCAGCGGGCTGCGGTGGGCGTGCCGTCGGCGGACGCCAGCAGCACGGTACGGTGCGGCAGCGCGGTGGCCCGTCCGGTGGCCAGCGAGTGGGCGATGTCGGCGCGGGCCCGGTCGTCGGCGGGGTCCAGCCGGCGCAGCCGGGCGACCGCCGCGTCCAGGGCGTTCGCCGACCGCGCGGAGACGACCCAGGGCACGATGTGCGGGCTGCCGCCGGGCTCCTCGGCCGGGACGGGTGCGGGCGGTGCCTGTTCGAGGACGACATGGGCGTTGCTGCCGCCGATGCCGAAGGAGGAGACGGCGGCGCGGCGCGGCCTTCCGGTGGCGGGCCAGTCGATGGACTCGCTCAGCAGCCGTGCCGAGCCGGCGGACCAGTCGACGGCCGGGGTCGGCTCGGACAGGTGCGGGGTGGCGGGCAGGATACCGTGCCGCATCGCCAGCACCGTCTTGATCACGCCGGCGACGCCCGCCGCGGCCTGTGCGTGGCCGAGGTTGGCTTTCACGGAGCCGATGAGCAGCGGGTGTTCGCGCTGACGCCCGTAGGTGGCGAGGAGGGCCTCGGCCTCGACGGGGTCGCCGACGCGGGTTCCCGTGCCATGCGCCTCCACGGCGTCGATGTCGCCGGTGCCGAGCCCGGCGTCGTCCAGGGCCAGGGCGATCAGCTCGCGCTGGGCGGAGCCGCTCGGCGCGGTCAGCCGGTCGGTGGCGCCGTCGGCGTTGACGGCCGTGCCGCGGATCAGGGCCAGGACGGGGTGGCCGCCTCGCCGGGCGTCGGAGAGGCGCTCCAGGACGAGGACGCCGACGCCCTCGGCCCAGGCGGTGCCGTCGGCGTCGGCGGAGAACGGCTTGCAGCGGCCGTCGGGGGCGAGTCCGCCCTGCCGGGCATAACCGACGAGGCTGCGGGGCGTGGACAGCACGTTGGCCCCGCCGGCCAGGGCGAGCGTGCACTCCCCGGCGCGCAGGGCACGGACCGCACAGTGCAGGGCGGTCAGTGAGGAGGAGGACGCGGTGTCCACGGTGAGCGCGGGGCCGCGCAGCCCGAGGACGTGGGCGAGGCGGCCGGAGGCGACGCCGGGCGCGGTGCCGGTGACGGCGCCCGCGGCGGCGTCACCGGCGGCACGCGCGGTGACCAGGGCGTAGTCCTCGCCGCTGACGCCGACGTAGACGCCGGTGCGGGTGCCGTGCAGCGACAACGGGTCGATGCCCGCCCGCTCCACGGCCTCCCAGGCGGTCTCCAGCAGCAGCCGCTGCTGGGGATCGGTGGCGACGGCCTCACGGGGCGAGAGCCCGAAGAAGCCGGCGTCGAAGTCGGCGACGCCATCGAGGAATCCGCCGCGCCGGGGCACGGCGGCCCGGTCCGGACCGTCGAGGGCGTCCGGGTCCCAGCCCCGGTCGGCGGGCAGCGGACCGATGGCGTCGCCGACCCCGAGGAGCAGCTCCCACAGCCCCTCGGGGTCGGTGATCCCGCCGGGCAGTCGGCAGGCCATGGCGACGACCGCGACCGGCTCGGCGGCGACCGGGTCGTGCAGGTCGAAGAACTCCAGTCCGGACAGGATGGTCATGCCGCACCGCCTCCGATGGTTCAAGCACTCAACGAGACTGCTGTGGACGGTAGGTCGGGGCGGTCTCGGTTTTCCTTAGACCTGTCCGGCGCCGCCGCTCGGGCTGCGCGGCCTTGGCGCGTCGCACGTCCGCGCACGGCACCTGTCGTGCCGTGCGCGGGTGTGGATGCGGATCAGTGCCCCTCGGACTCCAGTGTCCGCAGCCACTCGTCCATCAGCCGGGCGGTCTCGTGGGACTTCTCGGCGATGAGAGTCTGGTGGGTGGCGTCGATCATGCGGGTGGTGTGGGCCGGCACGGGAGGGGCCTCGTCGCCGCGGTCGACCGCGGACATGGAGGTGGTGCAGCGGATCAGGAGGCTCGGCACGCCGGTCTTGTAGCGTTCCGCGCCGCCCGTGGTCATCCGCAGGAACCACTGGGCCATCGCCGACAGCCGGGCGCTGTCGAGCTTCACCGCCGGCTTGTCCATGTCGGCGAGGTAGTTCTCGTGGAAGAGGTCCCAGTCGACGCCCTCCCCCGCCTTGTACTCGAGGCTGAGCGTGTCGAGCATGATCACGCCCTCGGGCCGGATGCCCCAGGTCTCCTCCAGTACGCCCGCCGCGCGGTAGGCGAAGGTGCCGCCCATGGAGTAGCCGACGAGGACGAACGGCTCGCCCTCGCTGGCCAGCAGGGCGCTCTCGGCGATGAGCCGTACCGCGGCCTCGCTGTCGGCGGGCAGTGCCTCGCCCTCCGCGAAGCCGAGCAGCGGCAGCGCGCTGACGTGCCGGCTGCCGCGGAACGGGGCGGCCATGCGGGCGTACTGGTGCACGCCACCGGTGGCGCCGGGCGCGCTGACGCAGATCAGCCGGGGTCGCGCGGGTCCTTCGGCCAGGGCGACGGGCTGGGGCAGTTCCGGTACCTCGGCGGTGAGTTCGACCTGCGGGCGGGTCGCCGCGACGGCCATCAGCAGCCGCATGGCTTCCAGGGTCTTGCCGTTCCTGACGGTGTCGAAGAACAGGTTGACCACCGAGTCCGGGGCGCTGTCGCGGGTGTTGGCGGTGAGCGTGCCGGGGCCGGCCGCCGCGCGGTTGCCGAGGGCGGCCAACTGGCCCTGGAGCCATTCGGCGAGCCGGGCGGGGGTGCGGTGGTCGAAGACGGCCGATGTCGGCACCCGTAGCCCGAGGGCTTCGCCGAGCTGGTTGCGCAGTTCCAGGGCGATGAGCGAGTCGAAGCCCAGGGTGAGGAATTCGCGGTTCGGGTCCAGGGGGCCGTCCTCGCGCCGGCCGAGCAGTACGGCTGAGGTCTCCACGATGAGGTCGGTGAGCGCCTTGTGCTGCCCGGTGGCATCGAGCTTGGCGAGCCGGTCGCGAAGCGTGGCGAAGGACCGGGTAGCGGTGGCGGCGGTGCGCCGGGCTCCGCCGAGCAGGCCGCGCAGCAGGGGCGGTACGTCGCCGCCGGCGTGTGTCCGGTCGATCCGCAGCGGCACGAGGTGGGCCTCGTCGCGGGTGAGCGCGGCGTCGAACAGGGCGAGCCCGAAATCGAGGCCGAGCGGCGGGGTCCCGGAGCGTTCCATGCGCTGCATGTCTGTCTCGGTGAGCTGCGCGGTCATGCCGGTGCGGCGGGCCCAGAACCCCCAGGACAGGGAGGTGGCGGGCAGCCCCTGTGCGCGGCGGTGGACGGCGAGGGCGTCGAGGTAGGCGTTGGCGGCGGAGTAGCCTGCCTGGGCCTGGCTGCCGAGGACACCGGAGACCGAGGAGTACAGGACGAACCCGGCGAGGTCCGACTCGCGGGTGGCGCGGTGCAGATGCCAGGCGCCGTCGGCCTTGGGGCGCAGCACGGCGGAGACCCGCTCGGGGGTGAGCGAGGGCAGCACGCCGTCGTCCAGGGCACCCGCGGTGTGCACGACGGCGGTCAGCGGGTGTTCCGCGGGCACCGCGGCGAGCAGCGCATCGACGCTGTCGGCGTCGGCGACGTCGCAGGCAGCGACGGTCACCGAGGCGCCGGCGTCGGTGAGTTCGGTCCGCAGGGCGTCGGCGCCGGGCGCGCCCTCACCGCTCCGGGACGCCAGCAGCAGGTGCCGTATGCCGTGGCGGGTGACCAGGTGCCGGGCGAGTTCGCCGCCGAGGCCGCCGGTGCCGCCGGTGATGAGGACGGTGCCGTCCGGGTTCCAGTCGGCGACGCCTCCGGGGCTCTCGGCCGGCTTCTGCGCGGTGGCCCGGGCGAGCCTGGGCACGCGTGGGCGGCCGTCGCGGACCGCCCATTGTTCCTCTTCTGCCACGAGCACGGCGGGCAGGGTCGTGGCGGAGGTCTCCGCCCCGTCGAGGTCGACCAGGACGAAGCGGCCCGGGTTCTCCGACTGGGCGGAGCGGACGAGGCCCCATACGGCGGCCGCGGCCGGGTCGATCACGTCACCACCGTCGGGCATGTCACCGCCGTCGGGGGCCACTGCGCCGCGCGTGACCAGGAGGAGCCGCGAGCGGTCGAGCCGTTCGTCGCCGAGCCAGTCCTGAAGCAGCGTCAGTGTGCGGGTGACGGTGTCGTGCACGGCGTCGGGGCCTTCGCCGCCGGTGATGGAGACGAGGAAGCCGTGCGGGACGGGGCCGTTGTCGCCGTCCTCACCGATGGCGGCGGCGAAGGTCTCGGCGTAGGCGACCACGCTCTCCCCCGCCAGCGCCAGGGCCTGGCCGAGGCCGTGGGCGTCGTCGCCGACGACGGCCCAGCGGGCGCCCGCGGGTGCGGGCAGGTCGGCCGGCGCGGGTTCCCACGTGAGGTGCAGCAGGGCGTCGCCCGGGTCGTCGGCCGGGGTGGCGGTGGGCCGGTCGGTGCCCGCGCGCAGGGTGAGGGTGCCGACGGTGACGACGGGGTCGCCCTCGACGTCCGTCGCGGCGATCGTGAGGGCGTCCGGTCCGGTGCGGACGATGCGGGCGCGCAGCACGGTGGCGCCGGAGGCATGCAGGGTGACGTCCTGCCAGCCGAACGGCAGCATCCGCTCGTGGTTCTCCTCGCCCGCGTGGACACCGGCGTGCAGTACGGCGTCCAGGAGCGCCGGGTGCAGTCCGAGGCCCTGGGTGGTGCCGGCCGGTTCGGGCAGGACGACCTCGGCGTAGGCGTCGTCGTCGAGCCGCCACACGCCGCGCAGCCCCTGGAAGGCGGGCCCGTAGTCGAGTCCGGCACGGGCGTAGCGCTGGTAGATGTCGCTCACGTCGACCTCGGTGGCGCCGGCGGGCGGCCACTCAGTGGTGTCGGGCGGGGCCGGGGTGGCGGGGTCGCGGGAGAGGACGCCGGTGGCGTGCAGTTGCCAGGGGGCGTCGCCGCGGGCCGGACGGGAGTGGAACCGTATGCCGCGCCGGCCCTCCTCGTCGGCCGCGTCGACCCGGGCCTGCACCTGGACGGCACCGCGTTCGGGCAGGACGAGCGGGGCGGCGATGGTGAGTTCGTCGACCCGGCCGCAGCCGGCGGCGTCACCCGCGCGGACGGCGAGTTCGAGGAATCCGGTGCCGGGGAAGAATACGGCGCCGGACACACGGTGTTGTCCGAGCCAGGGCTGTGCGGACAGCGACAGCGTGCCGGTGAGGACCAGGTCGCCGGAGTCGGCGACGGTGACGGCGGCGCCGAGCAGCGGGTGCCCGGTGGCGTCGAGGCCGGCACCGGACACGTCGGTGGTCACGGCCCCGGCGGTGGGCCAGTACCGCTGCCGTTGGAAGGCGTACGTGGGCAGATCGACGACCCGGGAACGACCGGGCCCGGCCGCTGCGGCCCAGTCCACGGGGACGCCGCGGACGAAGGCTTCGGCGAGAGAGGTGAGCACCCGGTCCGTACCGTCCTCGCCGCGCCGCAGCGTGCCGACGGCGACGGCGTCGGTGCCGGCCGCCTCGGCGCACGACTGGACGGCGCCGGTGAGCACGGGATGCGGTCCGGACTCGACGAATCGTGTGCAGCCCTGTTCGAGCAGCGCGTGCACCGCGTCCGCGAATCGCACCGTCCGGCGCAGGTTGCGGTACCAGTACTCGGCGTCCATAGCGGCGGTGTCGAGGCGTTCGCCGGTGACCGTGGACAGCAGCGGGATCCGCGGGGCGCGGGGGGTGAGGGGCGCGAGGTCGGTGAGCAGGTCGGCGTGCAGGTCCGCGACGTGGGCGGAGTGGGAGGCGTAGTCGACGGCGATGCGCTTGACGCGGACGCCGTCGTCGGTGAGCCGGCCGAAGAACTCGTCGAGCGAGGCGGCGTCGCCGCTGACGACGACGGCGTCGGGGGCGTTGACCGCGGCGAGGGACAGCCGCCCGTCCCAGGCGGCGATGAGGGGTTCGACGTCGGCGGCGGGCAGCGGGACCGCGATCATGCCGCCGCGTCCGGCGAGCCGGCGGGCGATGGCCCGGCTGCGCAGGGCCACGACGCGGGCGCCGTCGGTCAGGGACAGCGCACCGGCGACGACGGCTGCGGCGATCTCGCCCTGGGAGTGTCCGACGACCGCGTCCGGGGTGACGCCGTGCGCCTCCCAGACCGCGGCGAGCGCGACCATGACCGCCCAGGTGGCCGGTTGGACGACGTCCACGCGCTCCAGCGCGGGGGCACCGTCGACGCCGCGCAGAACGTCGGTGAGGGACCAGTCGGTGAATTCGGCGAGCGCGGCGGAGCACTCGGCGATGCGCGCGGCGAACACCGGGGACTCCTCCAGCAGCCGGGCACCCATGCCGGCCCACTGCGCGCCCTGCCCGGGGAAGACGAGCACGGTACGGCCCTCGCCGTCGGCGGTACCGCGCACGACGCCGGCAGTCAACGCGTCGCCCGCGGCGAGCACGTCCAGTCCGGCGAGGAGGTCATCGCGGCCCGTGCCGACGACGACCGCGCGGTGCTCGAAGACGGCCCGGTCGGTGGCGAGGGCGTGGGCCACGTCCGCGAGGTCCAGGGCGGGGTCGTGGGTGATGCCGTCGGCGAGCGCGGCGGCCTGGCCGCGCAGTGCGGCGGGGGTGCGGGCGGACAGCACCCACGGCAGCGCACGCCCGACCGGCGTCGCGGCGGCCCCGTTGCCATCCGATGCCGACGGGACGGACTGGACGGCCTGTTCGAGGACGACATGCGCGTTGGTACCGCTGATACCGAACGAGGACACGCCTGCCCGGCGGGGCCGCCCCGTGACCGGCCAGGGCCGGGCGCGGTCGAGCAGTTCCACCGGGCCCGTCGACCAGTCGACGTGCGACGACGGCGTCTCGACGTGCAGGGTGGGCGGCAGGGTGCCGTGGCGCAGGGCCATGACGGTCTTGATGACGCCGGCGACTCCGGCGGCGGCCTGAGTGTGCCCGATGTTGGACTTCACGGAGCCGAGGAGCAGGGGCTGGGCACGCTCGGGCGCCCCGAACACCGCCATCAGGGCCTCGGCCTCGATGGGGTCGCCGAGCGTCGTGCCGGTGCCGTGCGCCTCGACGGCGTCGATGTCCGCGGGCGTGAGTCCGGCGGCGCCGAGGGCCTGGCGGATGACGCGCTGCTGGGAGGGGCCGTTGGGGGCGCTGAGCCCGTTGGAGGCGCCGTCCTGGTTGACGGCGGAGCCACGGACGACGGCGAGGACGCGGTGCCCGTGCCGTTCGGCGTCGGACAGCCGCTCCACGACGAGGACTCCGACGCCCTCGGACCAGCCGGTGCCGTCGGCCGCGTCGGAGAACGCCTTGCAGCGGCCGTCCCCGGCGAGGCCGCCCATGGCGGTGAAGCCGGAGAAGCTGGAGGAGCTGGTCATCACGGTGACGCCGCCGGCGAGGGCGAGTTCGCATTCGCCGCCGCGCAGCGCCTGGGCGGCCAGGTGCAGGGAGACCAGGGAGGAGGAACAGGCCGTGTCGACGGTGGCCGCGGGCCCCTCCAAGCCGAACACGTAGGCGATACGGCCGGAGATGACGCTCGCCGCGAGGCCGGTGCCGAGGTGGGTCGCCAAGTTCTCGGCGGTCCCGGCGGAGCGGGAGACGAGTTCGGCGTAGTCCTGGCCGTTGGTGCCGACGAAGACGCCGGTGCGGCTGCCGCGCAGGGTGTGCGGGTCGATGCCGGACCGTTCGAACGCCTCCCAGGTCGTCTCCAGCAGGACGCGCTGCTGCGGGTCCATCGCCAGGGCCTCGCGCGGGCTGATGCCGAAGAACTCCGGGTCGAAGTCGGCGACGTCGCCGAGGAATCCGCCCTCCGCGGTGGCGCTGTGGCCGCGGCCCGCCCCGGCGAGGACGTCGAGGTCCCAGCCGCGGTCGGTGGGGAACGGGCCGATGGCGTCCCGGCCGCCCGCGACCAGCTCCCACAGGTCCTCCGGGGACCGGACGTCGCCGGGGAAGCGGCAGGCCATGCCGACGATCGCGAGGGGTTCGTCGGGGGCGGCCCCACCGGTCGGCGGCGGCACGGCCGCGGCGACCGGCTCGCCGAGGAGCGTGTCGAGGAGATGCTCGGCGAGGGTGCGGGGCCGCGGGTGGTCGAAGAGCAGACCGGCGGGCAGCGGCAGGCCGGTGACCCGGGCCAGCCGGGTGCGCAGCTCCATCGACGTCAGCGAGTCGAACCCGAGGTCCTGGAAGGGCTTGTCCGGCCGGATCGCGGCGGGGTCGGGGTGGGCGAGGACGGCGGCGGCCTGGGTGCGCACCAGGTCGAGCAGCAGGGGCAGCCGCTCACCGGGGACCGTGGTGTGCAGCCGGTCCCGCAGCGCGCGGCGGGCTTCCTCACCGGCGGAGCGTGAGGTGCGGGCGGTGCGCAGGGCTTCCCGGCCGGCCGGGAGGGCGGCCAGGGCGGGCGACGGGCGGAGGCTGAACAGCGCTTGGAGGAACGGCGGATGCTGGAGGTCGGCGACCACGGTGACGGGGTGCGGTTCGGCGACCAGTTCGGCGAGCGCGGAGAGCGCCGCGACCGGGTCCAGGGCCTGTGTCGAAAGTGGGGTCGTCCGCCCGAAGGGCGGGCCGGGCGGCGGCGATGGGGGTCCCCCCGCGCGAGCTCCGGTTCGAGCGTGGGGGAGCGTGCTCTCGGCGTGCCGGGCGGAAGACCCCGTTGATGGACCGGACGTACTTGGGCCTTCGCCCGGTGCGGCGAGTAGGGGTACCTCCCACGCCCTTGAGGCAGAGGGGGAGCGTTCCGGGCGCCGCCCGGCAGGCGCCACTTTCGACACAGGCCCTAGCAGTGCGTCGCCGGAAGGCCGCTCCGCGACCTGGACTCCGGCGGCCATGCCTGCGCCGTCCCAGGCACCCCAGGCGACGGACGTGGCGGGCAGGCCCTCGGCCCGACGGCGCTGGGCGAGCGCGTCCAACACCGTGTTGGCCGCCGCGTAGTTGCCCTGACCCGGGTTGCCCACCGCCCCGGCCACCGACGAGAACAGCACGAACGCCGACAGGTCGTGCTCACGGGTCAACTCGTCCAGCAGAAGCGCGGGTTGGACCTTCGCGTGGAAGACGTCCGTGAACCTTTCGGGGGTCAGCCCGTCCAGCACGGCGTCGTCGAGGATGCCGGCGGCGTGAATGACGGCGGTCAGCGGCACGTCGGCCGGGATCGCCTCCAGCGCGGCCGAGAGCTCCGCGCGGTCGGCCGAGTCGCACGCGGCGATGGTCACGCGTACCCCGAGCTCTGCCTCCAACTGCTGTGCTCCGGGCGCCTGTCGGCCACGCCGACTGAGCAGCAGCAGATGCTCGGCACCGTGCTCGGCGGCCCACCGGGCCACATGCCCGCCCAGCGCACCCGTGCCACCCGTGATCAACACCGTCCCGGACGGCTCCCACACCGGAGCCTCCTCCGCACCCGGCGCCGGCACGAAACGGCGACCCAAGACACCGGCGCCGCGCACGGCGACCTCGTCCTCGTCACCGGGAGCGGCGAGGAAGGCGGTGAACCGGCGCAGTGCGGCGTCATCCGGCTGCGCCGGCAGGTCGATCAACCCGCCCCACCGGTCCGGGTACTCCAGAGCGGCGACCCGCCCGAGCCCCCACAGGGCAGCCTGCGACGGATCGACGGGTCCCTCACCGGAACCGGCGGTGGTGACGGCGCCACTGGTCACCGACCACACGGGCGCGTTCAGACCGGCGTCGTCAAGGGCCTGGAGGAGCAGAACCGTCGCGGGCAGGCCGGCGGGCACGTCGCCGGAGAGCGTGGTGGTGTCGGCGGCCAGCAGGGAGACGACGCGGGTGACGGGGTCGGCCGTCGCGAACTGCCTCAGCTGAGCGGCGAGTTCATCACGATCAGTGGTGTCCGCGACGAGCAGCGCGGTGTCCGGGCCGAGCGCGTCCGTGACGGCGCGGGCCCAGGGCGCGGCGGCCTGGTCGGCGGGCAGGACCGCGAGCCAGGTGCCTTCGCGGCGACCGGCTGCCGTGGCGGTCAGCGGCTGCCAGGTCTCACGGTGACGCCAGGAGTCGACGGTCGTACGCACCCGGCTGCGGCTTCGCCAGGAGGACAGCGCGGGGACGATCGCGTCGAGCGCGTCGGGAGCCACATCGAGGCGCCCGGCGAGGGCGGTGATGTCCGCGCGCTCCACGGCGGCCCAGAACTCGGCGTCCGCTCCGGAGCCCTGCGGTACCGGTTCGGCGGCCTCGGGCCAGTACCGGTCCCGCTGGAAGGCGTACGTGGGCAGGTCGACGCGGCGCGCGCCTGTGCCGGTGAAGTAGGCGGGCCAGTCCACGGGAACGCCGGTGGTGTGGAGCCGGGCCAGCGCGGTCACGGCCTCCGCCTCCTCGTCCTGGTCCCGGCGCAGCAACGGCACGGCCTCGACGGCGTCCGGCACGCTCTCCCCGACCTGCGGGGTGAGAACGGCGTCCGGACCGATCTCCAGGTAGTGCCGCACACCCGCGTCCCCGAGCGCCCGCAGCCCGTCGCCGAACCGCACGGTCTCCCGAACGTGACGGACCCAGTGCTCGACGGAACGCGCGTCACCGCCGGCCAGGTTGGAGACCAGACGCAAGGTGGGCTCGCCGAAGGTCAGCCCGGCGAGGGCGGTGCGGAAGTCGTCGAGCATCGGGTCCATCAGCGGCGAGTGGAAGGCGTGGCTGACCGAGAGACGCGTGTGCCGCCGCTCCCCCAACGCCGCCAACACCGTCTCGACGCCCTCCTCGGCACCCGAAAGCACCACGGAACGCGGCCCGTTGACCGCAGCCAACGCCACATCACCGGTCAGATGCGGGAGCACCTCCTCCTCGGCCGCCTCCACGGCGACCATCGCGCCGCCCTCCGGCAACGCCTCCATCAACCGCGCCCGCGCCGACACCAACGCGCACGCGTCCGCCAGCGACAACACCCCGGCAACGTGTGCGGCCGTGATCTCACCGACCGAGTGACCGGCAACGTACTTGGGCACGACGCCCAGCGACTCGACCAGCCGATACAGCGCCACCTCGACCGCGAACAACGCGGGCTGAGCCACACCCGTACGCTCCAACGCCTCCGGGTCCGCACCCCACATGGCCTCCCGCACCCCAGGCGGCAGCTGCCCCAACACCTCATCAAGGGCCTGCGCGAACACCGCGAACCGGCCGTACAACTCCCTCCCCATCCCCAGCCGTTGAGCACCCTGACCGGAGAACAGGACGGCGACCGGGCCGGGTTCAGCAACCGCTCTTGCGGCCTCGGTGAGTCCCTCGGGGGTGGCGAGCAGGACGGCCCGGTGGGGGAAGGCGGAGCGGCCGACGGCCAGGGAGTGGCCGACGTCCATGGGGGCGTGGTCGCCCGCGTGGGCGCGGATCCGGTCGAGCTGGGCGTCCAGCGCGGCCTCACCGGTGGCGGTGACGGGCCACGGCACCACGCGCGGGGTGACGGTGACCGTCTTCTGCTCCTCGGCCTCGATCTGCGGGGCCTGCTCAAGAAGGACATGGGCGTTGGTGCCGCTGATGCCGAACGAGGACACGCCCATGCGGCGCGGGCGGCCGGTGTCGGGCCAGTCGGTGTTGGCGGTGGCGATCTCGACGCCGCCCACGGACCAGTCGACGTGGGACGAGGGCACATCGGCGTGCAGCGTGCGCGGGACAACGCCGTGTCGCAGGGCCATGACGGCCTTGATGAGTCCGGCGGCACCGGCCGCGGCCTGGGTGTGCCCGATGTTCGACTTCACCGAGCCCAGCAGCAGCGGCCGTTCACGATCCTGACCGTACGTCGCCAGCAACGCCTGCGCCTCGATCGGGTCACCCAGCCGGGTGCCCGTACCATGCGCCTCCACGGCGTCCACCTCGGCCGGCCTCAACCCCGCCGACGCCAGAGCCTGCCGGATCACCCGCTGCTGCGACGGACCGTTCGGCGCCGTCAGCCCGTTCGACGCACCGTCCTGATTGATCGCCGAACCGCGCACGGTGGCGAGGACGGGATGCCCATGGCGCACGGCGTCCGACAGTCTTTCGAGTACGACCATGCCGACGCCCTCGGACCAGCCGGTGCCGTCGGCGTCGTCGCCGAAGGCCTTGCAGCGGCCGTCCTCGGCGAGGCCGCCGTGGTGACGGAAGCCCATGAAGGCGGCGGAGGTGGTCATGACCGTGACACCGCCGGCCAGGGCGAGGGAGCACTCGCCGCTGCGCAGTGCCTGCGCCGCCAGATGCAGCGACACCAGCGACGACGAGCACGCCGTGTCCACGGTGACCGCCGGGCCCTCCAGGCCGAAGACGTAGGAGAGCCGGCCGGAGATGACGCTGGCCGACAGCATGACGCCGCGGCCCTCCATGTCCTTGGCGCGGGCGATGAGGTGGTGGTAGTCGACGCCATTGCTGCCGACGAAGACGCCGGTGCGGCTGCCGCGCAGGCTCTGCGGGTCGATGCCGGACCGCTCGAAAGCCTCCCAGCCGGTCTCCAGCAACAGCCGCTGCTGCGGATCCATGGCGACCGCCTCGCGCGGGCTGATGCCGAAGAACTCGGGGTCGAAGTCGGCGGCGTCGTGCAGGAAGCCGCCCTGGCCCTGGATCTCCCAGCCGCGGTCGGTGGGGAAGGCGGTGATGGCGTCGGTGCCGGAGGCGACCAGCTCCCACAGCTGCTCCGGCGTCCGCACCCCGCCGGGGAAACGGCAGGCCATGCCGACCACGACGACCGGGTCCTCGGTGGTGTCGGCCGGCTCGGCGGCGAGCAGCGGGCCGTCCGACTCGTCCTGGCTGCCGAGAAGTTCAGCGACAAGATGCTCGGCAAGGGTGCGGGGCCGGGTGAAGTCGAAGAGCAGGCTGGCGGGCAGGGCGAGGCCCGTGGCGCGGGCGAGCTGGTTGCGCAGCTCCATCGACGTCAGCGAATCGAAGCCGATGTCGTGGAAGGCACGTTCGGCGTCCACGGCCTCCGGTCCGGCGTGGCCGAGGACGCCGCCGGCGTGGGTGCGCACCAGTTCGAGCAGGAGCGGGACGCGCTCGTCCTCGGGGGCGGCGTACACCTTGCGACGCAGCACGGATGCGGCGGAGCGTGTGTCGTCGCGGAGCCTGCGGGCCGCGCTGCGGGCCTCCTCCGCAGTGGGCAGGGCGCTGAGGGCGGCGCACGGGCGGATACTGAACAGCATCCGCAGGGTGTCCTGCTGCTGGAGGTCGGCGACGACGGTCACGGGGGCGGCGTCGACGGAGAGTTCGGCGAGCACACCGAGGGCGAGCCCGGGTTCGAGGGCGGTGGTGCCGGTTTCGCGCAGCGCGTCAGTCAGCGCTGCGGCCATGCCTCCGCCGTCCCAGGCACCCCAGGCGACGGACGTGGCGGGCAGGCCCTCGGCCCGACGGCGCTGGGCGAGCGCGTCCAACACCGTGTTGGCCGCCGCGTAGTTGCCCTGCCCCGGGTTGCCCACCGCCCCGGCCACCGACGAGAACAGCACGAACGCGGACAGGTCATGCTCGCGGGTGAGTTCGTCCAGCAGCAGCGCAGGGCTGACCTTGGCGCGGAACACGGCGCCGAAGCGGTGCGGGGTGAGGCCGTTGAGCACGGCGTCGTCGAGGACACCGGCGGCGTGGACGACGGCGGTGAGTGGCACGTCGGCCGGTATCGCCTCCAGCGCGGCGGAGAGCTCGGCGCGGATCGCCGTGTCGCACGCGGCGATGGTCACCCGCGCGCCGAGCGCGGTCAGCTCGGCCTCCAACTCCTCGGCCCCGGGCGTCTGTCGGCCGCGGCGGCTGAGCAACAGCAGGTGCTCCGCTCCGTGCTGTGCCGCCCAGCGGGCCACATGACCGCCCAGCGCACCCGTACCACCCGTGATCAACACCGTGCCCGACGGCTCCCACACCGGGGCTTCGTCGGCACCCGGCGCCGGAACGAGGCGACGTCCGAAGACACCACCGCCGCGCACGGCGACCTCGTCCTCCTCGCCTCCACCGGCAAGCTGAGTGGTGAACCGGCGCAGTGCGGCGTCGTCCAGGTGTCCGGGCAGGTCGATCAATCCACCCCACCGGTCGGGGTACTCCAGAGCGGCGACCCTCCCCAGACCCCACAGTGCGGCTTGCAGCGGCTGCACGGTGTCGTCCGGCGAGGTGGCTACCGCGCCGCGGGTGGCGGCCCAGATCCGGGTGCGGATCCCGGCGTCGTCCATGGCCTGGAGCAGTACGGCGGTGTCGACGAGGCCGACCGGGACGCTGGTCCAGCGGGTGGCGTCGGTGCCGGCGAGCAGGGAGAGCACGCCGGTGAAGCGGGTGCCGTCGGCGGTGAGCCGGGACAGTTCCTCGGCGAGTTCACCACGCGCGGGCCGCTTGCCGAGCCGGACGGACACGGTATCGGGGCCGAGCGCACCGGTCACGGCGTCGAGCCAGGCGCTGTCGGTGTCGGGCCCGTCGGCGGGCAGCACGACCAGCCAGGTGCCCGACGGTCCGGCGGCTGGTGCCGTGGGCAGCAGCTGCCAGGTCTCGCGGAAGCGCAGGGCGTCGGACAGCGACCGGGCGCGGCGTCTGCTGCGCCAGGCGGACAGCGCGGGGACCACGCCGCCGAGCGCCTCGGCGCCGATGTCCAGCCGGGCGGCGAGCGCCGCCAGGTCCTCGCGCTCCACGGCGGCCCAGAACTCGGCGTCCACGCCCGCACCGTCACCGGACACCACCATGGCATCGGCGGGCTCGGGCCAGTAACGCTCGTGCTGGAAGGGGTAGGTGGGCAGGTCGACGGTGTGGGCGCCGGTGTCGGCGAAGAGCGCCGGCCAGTCCACGGGGACGCCACCGGCGTGGAGTCGGGCGAGGGCCGTCACGGCGGCCGTCTCCTCGTCGCGGTCCCGGCGCAGCAGCGGTACGGCGGTCTCGACCAGGGGCGTGAGGACAGCGTCCGGGCCGATCTCCAGGAAGTGCCGCACACCCGCGTCCGCGAGCGCACGGACGCCGTCGGCGAATCGCACGGTCTGACGGGCATGCCGAACCCAGTGGTCGGGCGAGGCGAGGTCGGCCGGACGAACCGGCGCTCCGGTGACGGTGGAGACGACATCGATGTTCGCCTCGTGGGCGGTGAGCCCGGTGAGGGCGGTGCGGAAGTCGTCGAGCATCGGGTCCATCAGCGGCGAGTGGAAGGCGTGGCTGACCGAGAGACGCGTGTGCCGCCGCTCCCCCAACGCCGCCAACACCGTCTCGACGCCCTCCTCGGCACCCGAAAGCACCACGGAACGCGGCCCGTTGACCGCAGCCAACGCCACATCACCGGTCAGATGCGGGAGCACCTCCTCCTCGGCCGCCTCCACGGCGACCATCGCGCCGCCCTCCGGCAACGCCTCCATCAACCGCGCCCGCGCCGACACCAACGCGCACGCGTCCGCCAGCGACAACACCCCGGCAACGTGTGCGGCCGTGATCTCACCGACCGAATGTCCGGCAACGTACTTGGGCACGACGCCCAGCGACTCGACCAGCCGATACAGCGCCACCTCGACCGCGAACAACGCGGGCTGAGCCACACCCGTACGCTCCAACGCCTCCGGGTCCGCACCCCACATGGCCTCCCGCACCCCAGGCGGCAGCTGCCCCAACACCTCATCAAGGGCCTGCGCGAACACCGCGAACCGGCCGTACAACTCCCTCCCCATACCCAACCGCTGCGCGCCCTGACCGGAGAACAGAACGGCGAGCGGACCCTCCTGGGCCTCGCCCCGGGCCACCTCGGCCGGCCCGTCACCGGCGGCGACCAGCACCGCGCGGTGTTCGAAGGCCGAGCGGGCGGTGGCGAGTGAGTAGCCGACGTCCAGTGCGGGGTGGTCCTGCGCCTGGGCGCGGATCCGGTCGAGCTGTTCCTCCAGTGCGGCCTCGGTGCGGGCGGAGACCGGCCAGGCGACGATGCCGGGGGGGACGGTGACCTGCCGCGGCTCGGTGGTGGCGGCCGGGGTGTGCTGCTCGACGATGACGTGGGCGTTGGTGCCGCTGATGCCGAAGGACGACACGCCGACGCGACGCGGGTGCCCGGTGTCGGGCCAGTCGGTGGTGGAGGTGAGGAGTTCGACGGCGCCCTCGGTCCAGTCGACGTGGCCGGAGGGGCGGGCGACGTGCAGAGTGGGCGGCAGGACGCCGTGTCGCAGGGCCATGACTGCCTTGATGAGTCCGGCGGCACCGGCCGCGGCCTGGGTGTGCCCGATGTTCGACTTCACCGAGCCCAGCAGCAGCGGCCGTTCACGATCCTGACCGTACGTCGCCAGCAACGCCTGCGCCTCGATCGGGTCACCCAGCCGGGTACCCGTACCATGCGCCTCCACGGCGTCCACCTCGACCGGCCTCAACCCCGCCGACGCCAGAGCCTGCCGGATCACCCGCTGCTGCGACGGACCGTTCGGCGCCGTCAGCCCATTCGACGCACCGTCCTGATTGACCGCGGAGCCCTTCACCACGGCGAGGATGCGGCGGCCGCCCCGCACTGCGTCCGAGAGTTTCTCCAGTACGACGACACCGATGCCCTCCGACCAGGTGGTGCCGTCGGCGTCGTCGGAGAACGCCTTGCAGCGCCCGTCGGACGCGAGGCCGCCCTGAACGTCGAAGCCGGCGAAGGCGGCCGGGGTGGTCATCACGGTGACGCCGCCGGCCAGGGCGAGGGAGCACTCGCCGCTGCGCAGCGCCTGCGCCGCCAGATGCAGCGACACCAGCGACGACGAGCACGCCGTGTCCACGGTGACCGCCGGGCCGACCAGGCCGAGGACGTAGGCGACGCGCCCGGATATCACGCTGGCGGCGAGGCCGGTGCCGGCGTGCCCGGACAGGTCCTCCTTCGCGGTGTGCACGAGGCGGACGTAGTCCTGGCCGTTGGTGCCGACGAAGACGCCGGTCTGGCTGCCGCGCAGGCTCTGCGGGTCGATACCGGACCGCTCGAAGGCCTCCCAGCCGGTCTCCAGCAGGAGCCGCTGCTGGGGGTCCATCGCGAGGGCCTCGCGGGGGCTGATGCCGAAGAAGCCCGCGTCGAAGCCGCCGGCGTCGTCCAGGAAGCCGCCGCGGCCCTGGAGGTCCCAGCCGCGGTCCGCGGGGAACGCGGTGATGGCGTCGGTACCGGAGGCGACCAGCTCCCACAGCTGCTCCGGCGTCCGCACCCCGCCGGGGAAACGGCAGGCCATGCCGACCACGGCGACCGGCTCGTGGCGCCCCGACTCGGCCTCGTCGAGACGTCGCCGGGTCTCGTGCAGGTCAGCGGTGACGTACTTGAGGTACTCGACGAGTTTTGCTTCGTCCGGCATGGTCAATGCCCTTTCCTCGGTGGGAGACCGGTGGGGAGATGTGACCGGTTCAGCGGTCGGTGGGTCGGCCGATCTCGCTGTCGATGAAGGCGATGAGGTCTTCGGCTCCGGCCGCGTCGAGGCGCTTGCGCACGTCGTCGTCCGCCCCCTGCCGTTCGCCGCGGTCGTCGGTGATCCGGGCGAGCAGGGCCCGCAGCCGGGCGGCGGTGCCGGTGCGGACGGCGGGGTCGAGGCCGTCGGCGTCGAGCGCGCCGGCCAGGGTCGTGTCCAGGCGGTCGAGTTCGGCGTGCAGTGCGTCGGCGGGTGCCGTCGGACCGCGGCCGAGCCGCCGCGCGAGGTGCTCCGCGACGGCCAGCGGGGTGGGGTGGTCGAAGACGAGGGTGGCGGGGATACGCAGGCCGGTGACGGTGCCGAGCCGGTTGCGCATCTCCACGGAGGTCAGGGAGTCGAAGCCGAGCGCGGCGAACTCGTCCTCGGCGCCGATCTGTTCGGGTGTGTCGTGGCCGAGCACGGTCGCGGCCTCGGCGCGCACCAGGTCGGTGAGGTGCCGGGTGCGATCCTGCGGACGCAGTCCGTCGAGGCGGGCAGCGAGTTCGGCGGCGCGGTTGCGGCCCGCGGCCGTGCGGCGTCCGCCGATCAGCCCGCGCAGGACGGGGGGCACCGGTCCGGCGAACGGCAGCGCCGCGCCGGTGCGGGCGGCCGTGCGCATCAGTACGGGCCGGGCGTCGTCGCGGGCGGTGGCCGCGTCGAACAGGGCGAGACCCAGTTCGGGTTCGAGGGGCGGGGTGCCGGAGCGGTTCATGCGCCGGATGTGGTCCTCGCTCAGTCCGCTGGTCATGCCGGAGCCGTGCGCCCAGGGGCCCCAGGCCAGCGAGTGGCCGGGCCGTCCGGTCGCGGCGCGGTGCTGGGCGAGGGCGTCGAGGAAGGCGTTGGCGGCGGCGTAGTTGGCCTGACCGGGGCTGCCGACGACACCGGCGGTGGACGAGTACGTGACGAACGCGTCCAGGTCCAGATGGTCGGTGGCCCGGTGCAGATGCCAGGCGGCGTCGGCCTTGGGCCGCAGGACGGTGTCGAACCGGTCGGGGGTGAGAGCGTCCAGGACGCCGTCGTCGAGGATGCCGGCGGTGTGCACGACGGCGGTCAGCGGGTGCTCGGCGGGGACGCTCGCGACGAGGACGGCCACGTCGTCCGGGTCGGCGACATCGGCGGCGGCCACGGTGACCCGGGCGCCGTGGGCTTCGAGTTCGTCGCGCAGTTCCGCGGCGCCGGGGGCGTCGGGGCCGCGTCGGCCGGCCAGCAGGAGGTGGCGCATTCCATGGGCGGTCACCAGGTGCCGGGCGAGGATGCGGGCCAGGCCACCGGTGCCGCCGGTGATGAGCACGGTGCCGTCGGTGCGCCAGCCGGCCGGACCGGCGGCGGATGTGGCGGCGACGTCGGGCACGCGGGCGAGCCGCGCCACGCGCAGGCATCCGTCGCGCACCATGAACTGCTCCTCATCCGTGTCCGGCAGGGCGGGCAGCAGGGCCGCGGTGGACGCGCCGCCGTCGACGTCGACGAGGAGGAACCGGCCGGGGTGTTCCATCTGGGCGGACCGCACCAGGCCCCAGACCGCCGCCGCGGCCGGGTCGGTGACGTCCTCGCCGTGCGGTGCGACCGCGCCGCGGGTGAGGAACACCATGCGGGTACGGGCGAACCGGTCCTCGGCGAGGAACTCCTGCGTCAACGTCAGTGCGCGGTGCGTCAGTTCGTGGACCGCTCCGGCGGTGTCGTCGGGGCGGCCCGTGAGCGGGACGGCGAGCAGCCGCACCGGCGCGTCGTCACCTTCTCGTAGTTCGGCCAGGGACTTCACTGGTTCCGCGAGCGACCCGAGGGCGAGGGCCGGGTCGGCGTCGGCCGTGAGGGCGTACCAGGGGGCCGGCTCGGCGGGGGCGGCCGGGACGGGCCGCCCCTCCCAGTCCAGGCGGAACAGCGAGGTGCGCAGATCGGGTCCGGCGGCGGGGGCGTCGGCGCGGCGCTGCGCCGGGCGCAGGACGACGGCGCGGGCCGTGAGCACAGGCGCACCCGAGGGGTCGGCGGCGACGAGGTCACGTGTGTCGCCGCTGCCGGTCAGCCGTATGCGCAGTTCGGTGGCTGATACGGCGTGCAGGGACACCTCGCGCCACTGGACGGCGAGCAGCCGCTCGGGCTCGGTCTGCTCGGCCTCGGTGACAAGGTGCGCGGCGTGCAGGGCGGCGTCCAGGAGCACCGGATGCAGTCCGAACCCGGCGTGTTCGCCGGTCTCCTTGGGCAGGGCGAGTTCGGCGTACAGGTGGTCGCCGTGCCGCCAGGCGGCGCGCAGGGCGCGGGCGGCGGGGCCGTGCTCGACACCGGCGTCGGCGAGCCGGTCGTAGAGGTCGTCCAGGGCGAGTTCGGTGGCGTCGGGCGGGGGCCACTGGCCGGCGGCGTACCGGGTGGTGGCGGGTGCGGGGGCCGGTGGCTCGGGGGTGAGCCGGCCGTGGGCGTGCTCGGTCCAGTCGGCGTCCGGCTCCTGGGCGGGCCGGGTGTGGCACCACAGGGGCCGGGCGCCGTCGTCGCCGGGGGCGCCGATACGGAGCTGGAGTTGGAGGGCGCCCTGGTCGGGCACGGTCACCGGCTCGGTCAGGGCGAGTTCGGCGACGTGCGGTGTGTCGACCTGGTCGCCGGCGCGTACGGAGGCCTCCACCAGGGCGGCGCCGGGCAGTCGGCCCGCTCCGTCCACGGCCGACCCCTCCAGCCAGGGGTGGAGGGTTCGCGACAGGGTGCCGGTGAGCACCAGGTCCCCGGCTCCGGCGACGGGCAGCGCGGCGCCGAGCAGGGGGTGGTCGGTGGCGGCGAGACCGAGTCCGGTCGCGTCGGCGGAGCGCAGGGATGCGGTGGGCCACAGCCGGCGCCGCTGGAACGGATAGGTCGGCAGTTCGGGCAGGTGCCGGGCGCCCGTGCCGGCGTACAGGGCGGTCCAGTCGACCGTGACGCCCTCGACGTGCAGGGTGGCGAGCGCTGTCACCGCCGACGCCTCCTCGGGGCGGTCGCGGCGCAGCAGCGGTACGGCGACGGCAACCTCGGGCGCGAGGTCGGCGACGAGGGAGGTGAGGCCGCCGTCGGGGCCGATCTCGAGGAAGGCGTCGACGCCGGTGCCGGCGAGCGTGCGGACGGCGTCGGCGAAGCGGACCGGCTCACGCAGGTGCCGCACCCAGTACTCGGGCGAGGCGAGGTCGTCGCCGGCCGGGGCGCCCGTCGCGGCGGACACGAACGGGATGCGGGGCCGGTGGTGGGTCAGGGTGGCGGTGAAGTTCCGGAAGTCGTCGAGCACCGGGTCCATCAGCGGGGAGTGGAAGGCGTGGGACACCTCCAGCCGACGGGTGCGGCGGTCGCCGAGGCGGGCGAGGACGGCCTCGACGGCGGGCTCGGTGCCCGACAGCACCAGCGCTGAGGGTCCGTTGACGGCACCGATGGCGACCTCGCCGGTGAGGAGGGGCACCACCTCGTCCTCGGTGGCGGCGACGGCCACCATGACGCCGCCGGGCGGCAGTTCGCCCATCAGCCGGGCGCGAGCGCTGACCAGGGCGCAGGCGTCTTCGAGGGTGAGGATGCCCGCGACATGGGCGGCGGCGATCTCTCCGACGGAGTGTCCGGTGACGTACTCCGGCGTGACGCCGAGCGACGCGACGAGGCGGTGCAGGGCGATCTGGAGGACGAACAGGGCGGGCTGTGCGTGCTCGGTGCGGCGCAGCGTGTCGGGGTCGTCGCCCCAGACGATGTCTCGCAGGCCGGGCGGGAGGTGGGTGAGCACCTCGTCGAAGGCGTCGGCGAACACCGGGAAGCGCTCGTGCAACTCCCGTCCCATGCCCGGCCGTTGTGCGCCCTGCCCGGAGAACACCAGGGCCGGGCTGCGCTCGGCGGCGGTGCCGCGCACGCTCTCGCCGTCGGCGAGGAGCACGGCGCGGTGGGCGAAGTGGGAGCGGGCGGCGAGGGAGCGGCCCACGTCGTGCGGGTCGCGGCCGCGCGCCCAGTCGGTCAGCGCGGCGATCCGGGCGTCGAGGGCCTCCTCGGTGCGGGCGGACACCGGCCACGGCGCGAGGTCGGCTGTCACGCCGGACGTCGCCTGCTCCGGCTCGGGAGCGCCCTCGATGATGACGTGCGCGTTGGTGCCGCTGATCCCGAACGCGGACACGGCGATCCGCGGTGGCCTGCCCGTCTCGGGCCACTCGGTGGTGTCGGTGAGCAGGGACAGCGCGCCGGAGGACCAGTCGATACGGCTGGAGGGTGTGTCGGCGTGGAGGGTGCGGGGCAGCCGGCCGTGGCGCAGGGCGAGCACCGACTTGATGACGCCGGCGACTCCGGCGGCGGCCTGGGTGTGGCCGATGTTCGTCTTCACCGACCCGAGCAGCAGGGGCCGTTCGCGGTCGCGGCCGTAGGTGGCGAGCAGCGCCTGCGCCTCGATGGGGTCGCCGAGCCGCGTTCCGGTGCCGTGTGCCTCGACGGCGTCCACGTCGGCCGGGGTGAGGCGGGCGCTCGCGAGGGCCTGGCGGATGACGCGCTGCTGGGAGGGGCCGTTGGGGGCGCTGAGCCCGTTGGAGGCACCGTCCTGGTTGACGGCCGAGCCCCGCACGACGGCCAGCACGTCGTGCCCGTTGCGCACCGCGTCCGACAGCCGTTCCACGACCAGCATGCCGATGCCCTCGGACCACACCGTGCCGTCGGCGTCGTCGGAGAACGCCTTGCAGCGGCCGTCCGCCGCCAGGCCGCCCTGGATGCTGAAGCCGACGAAGCTGACCGAGGTGGTCATCACGGTGACGCCGCCGGCCAGGGCGAGTTCGCACTCGCCGCTCCGCAGCGCCTGGGCGGCGAGGTGCAGCGAGACAAGGGACGAGGAGCAGGCCGTGTCGACGGTCATGGCCGGCCCTTCCAGGCCGAACACGTACGCCAGCCGACCGGAGATCACGCTGGCGGCGAGACCGGTGCCGAGGTGGCCACCGATGTCCTCGCGGGCGCGGGTGGCGAGGTGGACGTAGTCCTGGCCGTTGGTGCCGACGAAGACGCCGGTGCGGCTGCCGCGCAGCGCCTCGGGGTCGAGTCCGGCACGTTCGAACGCCTCCCACGACGTCTCCAGCAGCAGCCGCTGCTGCGGGTCCATCGCGAGGGCCTCGCGGGGGCTGATGCCGAAGAAGCCCGGGTCGAAGTCGGCGACGTCGTACAGGAATCCGCCGCGGGTGGTGGCGCTGCTGCCGGGGCCGGCGCCGTGCAGGGTGTCGAGGTCCCAGCCGCGGTCGTCCGGGAAGGGTCCGGTGCCGTCGCGGCCGGTGAGCATCAGCTCCCAGAACTCCTCGGGGGTGCTGACGTCGCCGGGAAAGCGGCAGGCCATGCCGACGATGGCCAGCGGCTCGTCCTGAGCCACAGGCCCGGGGCGCTGGGCGCTCCGGTCGGCGGTGGCGGGGTCGTCGAGCAGTTCGGCGAGGAGATGGGCGGCGAGGCGGCGCGGGCTCGGGTAGTCGTAGACCAAGGTCGCGGGCAGCTTGAGCCCGGTGCCGGCGGAAAGACGTCTGCACAGCTCCACGGCGGTGAGCGAGTCCATGCCCAGCCTGCCGAACTCGTGGTCGGGGTCGATCCCGTCGCGGCCTCGGTGGCCGAGCACGACGGCCGTCTCGGTGCGCACCAGCCCCAGCAGGTGCCGCTTGCGCTCCTTGGCGCCGAGGGCGGTGAGCCGCGCGACAAGTTCGTCGCGGGAGGCGGAGCCGTCCGTGGCCGGCTGGGTGCGGGGAGCGGGCGGGGCGACGGGGCCGCCATCGGGCCAGTACCGCTCCCGCTGGAAGGGGTACGTCGGCAACTCCACGCGGCGTGCTCCGGTGCCCGCGCCGACGGCACGCCAGTCGACGGGGACGCCCGCGACATGGAGCGTGGCCAGCGCGCCGATCACGGTTTCCTCCTCGCCCCGGTCGCGGCGCAGCATCGGGGTGGCGACGCCGTCGTTCGGGCCGGTGGCGAGGACGATGCCGCTGAGCACACCGGCCGGGCCGACCTCCAGGAAAGCCCCGGCTCCCGCCGTACGCAGGGCGTCCACCGCGTCGGCGAACCGCACGGTCTCCCGGGCGTGCCGCACCCAGTACTCCGCCGAACACAGCTCCTCCGGCTCGGCGATGCGCCCGGTGAGGGCCGACGCCACCGTGATCCGGGGCGGGCGGAACTCCAGCCCGGCCAGGGCCTGCCGGAAGTCGTCCAGCATCGGCTCCATGAGCGGCGAGTGGAAGGCGTGGCTCACGGCGAGGCGCGTGTGCCGCCGCTCGCCGAGGGCGGCCACGACGGCGGTCACCTGGTCCTCGGCGCCGGAGACGACCAGCGCGGTGGGGCCGTTGACCGCGGCAAGGGACACACCGTCGGTGAGCAGCGGCCGTACCTCGTCCTCGGTCGCCTCGACCGCGACCATCACGCCGCCCGGCGGCAGCGCGGCCATCAGCCGGCCCCGGGCAGCCACCAGCGCGCAGGCGTCCGCGAGCGAGAGGACACCCGCGGCATGGGCGGCGGCCACCTCGCCGACGGAGTGCCCGGTGACGTGTCCGGCGGTGACGCCCCACGACTCCAGTAGCCGGAACAGCGCGACCTCCACGGCGAACACGGCGCACTGCGCGTGGTCGGTGCGGCCCAGCAGCGCCTCGTCCGTGCCCCACATCGCGTCCCGGACGCCTGCGTCGAAGTGGCCGAGTATCTCGTCGAGGGCGGAGGCGAACTCCGGAAAACGGGCGTGCAGTTCGCGGCCCATACCGAGCCGCTGGCTGCCCTGGCCGGGGAAGACGACGGCGAGGGGACGGTCGGCGCCGAGGCCACGGGCGAGTTCGGTCGTGCCGTCGGGGTGCAGGACGGCACGGTGTTCGAGGGCGGCACGACCGGCCAGCGTCCAGGCCACGTCCCGTGCGTCAAGTCCTTCGGCGGCCGACCTGATCCGGGCGATCTGGGCGTCGAGGGCGGCTTCGGTGCGGGCGGAGATCACCCACGGCAGCAGGGGGGTGGCGGGGGCGGCGCGGCTCGGATCCGGTGTCGTGACCGGAGCGCGGCCCGACTCCGACACGGTGACCCAGGTGCGCTCCGATCCCGGGGCCTCGGCCGACGCGTGATCCCGCCCCGGCGCAGTGGCCGACGCGCCGTCCGGATCCGTTGCGTTGGGCGGCGTCCGGTTCGGTTCCGGTGCGCCGAGGGGCGGCGGCCCTTTCAACCCGGTTGTGCTGGGCGGCTGTTCGAGCAGGACGTGTGCGTTGGTGCCGCTGATGCCGAAGGAGGACACGCCGGCGCGGCGGGGGCGGCCGGTGTCCGGCCAGGGGTGGTTCTCGGTGAGCAGCCGTACGGCCCCGCTCGACCAGTCGACGTGCCGGGACGGCGGGTCGGCGTGCAGGGTGCGGGGCAGGACGCCGTACCGCATCGCCATCACGGTCTTGATGAGCCCGGCGGCACCGGCGGCGGCCTGGGTGTGGCCGAGGTTGGACTTCACCGACCCGAGCAGCAGGGGCCGTTCGCGGTCCTGGCCGTAGGTGGCGAGCAGGGCCTGCGCCTCGATCGGGTCGCCGAGGGCCGTGCCGGTGCCGTGCGCCTCGACGGCGTCCACGTCGGCCGGGGTGAGCCCGGCGTTGGCGAGGGCCTGGCGGATGACCTGCTGCTGGGAGGGGCCGTTGGGCGCGGTGAGCCCGTTGGAGGCACCGTCCTGGTTGACGGCCGAGCCCCGCACCACGGCGAGGACCTCGTGCCCGTTGCGCACGGCGTCCGACAGCCGCTCCACGACGAGGACGGCGACGCCCTCGGACCACCCGGTCCCGTCGGCGCCGTCCCCGAAAGCCTTGCAGCGGCCGTCGGTGGCGAGGCCGCCCATGCGGGAGAACCCGGCGAAGCCCACCGGCGTGGACATGACGGTGACCGCTCCGACGAGGGCGAGACCGCACTCACCGCCTCGCAGCGCCTGCCCGGCGAGGTGGAGGGCGACGAGGGAGGAGGAGCAGGCGGTGTCGACGGTCAGGGCCGGGCCCTCCAGGCCGAACACATACGCCAGCCGCCCGGAGGCGACGCTGGTGTTCAGGCCGGTGGTGGCGTGGGCCTCGACGTCGACGGAGGACTGCATGACGAGGGTGCCGTAGTCCTGGCCGCTGAGGCCGACGAAGACGCCGGTGCGGCTGCCGCGCAGGCTGTGCGGGTCGAGGTCGGCCCGTTCGAGCGCCTCCCACGCGGTCTCCAGCAGGAGCCGCTGCTGCGGGTCCGTCGCCACCGCCTCGCGCGGGGAGATCTCGAAGAACGCGGCGTCGAACTCGCCAGCGCCGCGCAGGAATCCGCCGGCGACTCCGTCGGCCGAGGCAACGCCGGTGTGCTTCTCCCAGCCCCGGTCGTCGGGCATGCCGGAGATGGCGTCACCGCCGGCCGCCACGAACTCCCACAGCTCTTCGGGCGAGGTGATGCCGCCGGGGTAGCGGCAGGCCATGCCGACGACGGCGAGCGGTTCGTCCGCAAGGCCGGTGCCAGTGCCGGTGCCGGTGCCGGCTCGTGTGCCGGAGGCAGTCCGCGTCACGGGGCCGTCGCCGACGACACCCT
This sequence comes from Streptomyces acidicola, assembly GCF_009377235.1. Lineage (GTDB taxonomy): Bacteria > Actinomycetota > Actinomycetes > Streptomycetales > Streptomycetaceae > Streptomyces > Streptomyces acidicola. The sequence goes on from NZ_VMNX01000062.1 coordinate 40,003, forward strand.
CCTCGATGAGTTCGCCGAGCAGATGGATGGCGAGACGGCGTGGCGTGGGGTAGTCGAAGACCAGCGTGGCGGGCAGTTGGAGGCCGGTGGCGGTGGCCAGCCGGTTGCGGAGTTCGATCGCGGTCAGCGAGTCGACGCCGAGCCGGCGGAACTCGCTGTCGGCGTCGATCGCCTCGCTCGTGCCGTGGCCCAGCACACCGGCCGCCTCGGCCCGCACCAGCTCGACGAGGTGGCGGCGCCGTTCGTCGGGCCGCTGTCCCGCGAGCCGGTCCACGAGCGCGCCGCGCGTGACGGTCCCACTGCCGGCGATGCGTCTCCCTGGGCGGACCAGGCCGCGCAGCAGCGCGGGGACGGGAACGCCCGGGGGCAGGGGCGTGCCGCCGACGGGCAGCGGGGCGAGGACGGCCGCGTCGGTGGCGAGCGCGGCGTCGAAGAGGGCGAGGCCCTGCTCGGGGGTCAGCGGCGGGAGTCCGAGGGCCGAGATGCGCCGCTGGTCGCGGTCGGACAGCGCCGCGGTCATGCCGCCGCCGTCCTGCTCCCAGCCGGGCCAGCGCAGCGACAGCGCGGGCAGCCCGTGCGCGCGGCGGTGCTCGGCGAGCGCGTCGAGGAAGGCGTTGGCGGCGGCGTAGTTGGCCTGGCCGGGGCTGCCCATCAGACCGGCGGTGGACGAGTAGAGCACGAACGCGGCCAGGTCCAGGTCGCGGGTCTGCTCGTGCAGTTGCCAGGCCACATCGGCCTTGGGCCGCAGCACGGTGTCGAGCCGGTCCGGGGTGAGGGCGTCCAGCACGCCGTCGTCGAGGACGCCCGCCGTGTGGACGACGGCGGTGAGCGGGTGCGCGGCGGGGACGGCGTCCAGCACGGCGCCCACGGCTCCGGGCGCGGTGAGGTCGCAGGCGACAAGGCCGACCTCGGCGCCGTGCGCCGCGAGTTCCTGCTCGAGTTCGTGGGCGCCGGGCGCGTCGGGTCCGCGGCGACCGGCGAGCAGCAGGTGCCGTACGCCGTGCCGGGTGACGAGGTGGCGGGCGAGGAGGCTGCCGAGGCCGCCGGTACCGCCGGTGATCAGGACCGTGCCGTCGGGGTCCAGGGCGGGCGGCAGGGTGAGGACGAGTTTGCCGGTGTGCCGGGCGAGGCTCATGAAGCGGAACGCCTCGGCGGCCCTTCGCACGTCCCAGGAGCGCACCGGCAGGGGCCGCAGGGCGCCGTCGGCGAACAGCGCGTCGAGTGCCGTCAGCATCCGCCGGATGCCGTCGGGTTCCACCCAGCCCAGGTCGAAGGGCTCGTAGCGGATGCCGTCGGGGATGGTGTCCGCGGTGCGCAGATCGGTCTTGCCCATCTCCAGGAACCGGCCGCCGGGCCCGAGCAGTCGCAGTGAGGCGTCGACGAACTCGCCGGACAGCGCGTTGAGGACGACGTCGAAGCCCTCACCTGCCGCGGCGGCGAACCGGTCGGCGAAGCCGGTGTCGCGGGACGAGGCGATGTGGTCGTCCGCGACGCCGAGTTCGCGCAGCACGGGCCACTTGGTCTCACTGGCGGTGGCGAAGACCTCCGCGCCCAGGTGGCGTGCGAGTTGGATCGCGGCCATGCCGACACCGCCCGCGCCCGCGTGCACGAGGACCTTCTCGCCGGGCCTGACGTCGCCGAGTTCGACGAGCGCCCGGTAGGCGGTGAGGAACACCAGCGGCACCGAACCGGCCGTCTCCCAGGACCAGTCGGCGGGTACGGCGGTCACCTGCCGTTCGTCCACGACGACGCTCGGCGCGAAGCCGCCGGCGACCATGCCCATGACGCGGTCGCCCGGCCGCCACAGTTCGGCCTCGGGACCCGCCTCGACGACGACACCGGCGGCCTCGGAGCCCAGCAGCCCGGCCTCACCCGGGTACATGCCGAGCGCGCTCAGCACATCGCGGAAGTTGATACCGGCGGACCGCACCGCGATGCGCACCTGCCGCCCTGTCAGCTCTTCGTGCTCGCAGGGTCTCAGGGCGAGCCCGTCCAGGCTCCCGCGGTCGGTCACGTCCAGCCGCCACGGCCCGGTCACCGGTGGCACGAGCACGGCACCCGCACCCCGCGACAGCCGCCCGACCCGCAGTTCCCCGTCGCGCAGGACGGCCTGCGGTTCGGCGTCGTCGAGCAGGGCGGGCAGGG
>NZ_VMNX01000063.1 GCF_009377235.1 Streptomyces acidicola
CTCCGTACCCCCGCCGGGCGAGTCCACCGCCGCCTCCGAAGGGAGAACCCCGTGAACGACCACCCCTCCATCCCGGGCGCCCCCGCGGCGGGCAGCACCCTCGCCCTCGCCCTCGCCCCGTTCGACGAGCTGCGCACCTCCGTCAGCAGCCACCTCGACACCGCCGCCCGAGCCTGGTTCGACCGGGCCCTCGACGAGGCTGCCGCCCGGCCGGGGCTCCACGGGCCCATCTCCGTCTGGGAGTTGCGCCTCGCCGAGGCGGGCCGACGGTGCGGTCCCGAGCACGCCGACGCCGTACGCATCCTCATCCTCCGCGCGGCCCGTGCCGACGCGGACACGCTCACCCGCGTCTACCGCCAGGGCACCGCCGCCGAACGCCGTGCCGTCCTGCACGCCCTGCCCCACCTCGTGCCCGGCCCGGACGCCGTGACGATCGTGGAGGACGCCCTGCGCACCAACGACACCCGCCTGGTCGCCGCCGCGCTCGGCCCGTACGCCGCCCGGCACCTGGACACCCACAACTGGCGGCACGGCGTCCTGAAGTGCCTGTTCACCGGCGTCCCCGTCGACGAGGTGGCAGACCTGGCCCACAGAGCCCGCGCCGACGCCGAACTCGCCCGCATGCTCAGCGACTACGCCGATGAACGCAGCGCTGCGGGCCGTCCCGTACCCGAGGACCTCTACCGAGTCCTGGCCCTGACCGAGCCGGCGTCCGGGGGTGAGCACCCGCCCGGGCCAGAGCCCGCGTCCGGGCGAGCATCCGGACCCGCGACCGACGTGCCCACCGCTCCGGAGCCGTCCCCCCACCCCGGCACCCCGTCCGGCAAGGAGTCCTGATGCGCATCTTCGACCCCCACATCCACATGACGTCACGGACCACCGACGACTACGAGGCCATGTACGCCGCGGGCGTCCGCGCCGTGGTCGAACCCTCCTTCTGGCTCGGTCAGCCCCGCACCTCGCCCGTCACCTTCCTCGACTACTTCGACTCCCTCCTCGGCTGGGAACCCTTTCGTGCCGCCCAGTACGGCATCGCCCACCACTGCACCCTCGCCCTCAACCCCAAGGAGGCGAACGACCCCCGGTGCGTGCCGGTCCTCGACGAACTGCCCCGCTATCTCGTCAAGGACCACGTCGTGGCCGTCGGTGAGATCGGCTACGACTCGATGACCCCCGCCGAGGACACCGCCCTCGCGACCCAGCTCCAGCTCGCCGCCGACCACGAACTGCCGGCCCTCGTCCACACCCCGCACCGCGACAAGCTCGCCGGCCTGCGCCGCACCCTCGACGTCGTCCGCGAGTCCTCGCTGGCCGCGGACCGGGTGCTGGTCGACCACCTCAACGAGACCACCGTCAAGGAGGCCAAGGACAGCGGCTGCTGGCTCGGCTTCTCCGTCTATCCCGACACCAAGATGGACGAGGACCGGATGGTCGCGATCCTCAAGGAGTACGGCCCCGACAAGGTGCTCGTGAACTCGGCCGCGGACTGGGGGCGAAGCGATCCCCTCAAGACCCGCAGGGTCGGTGACGCCATGCTCGCGAGCGGCTTCGGCGACGACGACGTCGACCGCGTGCTGTGGCGCAATCCCGTCGCCTTCTATGGGCTCAGCGGCCGCCTCGACCTCGACGTCGCGGGCACGGCCGCCACCCATGAAGGCAACTCCGTCCTGCGCGGCGGGGAGTGAGCGATGCGCTTCCGCCACCCCGACGGCTCCACCGTCCACCTCGCCTACTGCACCAACGTCCACCCGGCCGAGACCCTCGACGGCGTTCTCGCCCAGCTCCGCGACCACTGCGAACCCGTGCGCCGCAGGCTCGGCCGTGACCGCCTCGGCATCGGGCTGTGGCTCGCGAAGGACGCCGCCCACGCCCTCGTCACCGACCCGTCTGCGCTGCGTGGGCTGCGCACCGAACTCGACCGCCGCGGCCTTGAGGTCGTCACCCTCAACGGCTTCCCCTATGAGGGCTTCGGCGCCGAAGAGGTCAAGTACCGCGTCTACAAGCCGGACTGGGCCGACCCGGAACGCCTCGACCACACCTCGGCCCTGGCCCGCGTCCTCGCAGGGCTTCTCCCCGACGACGCCACCGAGGGCACCATCTCGACCCTGCCGCTGGCCTGGCACACCGCGTATGACGACGACCGTGCCGCCCGCGCCCACGAGGCACTGACCACTCTCGCCGAACGCCTCGACGCCCTGCACGAGCTGACCGGCCGCTCCATCCGCGTCGGCCTGGAACCCGAACCAGGCTGCACGGTCGAGACCACCGCCGACGCCATCGGCCCGCTCACCGCGATCGGTCACGACCGCATCGGTATCTGCGTCGACACCTGCCACCTCGCCACCTCCTTCGAAGATCCGCACACCGCGTTGGACGCGCTCACCCGCGCCCACGTCCCCATCGTGAAGTCCCAGCTCTCAGCCGCCCTGCACGCCGAACACCCCCATCTCCCCGAGGTCCGTGAGGCACTCGCCGCCTTCGACGAGCCCCGCTTCCTGCACCAGACCCGCACCTCCCCCACTCTCAACTCGGTTCGAGCGGGAGGGACCCCCATCTCCGCGGGACTGCGCGGCACCGACGACCTGGGTGAGGCCCTCACGGGCGACGCCCTGCCCGACGCCTCGCCCTGGCGCGCCCACTTCCACGTCCCGCTGCACGCGGCTCCCGCCGCGCCCCTCACCTCCACCCTCCCCGAACTCCGCACCGCCCTGACCCGCCTCGTGGGCGGCGCCCATCCGCTCACGAGGCACCTGGAGGTGGAGACCTACACCTGGCAGGCCCTTCCACCCGAGCTGCGCCCTCGCGGCCGCGCTCAGCTCGCCGAGGGCATAGCCGCCGAACTCGCCCTCGCCCGTGACCTGTTGACCGACCTCGGCCTCAAGGAGCTGCCGTGAAGCCTCACCCCGAAGCGGGGCCCACTCCTCTCCTCGTCCTGGACGTCGTCGGCCTCACCCCCCGGCTCCTCGACCACATGCCCCACCTCAAGACCCTCGGTCAGTCCGGCTCCCGGGCCCACCTCGGCACCGTCCTGCCCGCCGTCACCTGCGCCGCCCAGTCCACGTTCCTGACCGGCACGTTCCCCGCCGAGCACGGCATCGTCGGCAACGGCTGGTACTTCCGCGAACTCGGCGACGTCCTGCTCTGGCGCCAGCACAACGGCCTCGTCGCCGGGGACAAGCTGTGGGACGCCGCCCGCCGCGCCCATCCCGGCTACACGGTCGCCAATATCTGCTGGTGGTACGCCATGGGCGCGGATACCGACATCACTGTCACCCCTCGTCCGATCTACTACTCCGACGGCCGCAAGGAACCCGACTGCTACACCCGGCCCCCGGCCTTGCACGACGAACTCACGGAGAAATTCGGCACGTTCCCGCTCTTCAGCTTCTGGGGCCCCGGTGCCGGCCTCGACTCCAGCCGCTGGATCATCGACGCGACCCGCCACATCATCCGGACCCGGCACCCGGATCTGACTCTCTGCTACCTTCCTCATCTCGACTACGACCTGCAGCGCTACGGCCCCGACGACCCGCGCTCCCTGAAAGCGGCCACCGACCTGGACACCGCGCTCGCACCCCTCCTCGACGACGCCCGCGCGGAGGGCCGTACAGTCGTCGCGCTGTCCGAGTACGGCATCACCCGTGTGAGCCGTCCCGTCGACATCAACCGCGCACTGCGCCGCGCCGGCCTCCTCGAAGTGCACACGCAGGACGGCATGGAGTACCTCGACCCGATGGCCTCCCGTGCCTTCGCGGTCGCCGACCACCAGATCGCCCACGTCTACGTACGCCGCCCCGAGGACCTGGAGGCGACCAGGGCAGCACTCGCCGACCTGCCCGGCATCGAGCAGCTCCTCGACGACGAGGGCAAGAAGACCCACCACCTGGACCACCCGCGCTCCGGCGAACTCGTCGCCGTCGCGGAGCCGGACGCCTGGTTCACGTACTACTACTGGCTCGACGACGCCCGCGCGCCCGACTTCGCACAGCTCGTCGAGATCCACCGCAAACCCGGCTACGACCCGGTCGAGCTGTTCATGGATCCGCTCGACCCCTACGTAAAACTCAAGGCGGCCACGGCACTCGCCCGCAAGAAACTCGGCATGCGCTACCGCATGGCGGTCGTGCCCCTGGACCCGTCACCTATTCGCGGCAGCCACGGCCGCCTTCCCACGAGCGACGACGACGGTCCGCTCATCATCTGCTCCACCCCCCGCGCTGTCGACGGCCGCCTCGCGGCCACCGATGTGAAACCACTGCTGCTCCACCTCGCCGGTCTCGACTGATCGGCGCCGACGGGCACGCCATGGCCCGCGGTCCCACCCGACCGGTCTCTTCCGACTGATCACAAGTGAAGCACTCACCACTGACAACGCCCCACGACACCGAGGAGTTCCAGGCATGAGCCGCTTGATCCGCCCCAGCAGCACGGCTGCCACCAGCAAGAACAACGATCCCGAACTCTCCCACCGGCTGAGCCGAAGAGGCATGCTCGGCGTGGCCGCGGGCGCCACGGCCGCCGCTCTCCTGGGTACGGCCGCGTCTCCCGCCTCGGCCGCCACTTCTGCCACGGCCGAGGCGGCGGGCCGGGGCCGTCCCGTCCTGCCGCCCGGGCGGCTCGGCATCCAGCTGTACAGCCTGCGCGACAAGGTCTCCACGCTCGGTTTCGCGCCTGTCTTCGCCGAACTGGAGAAGTACGGCTACGACGAGGTCGAGTTCGCCGGCTACACGCAGGGCTCCGCGGGTCCCATCACGCTCGCCCAGCTCAAGCGCCTGGCCCGCAACCACGGCCTGAACCCGATCGGCAGCCACGTCGGCTACTACTCCAGCGACCCCAACGCCTACACGTTCGCGCAGAATCTGGACAAGGTCCTCGACGACGCCCAGGCTCTTGGCCTGAAGCACATCGGCACCGCCGCCGGCCCGTTCCGCTACGGCTCGACCGTCGACGCGTGGAAGCGGGCCGCCGAGGAGTTCAACACCTACGGTGCGGCGGCCAGGGCCCGGGGCATGAAGTTCTACCAGCACAACCACTCCGAGGAGTTCTCCTTCGCCACCGACGACCCCAAGGTCCGCCTCTACGACGTGCTGCTCGCCGAGACCGACCCCGACCTGGTCCACCTGGAGATGGACATCTACTGGGCCTATGTCGCCCAGTTCCGCTTCTCCAAGCGGCCCGACGGCACACCCGCGCCTTTCGAGCCCATCGACTACGTACTCAAGCAGCCGGACCGCTACCCGCTCTTCCACGTCAAGGACGGCGAGAGCGACCCGTCCAACCCCTACGGCTACCGCATGGTCGACGTCGGCGACGGCGACATCGACTACCAGCGATTCATCTCGGCGGTCACCCGCCTCCAGGGGCACCGCCTCGCCCACCACTGGCAGGCCGAGCACGACAACCCCACAGATTCGTTCACCTTCGCCCGCCGCTCCAGCGCGCACCTGCACTCGCTGAGGGAGAACTGCTGACGGCACCACCGGCACAACAGAAGGTCACCCGGCACGGCAGGACGTCATCCGGCACGGCAGGTGTACCCGGCACACATGAAGCGGCCGTCCAGTGGTATCGGGCCACTGGACGGCCGCTTCATGCATGGAGTGTCAGGTGGTCGCGTCCGCGGTCCGCCGGAACAACCCTCCCTTCGTGGGACCGCCCGGCTGTCGCAGCAGCAGGGAGAGACCGGCGGCGACCAGGGACACCACCCCGGCCGTCGTGTACGCGCCCACAAAGCCCCACGCGTCGATGACCACGGCGCCCAGGCCGCCGCCGAAGAGACCGCTGACGAGCTTGGCGCTGTAGACCATGCCGTAGTTGGAGGCGTTGTTGTTCTCGCCGAAGTAGTCGGGGACGAGTGTGGCGAACAAGGGGTAGAACGCGCCTCCGCCGAAGCCGGAGAGGAACGCGAAACCCAGGAAGAGCGGTTCGTTGCGGATCTCGCCCGCCCACAGCACCCCGAACTGGGCCACCGCGAGGACGAGACAGACGTACGTGAGCGTCGTGCGCCGGCCGAGCCGGTCGGACAGCCAGCCGACGACGCCCCGGCCCGTGCCGTTGATGACGGACATCACGCCCATGGAGGACGCAGCGACCAGCGGACCGAAACCCATCTCCTTGGCGAACGGAACCTGAAAGGAGATACCGAAGATGGACACGCCCGCACAACACAGCATGCAGAACCACATGAGCGGGACGACGCCGGTCCGCAGCGCCTCGCCCGGGGTGTACTGGCGCGAGGCAGGCGGGTTCTTGGCCAGTGCGGCGGACGACTTGGCGTCACCCGCCCGGTTCAGCGGATCCACCTGCTCCGGCCACCAGTTCTTCGGCGGGTCCTTGAAGAACAGTCCCGACACCAGGGTGACCGCCAGCACATAGAAGCCGACGAGGTCGAGCACCGTACGGTAGTTGGATGTGTTGAAGCCATACGAGAACAGGAAAATGAATGGCACGGCCCCATACGCGAACGCGCCGTTCACCAGCCCTGTCTTGCCGCCCCTGCGCTCCGGATACCACTTGCCGACCATGTTGACGCAGGTCGAGTAGATCAGTCCGGAACCGAGCCCGCCCAGAACGCCGAAGCCCAGCAGGGCTGCCCCGACGTTCGGCGCGTGACTCAGGCTCACAAAACCGATCAGCGAGCAGAACGACCCCGTGACCATGGCGGCACGGCTGCTGAGGATGCCCTTCTCACGGAGCTTTCCGGCGGGGAAGGAGACCCCCGCCTGGAAGAAGATCCACACGCTCAGCACCCAGAAGGTGTTGGTCGAGGACCAGTGGTGGGCCCGGGAGAGGGTGTCATCGGCGGCCCCGAAGGCGTACTCGAAGACGCTGATGGCGAGCATGGCCGCCCACGGCAGGGCCACCATCGTCCACCTCGGCAGCCCGAGGATCTGCCGGTCCGATTCTCCAACTCGGTAGACGCGCCCCCTGAGGTCGGTGATTTCGCGGTACCGCGTACTGTCGGTCGTACCTCGGGCGAGGGGCTCGGCCGTCATGTCCGGTCCCCCTGCCCTGTCTGACCAACGGTCATGTCAGGCCATCTCCTCACCCAGAGGCTGCGGGTTGGGCGCGATGCCCCGGGTACGCGGCCGGTCCGGTGACTTCAGGAACAGCGCGAGGACGGCCGACGCGAGACCGATGGAGCCGGCCAGCACGAACGCGCCCTCGTAGTCCCAGGCACTCACCACGACCGCGCCCATGCCGGAGCCCACGAGACCGGAGATGAGCTTCGAGCTGTAGACCATGCCGTAGTTGGAGGCGTTGTTGTTCTCCCCGAAGTAGTCCGCCGTCATGGCCGCGAACAGCGGGAAGATCGCGCCGCCGCCGAACCCGGACACCATGGAGCAGAACAGGAAGAACGGCATACTGCCCATCTGGCCGGAGACGAGCACACCGAACTGGGCGGTGCCCAGCACGACGCACACGATGATCAGCGTGTTGCGCCGACCGAAGCGGTCGGAGATCCAGCCGATCACACCGCGTCCCGTGCCGTTGACGATGGCCTTCAGGGACATCGCCGTGGCCACGATTCCGCCCGCGAAGCCCATGTCCTTGCCGAACGGCACCTGGAAGGCGATACCGAAGATGTTGATTCCGGCCGTGCACAGCAGACAGAACCACATCATCCACAGGACGGGTGTGCGGGCTGCCTCCCTCGGGGTGTACTGCTTCACCGCCGGAGGGTTCTTCTCCAGGGCCCGCCGGATCTTCGGGTCGTCGGTCTGCTTCAGCGGGTCGACGTGCGGCGGCCACCAGTTCTTCGGCGGGTCCTTGAAGAACCATCCCGCGAAGGCCACGACGGCGCAGCAGATGAGCCCCACCATCACCAGGACGCCCTGGTAGTTGCTGAGGTCCATGTACGAGGTGAACAGGAACACGAAGGGCACCGAGCCGTAGGCGAAGCCGCCGTTGACCATGCCGGTCTTGCCGCCCTTGCGCTCCGGATACCACTTGCCGACCATGTTCACGCAGGTCGCGTAGACCAGGCCGGCGCCGATGCCGCTGAACATGCCGAAGCCGATGTACGCGACGATCACGTGAGGCGCGTACGCCAGCGAGACATAGCCGCAGACAGTGCCGAACGCGCCGAGCATCATCGCGTACCGTGCGGGCAACTTGCCGCTCTCGCGCAGCTGTCCCGCTGGGAAGGCGACGGCGGCCTGGAAGAACACCCAGACGCCCATCAGCCAGAATATGTGCCCACTGTTCCAGAGGTGGGCCTCGTGCAGGGTGTCCTCGGCGGATGTGAACGCGTACTCCGAGGAACTGATGCCCAGCATCCCCATCCAGGGGAAGAGCACCATGGTCCAGCGCGGTCGCCCCATGATGTCCCGGTCGGTCTCACCGACGCGGTACAGGCGGCCATTGCGGTCCGTCACCTCCCTATAAGGGACGGACGTCGTCAGGTCGGTGGTTGTCATATCGCGAAAGCACCCCTTGCGTCGAAAGTTCTGGCCAGCGCCCCCTGTCCAATGCCTTTCGTGTGCGCACGGGTCCTGGGGGCGGCCGACGCGCACCGTCGGCCGCCCCCGCGCTAACTCACCTCATCTACCGCCCCCCGACACTCCTGATATCGGCCCCCGGCGGCCCCTGGAGATCACAGCAGCCCCGCCGCCCGTGCCCACCGGGCTGCGTCAGACCCGGGGGCCAACCCCCGGACCCCCGGCCGGTTCACGGCGGGCGCCCCGGTCACAGCAGCCCCGCCGCCCGTGCCCACCGGTACTTCGCGCCGAGCACGGCCACTGGCTTCTCGGTCGTGTACGGGTATGCCACGACCCCTCGCTCGAAGAGGTACTGGCAGGCCTCCTCGACCTCCACGTCGCCCGCGAGCGACGCCACCACGGGCTTGCTGATGCCGCGCTCGCGGAATTCGGCCACCACGCGCGCGGTGAGCTCGGCGAAGACCATGGGAGGGGTCACGATGGTGTGCCAGTAGCCGAGGACGAGCGCGTGGATGCGCGGGTCCTCCAGCCCCAGCCGGATCGTCGCCTCGTACGTCGACGGCGGCTCACCCCCGGTGATGTCGACCGGGTTGCCCGCGGCCCCGAAGGGCGGGATGAACTTCCGGAAGGACTCGTCCAGGTCCGGCGGGATCTCCATCAGGGAGAGCCCGTTGTCGGTGACCGCGTCGGACAACAGGACGCCGCTGCCGCCGGCGCCCGTGATGATCACGACGTTGTCGCCCTGCGGCGTCGGAAGCACCGGCAACGCGCGCGCGTACTCCAGCATTTCGTTCAGCCCGGGCGCCCGGATGACACCGGCCTGCTTCAGGATGTCGTCGTACACGGCGTCGTCGCCGGCCAGCGCGCCCGTGTGCGAGCCCGCCGCCTTCGCTCCGGCCGCCGTACGGCCCGCCTTCAGGACCACGACCGGCTTCTTCGGGACGGTGGCCCGCGCCGCCTCGACGAAGGCGCGCCCGTCTTTGAGGTCCTCCAGGTGCATGGCGATGCACTGGGTGTTCGGGTCCTCACCGAACCAGGTGAGCAGGTCGTCCTCGTCCAGGTCGGACTTGTTGCCGAGCCCGACGATCGCCGACACGCCCGTCTTCGTGGTGCGCGCGAAGCCCAGGATGGCCATTCCGATGCCACCGGACTGCGAGGTCAGCGCGACACCGCCCTTGACGTCGTACGGGGTGCAGAACGTGGCGCACAGGTCCTGCCAGGTCGAGTAGTAGCCGTAGATGTTCGGCCCGAGCAGCCGGATGCCGTGCCGCTCGGCGATCGCCACGATCTCGGCCTGCAACTCGTGCTCGCCGGTCTCCGCGAACCCGGAGGGGATCAGTACGGCGTTGGGGATCTTCTTGCGTCCCACCTCCTCCAGGGCCGAGGCCACGAACTTGGCGGGGATCGCGAAGACCGCCACATCCACCTCACCGGGAACATCCGTGACACTCTTGTACGCCTTGCGGCCCAGAATGTCATCGGCCTTGGGGTTCACCGGGTGGATCTCCCCGGAGAAGCCGCCGTCGATGAGGTTGCGCATCACCGAGTTGCCGATCTTGCCCTGCTCGTTGGAGGCGCCGATCACGGCGACCGAGGAGGGCTGCATCAGGCGACGCATGGAGGTGAGGATCTCCTCGCGCGTGTAGGTGCGCCGTGGCGTCGGCACCGAGTCCGCGAGGATCACACGGATGTCCGCAGCGACCGCGCCCTCCGGAGTGGCGATCACCGGGTTGAGGTCCACCTCGGCGATCTCCGGGAAGTCCGCGACGAGTTCGGAGACCCGGCGGATCTGTTCGGCGATCGCCCACCGGTCCACGGCCGCGCTGCCGCGCACCCCGTGCAGGATCTCCGCCGAGCGGATCGAGTCCAGCATCGACAGGGCCTCGTCGGCGGACACGGGAGCCAGCCGGAAGGTCACGTCCTTGAGGACCTCGACCAGCACGCCGCCGAGTCCGAAGGCCACGACCTTTCCGAACGTCGGATCGGTGACCGCCCCGACGATGACCTCCTGCCCCTGGGGGAGCAGTTCCTGGACCTGCACGCCCTCGATGCGCGCCTGCGGGTCGTACGCCCGTGCGTTCTCGACGATCTTGTGGAAGGCGGCCCGCACGTCGGCGGAACCCTCCACCCCGACGATCACGCCGCCCGCGTCGGTCTTGTGCAGGATGTCGGGCGAGACGATCTTCATGACGACCGGCCCGCCGAAGCGCGCCGCGTACGCCACCGCCTCGTCGACGTCCCTCGCCAGTTCCTCACCCGGAACGGCGATCCCGTACGCGTCGGCGATCACCTTGCCCTCGGGCGCGGTGAGCGCGCTGCGGCCCTCGGCCCGTACGGCGTCGAGGAGCGTACGCACCCGCAAGCCCCGGTCTTCGGCCATCAATTCAGATCACTCCGTTCGACTTGAGCAGGCGCAGCTCCTCGTCGCCGAGGCCGAGCTCGCCGACGAAGACCTCTTCGTTGTGCTCGCCGAGCAACGGCGAACTGGTCACGTCCACGGGGGAGTCGGAGAGCTTCAGCGGACTGCCCACGGTCACGAACTCGCCCCGCTCGGGGTGCGGAACCTTGACGACCATCTCGTTGGCGGCCAGCGACGGGTCCTCGATGATCTCCTCGGTGGAGAGGATCGGCCCGCACGGGATGTTGTGGGCGTTGAGCTTCTCCAGCACCTCCCACTTGGGGAGGGTGCTGGTCCATTCCTCGATGAGCTGGAACATCTTGTTCAGCTTCGGCAGCCGGGTCTCGGGCGTCGACCACTCGGGGTCGTCGGCGAGCTCGGGCCGGCCGATGAGCTCGCTGAGCGGTTTCCAGCCGACGGGCTGCACGATGACGTAGACGTAGTCGTTCGGTCCGCCCGGCGCGCACTTGACCGCCCAGCCGGGCTGACCGCCGCCGGACGCGTTTCCCGAGCGGGGAACTTCCGTGCCGAAGTCCTCGTTGGGATATTCAGCGAGCGGGCCATGGGCCAGGCGCTGCTGATCGCGCAGCTTCACCCGGCAGAGGTTGAGCACGGCGTGCTGCATGGCCACGTTGACCCGCTGACCGCGCCCGGTGTTCTCCCGCTGGAACAGCGCCGCGAGAATCCCCGCCACGGCGTGGATGCCCGTGCCCGAGTCCCCGATCTGGGCACCCGTCGCCAGCGGCGGCCCGTCCTCGAACCCGGTGGTCGACATCGACCCGCCCATGGCCTGCGCGACGACCTCGTACGCCTTGAAGTTGGTGTACGGGCCTTCGCCGAACCCCTTGATGGAGGCATAGACGATACGCGGATTGATCTCCTGGATGCGGTCCCAGGTGAACCCCATGCGGTCGACCGCGCCCGGTCCGAAGTTCTCGACCATGACGTCGGAACGCCGGATCAGCTCGGTCAGGAGTTCCTTGCCGCGCTCGGTCTTGGTGTTGAGGGTGATGCTCCGCTTGTTGCAGTTGAGCATCGTGAAGTAGAGGGAGTCGACGTCCGGGAGATCTCGCAACTGCTTGCGCGTGATGTCACCGGTCGGCGCTTCCAGCTTCACGACGTCCGCGCCGAGCCACGCGAGCAACTGGGTCGCGGACGGCCCGGACTGGACGTGCGTCATGTCCAGGACGCGGATGCCTTCGAGGGCCTTGGTTCCTGTCATCGGGGGCACCTCACTTGTACATAGTCTGGTTCATGGTTCCGGGGGCGTACGCGTCCGGGTCGACCCAGACGTTGATCAGCGACGGCTTACCGGACTCACGGGCGCGGCGGAGCGCGGGGCCGATGTCGGCGGGGTCGCGGACCTCCTCGCCGTAACCGCCCAGCATCTGCGCGAACTTGTCGTACTGGACGTCACCGAGGGTGTTGCCGACCCGCTCTCGTTCCTCGCCGTACTTGGCCTTCTGGCCGTAGCGGATCTGGTTCATGGAGGAGTTGTTGCCGACGATGCCGACGAAGGGGAGGTTGTATCGGACGAGGGTCTCGAAGTCCCAGCCGGTGAGGGAGAAGGCGCCGTCACCGAAGAGGGCGACCACTTCCTTGTCGGGCCGCGCCTGCTTGGCCGCGAGCACGAAGGGGACGCCGACGCCGAGGGTGCCCAGAGGGCCCGGGTCCATCCAGTGGCCGGGCGACTTGGGCTGCACGACCTGACCGGAGAAGGTGACGATGTCGCCGCCGTCGCCGATGTAGATGGAGTCTTCGGTGAGGAAGTCGTTGATCTCGCTGACCAGCCGGTACGGGTGGATGGGTGAGGCCTCCGACTTGAGGCTGGGCAGCCTCTTCTCGATGGCCGTCTGCTCGGCGGCGCGCAGCTCGTCGAGCCACTCCTTGCGCTTCGACGCGCCCCCGTTGCTGTATCCATTAAAGGCGTGCCCGGAGACGGCCTCGGTCACCGACTTCAGGACCAGCCCGGCGTCGCCCACGATCCCGAGGTCGATGTCGCGGTTCTTGCCGACGGTCCGGTAGTCGAGGTCGATCTGTACGACGGTCGCGTCCTGCGAGAGCCGCTTGCCGTAGCCCATGCGGAAGTCGAAGGGCGTGCCGACGACGACGATGACGTCGGCGTTCGAGAAGGCGTACCGGCGGGAGAGCTGGAAGTGGTGCGGGTCCCCGGGCGGGAGGGTGCCGCGGCCGGCGCCGTTCATGTACGCGGGGATGTTGAGGGTCCGTACGAGGTCGATGGCCGCCTCCGTGCCGCGGGTCGTCCACACCTGACTGCCCAGCAGGATGGCGGGCTTCTCGGCGTGCACGAGGAGGTCGGCGAGCTTCTCGATGGCCTCGGGGTCGCCGGCCGAGCGGGTGGAGGCGCGGTAGGCACCGGCCTTCGGCACACGCGCCTTCTCCACGGGCACCTTGGCGTCCAGTACGTCGCGCGGGATCTCCAGGAAGGAGGGGCCGGGCGCACCGTGGTAGCACTCGCGGAAGGCCATCGACACCATGTCCGCCGCGCGCGCCGTGTCCGGCACGGTCGCCGCGAACTTGGTGATCGGGGTCATCATGTCGACGTGCGGGAGGTCCTGCAGGGACCCCATCTTGTGCTGGGTGAGGGCTCCCTGGCCGCCGATCAGCAGCATCGGCGACTCCGCGCGGAAGGCGTTGGCGACACCGGTCACGGCGTCGGTGGTGCCGGGGCCCGCGGTGACGACGGCGCAGCCGGGCTTGCCGGTGATACGGGCGTAGCCGTCGGCGGCGTGGGCGGCGACCTGCTCGTGGCGTACGTCGACGACCTCTATGCCTTCGTCGACGCACCCGTCGTAGATGTCGATGATGTGGCCGCCGCACAAGGTGTAGATGACCTCCACACCCTCCGCTTTGAGTGCCTTGGCGACCAGGTGCCCACCGGAGATGAGGTTCTGGCCGTTGTCGTCGGGCATAGCGAAGTCCTGTCCCTCCGTAGGGGATCGGGCGCGTGTTTGCGCAGCTCACACGCCATTCACATGGTGCTCGTGGATCCTGTCGCGATAGATTGCATACAGTCGACGAATACTGTATGAAGCTTGTTATCCCGCATCCGGTGGGTGGTGTCCAGGGGGCGTGCGGCACTTTACGAGGGCTTGGTGGTTGGCCCTCCCAGATGACTCAGTGGTCAGGAGCCGGAATGGACCTGTTCGAACACCAGGCAAGGGAACTCTTCGCGGAATACGGCATCTTGGTGCCGCGGGCGGAGGTCACCGACTCGCCCAAGGAGGCGCGGGAGATCGCCCGCAGGCTCGGCGGACGCGTCGTGGTCAAGGCCCAGGTGAAGACCGGAGGCCGTGGCAAGGCGGGCGGAGTGAAGCTCGCAGCCGACCCCGCTGCCACCGAACTGACGGCCCGCCAGATCCTCGGTATGGACATCAAGGGCCACACGGTCGGCAAGGTGATGCTGGCCCAGCCTGTCGACATCGAGCGCGAGTTCTACGTCAGCTACGTTCTCGACCGCGCGGCCGGCCACTTCCTGGCCATCGCCTCGGCCGAGGGCGGCATGGAGATCGAGGAGGTGGCCGCGACCAGGCCGGAGGCGGTCGCGCGCATACCCGTCGACCCGGCCGAAGGCGTGACAGCGGCGAAGGCCGCGCACATCGCCGAGGCCGCCGGACTGCCACCGCAGGCCGTCGACGTCCTCGTGCGGCTCTGGGATGTCCTCGTCCGTGAGGACGCCGTACTCGTCGAGGTGAACCCCCTCGTCCGTACCGCGCAGGGGCAGATCCTCGCCCTCGACGGCAAGGTCACCCTCGACGACAACGCGCACTTCCGGCAGGCCCGTTGGGGTGATGAGGCCGCCGCGCACGACGATCCCCTGGAGGCCGCGGCCGCGGCCAAGGGCCTCAACTACGTGAAGCTGGACGGCGAGGTCGGCATCATCGGCAACGGTGCGGGCCTCGTCATGTCGACCCTCGACGTGGTCGCCGGCTGCGGTGCCCGACCCGCCAACTTCCTCGACATCGGCGGCGGAGCGAGCGCCCAGATCATGGCCGACGGCCTCTCCGTCATCCTCTCCGACCCGGCCGTGAAGTCCGTGTTCGTCAACGTCTTCGGCGGCATCACCGCCTGCGACGCGGTCGCCGACGGCATCGTGCAGGCCCTGGAGACCGTCCAGCTGACCAAACCGCTGGTCGTGCGCCTCGACGGCAACAACGCCGCCCGCGGCCGCGCCATCCTCGACGGGCACGCCCACCCCTTGGTCCAGCAGGCCACCACCATGGACGGCGCCGCACGCCGGGCCGCCGACCTCGCCAACGCAGCCTAAGGAGACCGGACATGGCCATCTACCTCACCAAGGAGAGCAAGCTCCTCGTCCAGGGCATGACCGGCGGCGAAGGCATGAAGCACACGCGCCGCATGCTCGCGGCCGGCACGGACGTCGTCGGCGGCGTCAACCCCCGCAAGGCCGGCCGCACCGTAGACTTCGACGACCGCGCCGTCCCCGTCTTCGGCTCCGTGTACGAGGGCATCGAGGAGACCGGCGCCGACGTGACCGTCGTCTTCGTACCGCCCGCGTTCGCCAAGGCCGCCGTGATCGAGGCCGCCGACGCCGGCATCGCCCTCGCCGTCGTCATCACCGAGGGCATCCCGGTCCACGACTCGGTCGCCTTCACCGCCTACGCACAGGCGAAGGGCACACGCATCATCGGACCCAACTGCCCAGGCCTGATCACACCCGGCCAGTCCAACGCGGGCATCATCCCCGCCGACATCACCAAGCCCGGCCGCATCGGCCTGGTGTCCAAGTCGGGCACGCTGACCTACCAACTGATGTACGAACTCCGCGACATCGGCTTCTCCACGTGCGTCGGCATCGGCGGCGACCCGGTCGTCGGCACCACCCACATCGACTGCCTGGCCGCCTTCGAGGACGACCCGGACACCGAACTCATCGTGATGATCGGGGAGATCGGCGGCGACGCCGAGGAACGGGCCGCCGCGTACATCCGCGACCACGTCACCAAGCCCGTCGTCGGCTACATCGCCGGCTTCACAGCGCCCGAGGGCAGGACGATGGGGCATGCGGGCGCGATCGTCTCCGGCTCATCGGGCACGGCTCAGGCGAAGAAGGAGGCCCTGGAGGCGGCCGGGGTCCAGGTGGGCGGCACACCGACCGAGACGGCGCACCTGGTGCTGGCCCGGCTGGACACCGAGCATGCGGGAACCGCCCCCAACGGAACCAACCCCGACTGAATCGACCCCAACGGAACGACCGCAGCGTCCCTCCCGGTTGAAGCGCGGTGACCATGCGGCACCACGCAGTCTCGCCGCCTTCTTCCGTACGACGTCTCCGTACCCGCCAGCAGGCAGTCAGGCGCTTCCCGGTACGGGAGACGAGCCATGCCCGACTCTGCCCGCCCGTCTCCTGCCACCGCCCCTCCAAGGAAGGCCTCGCGGGGCTTCCTTCTCGACTGTGCACCGAGAGCGGAGTAATCGAATGGCAACCACCCTCACCCTGAAATCCGGAACCTCCTGGTCGGACGCCTGGCAGCGCTGCCTCGCCGTCGCCCCAGAGGCCTTCCGGGGCGACCGTGTCCTCAACCTCTGGAGCGCCGCCTGGCAGCCGGACGGCCGGACGCTCCCGGCCACCAGCCCCGTCGACGGCAGCCCCATCGTGGGCCCGCCCCGCCTGGACGGTGTCACCGCCCAGCAGGCGGTGCGCGCCTCACTCGACCAGCACCGCGCCTGGCGTCACGTCCCCCTCGACGAACGCCGCGCCCGCGTCGCCGCCACCCTCGACGCCCTCACCCAGCACCGCGAACTGCTCGCCCTGCTACTCGTCTGGGAGATCGGCAAACCCTGGCGCCTCGCACAGGCCGACGTGGACCGGGCCATCGACGGCGTGCGCTGGTACGTCGACGGCATCGAGCCCATGGTCGAGGGCCGCGCGCCGCTGGACGGCCCGGTGTCCAACATCGCGAGCTGGAACTATCCGATGAGCGTGCTCGTTCACGCAATGCTGGTACAGGCACTGGCCGGCAACGCGGTCATCGCCAAGACCCCGACCGACGGCGGTGTCGCCTGCCTCACCCTGGCCGGCGCGCTCGCCGCACGCGAAGGGATCCCCGTCACCCTCGTCAGCGGCAGCGGAGGCGAACTGTCCGAGGCACTGGTGCGGGCACCCGAGATCGGCTGCGTCTCCTTCGTCGGGGGCCGCGACACGGGCGCGGCGGTGGCCACGGCCGTCGCCGACCTCGGCAAGCGACATGTACTCGAACAGGAGGGCCTGAACACCTGGGGCATCTGGAACTACACCGACTGGGACGCCCTGACGACCGTCATCCCCAAGCTCTTCGACTACGGCAAGCAGCGCTGCACGGCCTACCCGCGCTTCGTCGTCCAGCGCGCGCTGTTCGACGAGTTCCTGGCCGCGTACCTGCCGGCCGTTCGTTCCCTGCGGGTCGGTCACCCGCTCGCGGTCGAGCACCCCGACGACCCGTACCCGGCACTCGACTTCGGGCCGCTGATCAACGCGGCGAAGGCCAAGGAACTGCGCGACCAGGTCGCCGAGGCCATCGACCGAGGGGCCGTCCCGCTGCACCGCGGCGAGCTGAGCGAAGCCCGCTTCCTGTCCGGCCAGGACATGGCGGCGTATGCCCAGCCGGTCACGCTCCTCAACCCGCCGCCCTCCTCGCCGCTGCACCATGCCGAACCGTTCGGCCCGGTCGACACCATCGTCCTGGTCGACACCGAGGCCGAGTTGCTCGCCGCCATGAACGCGTCGAACGGCGCCCTGGTCGCCACGCTGTCCACGGACGACCAGGCGACGTTCGACCGCCTTGCCCCGCAGATCCGCGCGTTCAAGGTCGGCCACGGCAAGCCCCGCTCCCGGGGCGACCGTGACGAGTTGTTCGGCGGGTTCGGCGCGTCCTGGCGCGGCGCGTTTGTGGGCGGAGAGCTACTTGTGCGCGCCGTGACCCAGGGGCCGGCAGGGGAGCGGCTGCCCGGGAACTTCCTGGAATATCACCTCATGCCTTGACGGGAATACGACAACGGGCGCCGAGGCGCCAGGCGAAAAGTAATCGGACGTGCACTATGCGTGAAAGCTGCACGTCCGGCCGCCGTCAACTAGCACCTCGGGCCCCTATATGCAGGTGAGAGCCACTCCGAAACCTTGGTATTGTTGTGCGTGTCGCCCCAGGGGAGAGCCCCGGCAAGGCGGCAGACACCTGGTCCGGGTGGCGGAATGGCAGACGCGCTAGCTTGAGGTGCTAGTGCCCTTTATCGGGCGTGGGGGTTCAAGTCCCCCCTCGGACACAACTATTGACGATACGGTGACGAGGGCCTCGACCTTACGGTCGCGGTCCTCGTGGCGTGTTTGTGACTGATTGTGAGGCCTGGGGCTTCGTAGAGTGGGCCTTTCTTGTCGGCGTCGACCGTCTGGATACGCTGTGCAATATTTCCGAAGCTCTCGGTCATCTCTCGGATCTGTTGTGCGTCGAGTGGGGCTTCCTTCTTCCGGGTGATGGTGGGGAGTGCGTCGAGCTTCTTCTGCGCCGCCTTCTAGTCTTGCTGCGCGTTGTTGATCCACTGGGTGACGACGGCTGGGTCGGCTCCGGCTTCGAGGGCTGCTTGGTAGCGGGCAAGGCGCCGCTCGCAGTCCTTGATTGCTTGGCGTGCTTGGGCCTGCTCGGGTGTGTGGGTCTGTGCGGTGCTTGCTGCGGCGCAGGCGTGGGTGAGGGCTTCGATGGTGGCGGTGAGCCGGTCGGGGGTGAAGGCCCGGGCGATCCACTGGTCCAGGGCCCGGCAGACGATGTCTTCGCGTGATGCCGTCGACGTACATGGTGAAGATCCGTTGCACGATGGGCGCGGCGACGGGGGCGAGCTGGAGTTTGTGGATGCGCTGGCCGGTGGCGGCTTTCGAAGGGTTGGGGTGGGGTCCGGCGTCGGCGATCCGGTAGCCGTGGGGCGGTCGCCCGCCGAGGTAGCGGCCCTGGAGTTGGGCCTGGGAACTCATGGCTGTGCGTCTGATTTATCGTCCTGTCGGCTGAGGACCTGGTGGAGGCAGGCTCGGTGGCCGCGAGTTGCGGGGTCTCGCTGGTGGCCTTGCTGCCTCCGAAGCAGCGATGCGGTTGAGGCTGATCCTTTGGAGTGGACACCCTGACAACGGATCCTGTAGGTCCAGATAGAGCGGCCTCTGAAGCAGGGGATTAGCCGCCCGTAGGTCGAGTGCTATCCGGGGTCGTTGAGGTCTGAAGGCTTCTGTCCCATGCGGCAGCAACGACAGCAGCGACGGCCGTAACGATGGCGATGCCCAGAGCTGGCGACGCCAATGCGAAGACGACTCCGGTCCCGGCGGCACAGACAGTACCCAGGACGGCGTCGGCAACCAACTCGCGGTGAACGCGGTCGCCGCGGCGGACGGCGCTCCACAGTCGCCGTACATGAGGCCGGACGGCGTTCCGCTCACTCCGGAACAGGTGCTGCGCCGGCCGAAGAGCGATCCCGTCTTCGTGGACGTGGCGGCGTACACCGATTACTACCGACTCCGGGCCAGTGTCTCCCGGGGGGCCAAAGAGGTCGGCGACTACCATCGGTACGACTGGCCGGCCGCCCACAACCCGGTCCTGACCGCGGCTTCGGCGGACACGGCGTTCCAGCAGTTCGGCTGCAACAACGGCGAACCGATCCCGCTCAACCCTCTCCACAGCCAGCCCTACGCGCGGGCGCTGCTCGTGGCGTTGGAGCGGCATCTCGGTATCGCCGGACCGACAAAGCCGATGCCGTCCGAGCGGCTGTTCACAGCTGGAGAACGTCCCGCCGACCCGGCGCTGCTCAACGGCCTGCCCGATCAGGAAGTGACGGTGCCTGGGACCGATGCCGACGGCATCCCGCTCGGAGGCGTGCGCTTCCCGGCGGCCGACCTGCCGCTGGGCTCTCCGTTCCCACCCGCGGTGACACCGGTGTCCACCGTGAGCATCACCGCGGTCTGCGGCAACTACGGTGGCTGGCAGCCCTATTCGGCGCAGGAACTGCTCCAGCGCTACAGCTCGCTCGACGACTACCTGGCCGCTTATGACGGCCTGGTCACCCGACTGGTCGGGGACGGACTGCTGCTGGACCTCGACCGGCAGTCGCTTCTGGACCGGGCGGCCGCGGAGTGGGCGCAGGCTCCGACAAAGTCCTGACTCCCGCTTCCTGCCCTCGACCGATCCCCGCAGCGGGATCCACTCTTACCCGGGTCGTTCGAGTGCCCCGCCCGTGCACCGCACGGGCGGGGCAAGGGTGCGTACGGCCAAGTCGTCCACCGCCCGCGGACCGCTACCTCGGAGCCGCGGTCGAGCCGCGTACCACCAGCCGGGAACCGACGCGGATCAGACGGCCGGCGTCGTCCGGGGCGGCGCCGGCGTCGTCGGGGCGGTTGTCGATCCGGCGCAGCAGCTGCTCCACGGCGAGTTCGCCGAGGTCGCGGGCGCTGTTGTCGACCACGGTGATCGGAGGGTGCCAGTAAGGGAACCAGGGTGCCTCCTCATGGCACACGAGAGAGAGCTGTTCCGGCACCCGGACGCCGAGCTGGACCAGGGCCCCGAGAGTCCCGAACGTCGCCTCGTGGTTGGCGCTGTACAGAGCTGTGGGCGGATGGGCCGCGGCCATCAGCCGCATGACCGACTCCGTACCGAACGGCACGGTGTAGGGGCCACGCGCGACCAGGGCGGGATAGGGCTCGATCCCGGCGGCGGCGAGGGCGGCGACGAAACCGGAGTAACGGTCGCGTCCGGAGTCGACCTCCGGCGGGCCGCCGATGAAGGCGATGCGCCGGTGTCCCATGCCGAGCAAGTGCTGGACCGCCAGCTCGGCGCCCTCCCGATCGCCGGCCATCACGCAGTCGCCGGAGACGCCGACGGGTGCGCGCATCAGGTTGACCACCGGGATGCCGGCCGCACTCACCTGCCGGACCATGTCGGTGTTCTCGCCGGTGCCCACGATGACCAGCCCGTCGACGCGGTGGTCGAGGAGCGTGTCCAGGTAGCGGCGTTCACGTGCGGGGTCCGAGTCGGTGACGCACAGCAGTACCTGGTAGCCGCACTCGTCCAGCCGCTGCTGGAGCACCTCGGTGATGACGTGGAACGAGGCGTTCACCAGGTTGGTGATCACCAGTCCTATGAGATTGCTGCGTCGCGTACGCAGTCCGCTGGCGACCCTGTTCGGGCGGTAGCCGAGGCGCTCCGCCGCCGACTGCACCGCCCGCCGCGTCTGGGCACTGACCCGGCTGGAGCCGCTCAGCACCCGTGAGGCCGTGCTCTTGGAGACCCCTGCGGCCTCGGCCACCTCGTCCAAGGTGACTGCCACCCGGTCCACCCCCGATCGTGGAATCGATCCCATTGAGTCCCCGCTCGTCGACCGGGGTGCCATCTCCATCATCGCAGACGATGTCGAGTCGGTGGCGTAAACACTACGTTTCGGAGGCTATTTTCGGCCACCGCCCCTTGACTCTCCCTTCCGCGGCCTGCCAGCGTGCTGTGCAATCGATCCCACAAGGTGTCCCTGACCATGTCGCGGACGCTCGATCGGAGCTCACCATGAACACTTCGGGCGCCATGCCCTGGCGCGGCTACTGGCCCGCCGCCCCCACTCCGTTCGCCGCCGACGGCTCGCTCGACGTGGACGCCTGGCGTGCGTTGCTCCGGCTGTACGCGGAGCAAGGCGTCCACGGCGTCCTGGTGAACGGCACGACCGGTGAGTGGTTCTCCCAGACCGCCGAGGAGCGGCGCCAGGTCGCCGAGATCGCGGTCGCCGAACTCTCCGGACGGATACCCGTGGTGATCGGCTGCGGCGCGTACACCGCGCAGGAGTGCATCCGGTACGGCGAACACGCCCGCTCCATCGGAGCGGACGGCATCCTCACCACCCCGCCGCCGTACGTCCACCCGAGCCAGGACGAGATCGTCGCCTTCTACACCACCCTCGGCGAGGCGGTCGACCTTCCGCTCATGGTCTACAACTGGCCGCGCGGCACCGCCGTCGACATCACCGTCGACACCCTGCTCAAGCTGACCGAACTGGACACCGTCGTCGCCGTCAAGGACAGCTCCGGCGACGAGCTGAAGGTCGCCGACACCTGCGCGGCCCTGGCCGGCCGGGTCCAGGTCTTCGGCCGCTTCATCCACCGTCGGGGGATGGCCGTCATGGCCGAGTTCGGCGGTGCGGGAAACATCGACGGCGGCGGCCTCGGTGCGCTGTTCGCCGTTCCCTTCTACGAGGCCTACTGGGCCGGTGACCTCGATCTGGCCCGGACATGGTCCGCTCGCTACGAACGGCTTGTGAACCTGCTCGTCAACGACGACTACAGCTCAAGGTTCGCCTCACCCACCTCGCAGCTCAAAGCCGCGATGCGGCTGCTCGGGCAGCCCGGGGGGCACGTACGCCCGCCGCTGCTCCCCCTGGAGGACCCGTCCGCGCTGACCCGTCTGTCGGCGGCGCTCGACGAGGCCGGGCTGCAGCCCTGTTCCACCAGTACCGGAAAAAGGTGAACCGACCGTGCGCAGACTCCTCATTGCGGCCTCCGCATCCGCCGCCCTGCTGCTGACGGCCACGGCCTGTGGCAGCCAGTCCTCGTCCTCGTCGTCTTCCTCGTCCTCCGCCGCGTCGAGCGGCTGCACGCCCAAGCTGGGCAAGAGCGACCTGGTCACGGCGGGCACGCTGACGATATCGACGAACGCGACCCTGCCGCCCATGCAGTACCTGGACTCCTCCAGCAAGATCGTCGGCATGCGGGTGGACCTCGGCAACGAGATCGCGGGGCTCCTCTGCCTCACCCCGAAGTTCGTCAACATCCCCTTCGACGCGCAGATCCCCGGCGTCCAGTCGGGCCGCTGGGACATGATCGACACCGGCATGTTCTACACGCCCGAGCGGGCGAAGACGATCAAGCTCGTCCCCTACGAGATTCAGGGCGTCGCCGTCTCGGTCGCCAAGGGCAACCCGAAGAAGATCACCTCCGAGGACGATCTGTCGGGCCGGACCATCGCCGTGGAGGCGCCGGGTTACGAGTTCGACACCCTCACCGCGCTCAACAAGAAGCTCAAGGCCGAAGGCAAGAAGCAGGTCACCGTCCGCACCTTCACCACCACGGCCGACGCCTACCAGGCACTGTCGGCCGGCCAGGTGGAAGGCGTGGCAATCGTCGAATCGGTCACGAGCTACTACCAGAAGGACGGCGCCTTCGAGACGGCGGTGAAGGGCGTGAACCCGGCGCCGCTCGCGCTCGGATTCGGCAAGCAGAAGCCCGCCGATGCGGTGGCGGACGCGCTGAACACCCTGCGTGAGAACGGCTACCTGGCCAAGTTGTTCAAGAAGTACGGCGTCACGGCCTACTCCGGCCCGCTCAAGGTGTCCACCGGCGCGATCAGCGCCAAGTAGCGGCCCCGTCATCCACCACGGAAAGGGCGAGACCCATGTGGTCCTGGGAAGCCTTCTTCTCCTTCCTCCACGATCCCCTGCTCCTCCAGGGCGCCTGGACGACGGTCTGGCTGACGGCGGTCAGCATGGCGCTCGCCCTTCCGCTCGCCGTGCTCGTGGCGCTCGGCAGAGCGTCCGGATTCGTGCCGCTGCGGCTGGTCACCGGCGGCTACGTCTGGCTGATGCGGGGCACCCCGCTGCTGGTCCAGCTCGTCATCATCTACACGGGCCTGCCCCAGCTGGGCCTGCGCCTCGGCGTCATCACCTCGGCCCTGGTCGGCCTTGTCCTCAACGAGGCGGCGTATCTGTCGGAGATCGTCCGGGCCGGGGTGCTGTCGGTCCCGCGCGGTCAGTCGGAGGCCGCGCGCGCCCTGGGCATGCCGCCCTGGAAGGTGTTCCGGGTGGTGGTGATGCCACAGGCCCTGCGGGTGATGGTCCCGCCGCTCGGCAACAGCTTCAACGGCCTGCTCAAGACGACGACGCTGGTCTCGGTCATCTCCGTCGAAGAGCTGCTGCGCCGCACGCAGTTCGCCGTGCAGACCAACTTCCGGGTCCTGGAGGGCCTTACGGCCGCGGCCCTGTACTACCTCGCGATGACCACCCTGTGGGGCCTCGTCCAGCGGTGGCTGGAGGCGCGCGTCGGCCGCGGGCACCAGGCCCGGCCGAGCAGCGGCCGCCGTACCAGGAACGCGGCACTCGAATTGGAGACCCGATGACCATCGAGACCGTCGTGGAAGCGCACCAGGTCCGCAAGTCGTACGGCGACGTCGACGTCCTCAAGGGCATCGACCTGACGGTCCGGCAGGGCGAGGTCGTGCTCGTCCTGGGCCCGTCGGGCGGCGGCAAGAGCACGTTCCTGCGCACCCTCAACCATCTGGAGACCCCGGACTCGGGCACCGTCACCATCTGCGGCGAGCGGATCGGCTACGGCGAGAAGGGCGCGCTGCGCGAAAGCCGGATCGCCCTCCAGCGCAGGCGCACCGGGATGGTCTTCCAGCAGTTCAACCTGTTCCCGAACATGACCGCGCTCGACAATGTGGCGGCCGGCCCGGTGCACGTGAACCGCGTACCCAGGGCTGAGGCGCGCGCCGCGGCAGGCGAGCTGCTGGCCATGGTGGGCCTGGCCGACAAGACCGGCAACTACCCCGCCCAGCTCTCCGGCGGCCAGCAGCAGCGGGTGGCCATCGCCCGTGCCCTGGCCATGCGCCCGCAGCTGCTGCTCTTCGACGAACCGACATCGGCGCTGGATCCGGAGATGGTCGGGGAAGTGCTCGATGTCATGGTCCGGCTCCGTGAGGAGGGCATGACCATGATCGTCGTCAGCCATGAGATGGGCTTCGCCCGAGCGGCGGCCGACCGGGTGGTGTTCATCAGCGACGGTGTGGTGGTGGAGGACAAGTCCCCGGACCTCTTCTTCGCCGCCCCGGAGCACCAACGCACCCGCCAGTTCCTGGACCGGATCCTCTGACCTCTGTGAGCACTGCCATGAGCACCGCCAAACGCACACCCCGTATCCCCGAGACCGTCACCGTGACCATCGACGGCACCCGCACCCAGGCCTGGGCCGGCCAGTCCGTGACCGCCGCCCTGGTCGCGGCCGGCGTCTGGGCGCTGCGCCGCAACCCGGTCGACGGCCGGCTACGCGGCCCGTTCTGCGGAATGGGCGTCTGTCTGGAGTGCGAGGTGACCATCGACGGCCGCCCGGGCTCCCGCAGTTGCACCGCGCACGTCACCGACGGCATGGACATCCGGACGGCGACGCATGGCTGACCTGGAGACGGACGTCGCGGTCGTCGGGGGCGGCCCCGCCGGACTGCACGCGGCGCTGGTGCTGGCGAGGGGCGGGCTGAACGTCGTACTCCTCGACGAGTCCGACGAACTGGGCGGCCAGTACTACAAGCGCCGGGCACCGCAACTGACCGCTGCCTTCGGTGACTTCCGCCCGCGCGGCACCGAACTCATCCGCGAGGTGCGGGCGGCGGGCGTCGCCTGCCGCACCGGCACACTGGTCTGGGGCGCCGAGGACGACGGGCGCACCCTTTTCACCTCGGATGTCCACACCGGCACCCTCGGCCGGGTCCGGGCCCGGGCCACGCTTGCCGCCACGGGCGCGTACGAACGTTCCCTGCCCTTTCCCGGATGGACGCTGCCGGGCGTGGTCACCCCCGGGTTCGCGCTGCACCTGGCCACCATGGACCGGGTGCCCGTGGGCCGGCGGGTCGTGCTGGCCGGGACGGGTCCCTTCCTGCTCCCGGTGGCCTGCGCGCTGCTGGAGGTTGGCGCCAGGATCGAGGCGCTGGTCGAGCTGAACCACCCGTACCGGCCAGGGGCGGACACGGCCGTCGGCGCACTGCGGCAGCCCGCACGGCTGGCGGAGGCGGCACGCTATCTCCTGACCCTCGCGCGTCACGGAGCGCGCGTCGAGCAGGGAGCCCGCGTTCTGGCCGCGTACGGCGGCACGCGGGTCGAGGCCGTGGAGATCGCTCAGGCGGACGGCAGGGTACGGCGGCTGGAGACCGACGCGGTGTGCGTGGGCTTCGGCTTCCGGCCCAGTACGGAACTGCCCCGGCTGCTGGGCTGCCGTACCGAGCCCGACCCGACCGGCACGGAACGGCTTCCGGTCGTCGACGCGGACGGCGCGACCTCGGTGGACGGGCTGTACGCCGCCGGGGACTGCGCCGGCATCGCGGGCGTGCACGCGGCGGGCGTACGGGGCGAGTTGGCCGCGCACGCGATCCTGCGCCGCCTGACCTCCGGCCCCGGCGACCCTCGCCGGGTGGCGGCACTGCACCGCCGGGCCCGCTCACTGAACCGTTTCGCGGCGCTGGCCGACCGCCTCTACCCGCTGCCCGCCGACGCCGTGGCCGCCATTCCCGACGCCACAGAGGTGTGCCGCTGCGAGGCGATCAGCGCGGGCGAGATCCGGCAGGCCGTCGCGACCGGCTGGAACGACCTGCACGGCACCAAGGCCGCCACCCGGGCCGGTATGGGCCCCTGCCAGGGACGCGAGTGCGGGCACATCGTCGCCGCCCTCGCCGCGCGGGGCGAGCCGGAGTGCTTCGCCGCCCGCATGCCCCTGCGACCGCTGCCCATGGCCGCCACGGTCGAAGGAGAGGAGGACCGATGAACCGGCCCGACGTCATCGTCATCGGCGCCGGCATCCTCGGCGCGAGCACCGCCTTCCACCTCGCCGAACGCGGTCATCGTGTCGTGGTGCTGGAGCGCGGCGCACCCAACCGCGAAGGCTCCGGCACCACGGCCGGCAACCTCCACATCCAGGCCATCCACACCCGTCGCCCCGGCCAGGAGGTCCCGGTCGACAGCGCCCGTCTGCTGCCGCTTCAGCGCCGGGCGTCCGACCACTGGGCGCAGATCGAGGAACGGCTCGGCGCCGACGTGGAGTTGCGGCGCGGCGGCGGCTTCATGGTCGCCGAAACCGCCGCACAGGAAGAGGAGCTGCGCGAGAAGCACGAGTGGGAACGAGCGGCGGGCATCCCCACCGAGGTACTCACCGGCGACGAGGCCCGTGAGCGGCTGCCATTGCTGTCGCAGCGGGTGCGCGCCGCCAGTTGGTGCCCGCTCGACGGCTATGCCAACCCGCTCCTGATCACCCCAGCCTATCTGGCCGCCGCCCGTCGCCACGGCGCCCACCTGCACCCGTTCACCCCGGTGACGGGCATCCAGCGGATCGGTGACGGCTACACGGTGCGTTCGGGCGACCGCAGTTGGACGGCGCCGGTCGTCGTCGACGTGGCGGGGCCGTGGATCACCGACATCGCCGCGCTGGCCGGAATCCACGTCCGTATGTCACCGGTGGCGATCCAGATGCACGTGACCGTACGCGTACCGCCGGTGATGCACCACCTGGTTCAGCACATCGGCGAAGGCATGTCGGTCAAGCAGGTCAGCGCCGGCAACCTGCTGATCGGCGGTGGCTGGCCCGCCGCCCGCCTGGACATGGACGGCCGCAGCACCGTCAGCCTGCCGAGCATGGCCGGCAACCTTGCCCAGGCGGGGCGGATCCTGCCGTTCCTGGGCGATCTGCGGCTGCTGCGCATGTGGGCCGGACCGCTCGCAGCGACCCCGGACGAGATGCCGGTGATCGGCGAGGTCCCGGGCCACCCCGGGTTCTTCGTCGCGGGCGGCACCTACGCGTTCACCCTGGCGCCCGTGTGGGGGGACACGCTGGCCCGGCTGATCGCCGGTGAGGCCCCCGCCGACCCGGTGGACGATCTCGGCCCCGGCCGCCTGATGTACGACGCCACCACCCCCGTTCTCTGAACCCGTCGACGAGAGAGGCACCGCACCATGACCACCCTGAAGATGTTTGTCAACGGCCAGGCGATGTCGGGAGGATCCCTCAACCACGCGCTGCGCGACGCCCGCCTGCTCGGTCCCGCCCGCACGGCACCCGCCTACCGCTTCTACTCCGTACGTGACGAGTTCCCCGGTCTCCACCCGGTCACGGAGGGCGGCGCGGCGATCCGGGGCGAGGTGTACGAGGTCGGTTACGAGGTGTTGCGCGAGAAGCTGCTCCCCGAGGAGCCGGCGGAGCTCGAACTGGGCGTCATCACCCTGGAGGACGGCTCGGGTTCGTTCTCGATGCGGATGCGCGCCCAGGCGCTGACGGCCCCCGGCGTCACGGACATCACCAAGCACGGCGGCTGGCACGCCTACCTGTCCACCCGCTGACCGTCGATTCCCGCCTTTCACCTGCTCGTTGGAGGTCTCTCATGTCCTATCCGCAGCCGATCGACCTCGTCGTCCGAGGTGGCACCGTGGTCAACGCCGACTGGCAGGGCGCCGCCGACGTCCTGATCGGCGGCGGAAAGGTGCTCGGAGTGGTGGAACCGGGCGCGTACCGCTCGGCGCAGCCCCCCGGCACCACCGAGATCGACGCCTCCGGGCGCCTCGTACTCCCCGGCGGTGTGGACCCGCACTGCCATGTCGGCTTCACCTCCGGGGACTTCACCTCCCTGGACGACTACCTGCAGGCGACCACCGCCGCTGTCTTCGGCGGTACGACGACGATCGTGGACTTCGCCATCCCGCGCCCCGGCGAGAACCCGGCCGACGTCGCCGCGGCCCAGCGAGCCAAGGCGGAGCAGGGCCTGTGTGACAGCGCGCTGCACGCGTGTGTGGTCGAGTGGGACGACACGGTGCCGGAACAGCTGCGGTCGCTGACCGCCGACGGCATCGTCACGGTGAAGATGTTCACGACGTATCGCGGCGAGACCATGGCCGACGAGAAGACGATCCTCAATGTGATGACGACACTGCGGGATCTGGGCGGCATGGTTGTCATCCACTGCGAGGCCGACCACATCATCGCCGACACGCAGGAGCGCGGCGAGGCGGCCGGCACGATCGGCGCATGCCACCACGCCGATACGAGGCCGGAGCTGGCCGAGAACGCGTCGGTGGCGGAGATCCTGGCGATCGCCGAGTCGGTCGCGGCTCCCGTCTACTTCGTCCACCAGTCGACGCCCGAGGCGGTGGACCTGGTGGCGCGGGCCCGGGGCCGAGGGGTGCGCGCCTTCACGGAGACGGTGGCCCATCATCTGACCCTGGACGACACGGCGTACGCGGGCCCGCATCCGGAGCGCTTCGTGTGCTGCCCCCCGCTCCGCGACGCCGGCACGGTGGCGGGACTGCGGTCACGGGTGCTGATGGGTCAGGTGGCGACGATCGGCAGCGATCACTGCTGCTACGACACCGCCCAGAAGGAGTCGGTGAGCCACGACGTGCGGGCGATGCCCAACGGCCTGCCGGGGGTGGAGACGCGCATGCCGGTGGTCTTCAGCGAACTGGTGGTCAAGGGCGGTCTGCCGGCCGGGCGCTTCGTCGAGGTGATGTGCGCCAACCCGGCCAGGCTCAACGGCCTCTACCCCCGCAAGGGGGTCATCGCCCCCGGCTCGGACGCGGACCTGGCCGTCTGGGACCCCGCGGTCACGCGGACCGTCCGCAGCGCGAACCTGCACATGGCGACGGACTACACACCGTACGAGGGCATGCAGATCACCGGCTGGCCGGAGACCGTTGTGGTGGGCGGACGGCTCGTCGTGGCGGCGGGCCGGCTCACGGCGCCCGAACCTCTCGGCCGTCACCTGCGCTCGGGCCCGCTGAGCCGGTCTCTGGTCTGCTGACCTCCACGGAGGCCAACGGCCTTGACGCACAACGGCGGGCGGCGGCCCCGGCGGCGCGAAAGGTGCCGTCGCGGAGCATCGCGAAGAGCACGTCGCCCTGTCGCCTGGCGAGGCAGAGGAAGGCTTGGGTGTGGTGCTTTCCCTGGGCGGTCTTCCTGTCTGGTGGGCCGGGAGACCGGGTTGGCCAGAGGGCCAGGGCGGACAAGGCCGGCAGCGACCGGCTGCAGACCGATCTGGCAGACCTGCGCCGAGCTGGACGAGGACCGCGGCCGTGACCCGATCGGTGCTTGGCAGCAGGCCCGCCACTGCTACACCCAGGCCCGGGACCACGCCGGCGCCGCCCTCGCGACCGCCCGGCTCGGGCAGGCCGTGGTCGCGGCAGGATGCGCCGAGGAGGCGCTGGCCCTCCTGACCGGTGCTACCGCCTGCCTTTCCGGCGCCACAACACGTTGCGGGCCGTCCCGCGTACGCTTCACGCCGACAGCTCCCGCAGCTGAGCGATCCGCGTGGCGTGGCCGGTCAGCGGATGCTGCCGGACCACTGCGGGAGTGGGAAATTCCAACTTCCTCGTGGAGATCCGCCCTCTTCGGCGGGAGGCCCCTGCCGACTCGGTAGCAGCGTGCAAGCTGCCTGGCTGCCGGGCAGATGGAGGGATCTCCGGCACAGCTCCGGCTTTTCGGTGATGCGGGACCGATGGCACGCGGCCCGCAGGCCCCGCAGAGCGGTGCGTTTGCGGGGGAGTGTTGCCTTCCTGGATTCGGGGTTGTCAGCTTCCGGGCGGAGGGACTGCGGCAGGTGCGGAGTCCCGGAGGATGAGGGTGTGGGGCAGCACGGTGACCCGGGGGACGTCGTGGCCCGCGACGGCGGCGAGGAGAGTGTCCACCGCGCGGCGGCCGTAGGCGTCGAGGTCAGTGCTCACGCAGGTCAGGGACGGTCGCATGTAGGCAGCCACGGGGACGTCTTCACAGACGATGATCGCCACGTCGTCCGGGACGTCGAGATCTCGTTCTGCCAGTGCGCGAAGGGCACCGAGGGCCATCGGTACGTTGGCCGCGACGATCCCCTCGGGAATGGTCCCTTCGGCGAGGAGGGCTGCGACGGCTCGCATCGCGGGCTCGGTCTGGAAGCCGCCGTCGAGCATGAGCCGGGGTTGGGTACGGTGGCCGGCGTCACGGCAGCCCGCCCGGTAGCCGTCGGCGAGGCGTTGTGAGTACGCGGAGGCCCCGCCGCCGAGGAAGGCCACTGGCCAGCGCCCCAGGTCCAGCAGATGCCGGGTGGCGTCATGGGCCGCGGCCGTGCGGTCCACGACCACGGCAGGGACCGGGACGGACTGGAGGTGCTGGGAGGTGGTGACGGCGGCGATGTCTTGCGCGAGGAAGGCCGTCAGCGCCTCGTGGACGGCCGGGACGTCCAGGTTGTCGGCGGTCGCGATGAGGATGCCGTCGATGCCGCGCTTCGGCAGGGAACGCAGGAAGCCGACCAGCCGGTCCTGCCTGTGGTCGAGGTCGCAGAGCAGGACGCTGTAGCCCTTTTCCTCGGCCGCCAGTTCCACGGCCTTCGCCAGGCGACCGTGGAACGGCTGGGCGATGTCGCCGACCAGCAGGGCCAGAGTCTCGAACGTGCCACGGCGCAGCCCCCGGGCAAACGTGCTGGGCTGGTAGTTGAGACGTGCTATCGCGGCGAGGACCCGGTCCCGCTTGTCCGGGGTGACGATATCGGGCTGGTTGAGTACACGGGAAACAGTGGATGGTGACACTCCGGCGGCGCGCGCGACGTCGCTGATGTTGACCATGGCCACCGTTCCGGATCGGATTGTCTTCTGTGGGCAGCTTACCGTGGGTGATTGACCCACAGCCGCCCGCGAACAGCGCGTACAGGTCTGGCCGGACGCCCCGCAACGGCATGGCACCGTCGGCACTTGTGTCCACCGTCCGGGCTGGCCGTGGGCCGTGCCGACGCCCGCCTGGGTTCAGGGCTGTTCTTCTCTCGGGGCGGGCCGGGCAGACAGTGTCCGGCGTCAGACCGTGACGCCGCTGACGGTATCGAGGAACAGCCGTTGGTAGCGTTCGCGGTCGACCCCCAATGCGACATCGATGCGCCGTGCGGTGCCGCGGCCGGGCGGGGGAGTGTCGTGTGTGCTGGTGCGGTGGTCGACGACGGTCTGTCCGCGGGTCTGCTCACCGACCAGGCACACCTCAACAGGCAGCGTGCGCGTGGTGAGTCCGGCCGGGTCGGCGACCGCGCACACCGCTCCGGCGTCGCCGATCGACCCTCCCCCCGGTATCGGGATGCGTGTGTCACCGCCGGAAGCCATCGCCCGATGGCGCAGAAGCCGCCCAGCCAGGTTTGCCCCGCTGTCCGTGTGGAGGATCAGCTTGTCGATGTCCTCGCTCCCCAGCGCCACCTCGTAGAAGACATCGAGTCCGTACATCGTCATCGGCACACCGGAGCCGAGCACGATCGCGGCAGCCTCCGGGTCGTGCCAGACGTTGAACTCCGCGACTGCCGTGGCGTTGCCGACGGCAGCCGAGCCGCCCATGAAGACGATCCGTTCGAGGTTGCCGGCCACTTCGGGGTAGGCGCGCAGCAGCAGCGCGATGTTCGTCATCGGTGCCAGCGGCACCAGCGTCACCGGGTCCGGGCTGGCGAGTATCTCGCGCCGCATCAGTTCCACCGCATGGATGTCGACCGGCTGCCGGATCGGTGTGGGAAGGTCGAGGTCGGCGAGCCCGTCCTGGCCGTGGACGTGAGTGGCGTCATGTGGTTCGGCGAGCAACGGCCGTTCGGCACCGCGCGCGACCGGCACGTCGTCGGCACCGGCCGCTTCCAGGACGGTAAGGGTGTTGCGGACGACGGCGTCCACGTGCGTGTTGCCCGCCACGCAGCTGACCGCACGGAGCCGCAGGCCGGGATGGCGTACGGCGAACAGGATGGCGAGCGCGTCGTCCACACCGGTGTCGACGTCGAGGATGATGTTCTTCACGGCCGGGATTACTCCTTGCTTTCCATGGCTTCGGCAACTTCGCTCAGCGGCGATTCACTGGTGAACGTGATCGATACGTGGTCGATCACGTGCGGCGGGAACGGGAAATCGCCTGTGTAGCCGGCTGAGACCTGGCTGACAGGGTCGCGCCCGACGTCCATTCCCCAGAACGCCAGGTGCGGCAAGGTGAGCGGTATCTCGGCCTTGCCGACCGGTTCGGCTCCATGGAGCAGGACGAGCCGCGCCGACCGGTCGTCACGACGGTGCAGGGCGAAGCCGGCCTCGCAGTCACCGGCTGGCAGTTCGGTATCGGCGGTGCAGATGACGCGTTGTCCGAGCGCTGCGTGCTCGAAGGTGAGCCGCCCCTTGCGGACGTACAGGACGTAGCCGCCCTGTACATTGCCACTGGCCAACAGCACACCCTCGTCGCCCGATTGGTGACCGCGCAGTGCGGCGGTGACCTTCATGGAGCGGTCCGTTCCGGTCACCATGCTGCAGAACGGGATGTGCCCCTGGCCCGGGCGCAGCACCAGGCGGTCGCGGCCCATGAGTCCGTTCGGGGACCGCACTCTCAGAAGTTCGACGAGTGTGCGGTCGTCCAGCGGCAGCACGTTGTTGGCGCGTGCTTCGCTCCACCACAGCTCCTGCAGGGCGGCCAGTCGTTGCGGATGCCGGGCGGCGACGTCGTGGGTCTCGGAGAAGTCCGAGGCCGTGTCGTACAGCCTCCAGGTGTCCTCCGCGTACGGGGTCCCCTTGACATGCTCGGTGACCGCCTTCCAGCCGCGGTGCCAGAGCGCGCGGTGCCCGAGCATCTCCCAGTACTGGGTGTCCCGCGTGGACGCCGCGGGATCGCCGAAGGTCGCGCTGATGCTGCGGCCGTGGGTATCGGCGGCGGACGGGGCGCCGATGAGGTCGAGAACGGTGGGCATCACGTCGATGGCGTGCACGAACTGCCGGCGGACCTCGCCGTGTGCGGCGATCCCCCCGGGCCAGGAAACGACCAGCGGGGAGCGCACGCCTCCGAGGTCGACGTACTGCTTGTACCGGCGGAACGGGGTGTTGCCGGCCATCGCCCATCCCTCGGGGTAGTGGGCCGGGCCGTCCCGGCCACCGATCCGGTCCAGGAGGGGAAGCTGCTGGGCCACGCTCTGCGGCGCGCCGCTGTAGGGGCCGTTGGTGTCGACCGCGCCGTTCTGGCCGCCCTCCTTGCTGGCACCGTTGTCGGAGAGGACGAGAACGAGCGTGTCGTCGAGGACGCCGAGCCGCTCCAGCTCGGTGATGACCCGGCCCAGTTGGGCGTCGGCGTGTTCGAGGAATCCGGCGTAGGCCGCCTGGAGGTGCGTGTAGAGCAGCTGCTCGTCGTCGGAGAGGCCCTCCCACGGGGCCACGCCGGGGTTGCGCGGGGCGAGTTCGGTGTCTTCGGGCGCCACACCGAGTTCGATCTGGCGGCGTAGCCGGTCGGCACGCGTACGGTCCCAGCCCTTGGCGAACACCGGCAGGTACTTGTCGATGTACTCGCGTGGCGCCTGGAACGGGGCGTGCGTGGCGCCGAGCGCGAGCTGCAGGAAGAAGGGGCGTCCGGGCCGGTAGGCGACGTGGTCGGAGAGGTAGCGGATGGCTCGGTCGGCGAGATCGGAGCTGAGGTGATAGTCGTCGTCGGACGGCGGCTCGACCTGGTGGTTGTCCTCGAACAGTTCGGGCGTGTACTGGTCGGTGCAGCCGTCGAGGAAGCCGTAGAAGCGGTCGAAGCCGCGCCCCAGCGGCCAGTTGTGGTGCGGGCCGACCGGGGTGACCTCGTGCCGCGGCGCCAGGTGCCACTTGCCGACGAGGTAGGTGCCGTAGCAGCCCTGGCGACGCAGCACTTCGGGCAGCATCGGCACGTCCGGGTCGACCCTGCCGCGGGAATTGGGGAAGCCGGTGTCGGTGTCCGCGAGGAACCGCATGCCGACGGAGTGGTGATTACGGCCGGTGAGCAGGCAGGCGCGGGTCGGTGAGCACAGCGGCGTCACGTGGAAGTCGGTGTAGCGCAGCCCACGATCGGCGAGCGCGTCGATCGTCGGGGTGGCGATCTCCGACCCGAAGCACCCGAAGTCCGCCCAGCCGGTGTCGTCGAGCACCACCATCAGGACATTGGGCCCGCGAGGGAGCCCCTCGTCCGGACCGGGCCACCAGGGGGCCGACTGGGCGACTGTGTCTCCGATGCTGCCACGGAACACGTGCGCTTCCATGCGGTCACACTCCTCACATTCTGAAATCGATTTCAGCCTAGGGTCGAGAGGAATCGAGATCAAGCCCTTGGCCAGGCCGGTTCATCTCATATCTGTGGGGGGCAGGCTCGCCGCACAGCGGAAGCCCATGTGGCCTGTGCTGCTGTCCGGCGTGTTGTGGGTGCGCGCGGCCACTCGGTAGCGATTGCAGTACGAGGAGTGGCAGAGATAGGACCCGCCGCGGATCACTTTGGATGCGCCGCTGGGCGGCCCCTGGGGGTCTTCGCGAGTCTCCCGGGTTTCGGCGGCGTGCCAGGTGGCGCTCCACCAGTCGGCACACCACTCCCAGACGTTCCCGGCGACGTTGTACAGCCCGTAGCCGTTCGGCGCGTAGGCGTTCACCGGGGCTGTGCCGAGGTAGCCGTCCTCGCCCGTGTTCACCTGGGGGAAGCGTCCCTGCCAGATGTTGCAGTGGTGCCGGTTTCGGGGGGTGAGGTCCTGCCCCCAGGGATATCGGGTCTGTTCGAGGCCGCCTCTGGCGGCCATTTCCCACTCGGCCTCGGTGGGCAGCCGCTTGCCGGCCCAGGCCGCGTAGGCGGCGGCGTCGTGCCAGGAGACATGCACGACGGGATGGTTCGGGCGCTCCGCGTATGACGATCCCGGCCCGTCGGGTGCCCGCCAGAAGGCGCCGTCGACGGCGAGCCACCAGGGCGCCTCGGCCACTGCGCCGCGGCGCACAGCTGTGGCGGCCCGGGGATGAACCAGTGCGTAGAACACGAACGACCAGCCCTGCTGTTCGGCGTCCGTGATGTAGCCGGTGTCCTTGACGAAGGCCGCGAACTGTCGGCCGGTCACCGCGTGGGCGTCCATCAGGTACGGCGGGAGCGTGACGGACCGGACCGGACCCTCGCCGTCCTCGGGGAACGCGTCCGGGTCGGCTCCGCCCATCAGGAAACGCCCGCCCGGGACGCGGACCATACCGCGCACGACTTCGCGGGTGTCCCGGCGAGGCGGCTCGAAGGGCAGATCCCTCCGCCCTGTCGCCTGCTCCTGCCCGCCCGTGGGGCCGCAGCACGCACCCATGTCCTTCGCTCCTTGCGTCTGTGCTCATCCGGGGTTGTCGGGGCCGCCGTGCGGGGACGGTTCGCCCGTGACGGGGGCATGACGTTTCAGGTGGCCTGCGCGCTTACCGGAACGTCCGCCCGGCCAGCAGCATGGCTGGTGGTCAAAATCGATTTCAAAGTTGACGTGTCGATAGATCGTCTGCGTTGCTTCCCCCTAGGGCCCTTCTGATGGATCTCCGCGGCGTCGCGACGCCCGGCACGCACGCTCGACGCACGCCGCGAAGGGACAGGTGGCTCCGCCACATGACCCTCCACGCCGCACGCCGATCGCACGCACCGGACGCCGCTCCTTCCTCCACGGAGATCCATCAGAAGGGCCCTAGCGGTCGGCCTGGTCGGTGAGCCAGGGCGGGTGGGCGACGATGTCGTGCCGCCCGTGGTCGCGCCAGGCCTCCCGGCGGTTGTGCCGGGGCAGTTCGGCGACTCGGAGGCCGCTCGTGTCCGGCTCGTCGTACTGGGCGAAATAGCTGTTCAGCCGCGTGGTCAGAACCGACACGGTCGTCTCCCACTGCTTCTGCCCGGCAACGTCGGCCGTCTCCCGCGGGTCGCCGTTCAGGTCGAACAGCATCGTCCGCCCGACCGTCGGCTGGTTCACCAGCTTGTTCGCCCGGGTGCGGATCATCCGGGTGTCGCCGTACTCGCCGTACACGGCGTCCGGCCAGTTGGGCTCCGCGCCGCCCCGGCACAACGAACGGAACGACCTGCCGGGATACCGATGCCGACGGCGGACCGCCTCCGGGACGGGCACGTCGGCATGCTCCAGCAGCAGCTCGAACAAGTCGCATTGCGTCACGAATTCGTCGCGCGTCTGGCCGCCGAGCAGAACTCCCGGATGGTTCAGGATCATCGGAACCCTGATGGATTCCTCCAGCATGTTGTACGGCACAGTCGCGTTGCCCTTGCCCCACAACCCGTGATGGCCGGTCATCAGGCCGTGATCCGACAGGTAGACCACGAGGGTGTCGTCGGCCAGGTCCTGCGCCTCGAGCTCGTCCAGGACCCGGCCGACGCCTTCGTCGATCTCCGTCGCGGCGGCGTAGTACTGGGCCAGCGCCTCGCGCGGATCGGTCCGGGTCGGGAACAGCGCTTCACCGGCCATCCGGCCATAGGGATAGACGGGATCATCCGGAATATCCGCGAACGACGCCGTCCGGTACTGACCGACGATCCGCTCGGGGTGGTCCCGCCACGGGCTGTGCGTCGCATAGTGGCCGACGTACAGGAAAAACGGACGGTCGATGTCGCGATCACGGAGGAAGGCGACGGCGTCATCGGTGACCGCGTGCCGGCCGGCGGCCGGAGACACCTGTGACAGGTAGTCTCGCGGCCGCCAGTGATCGAAGCCGGGCCGCTGCTGCTCCGAGCGGCCGAGGTGCCATTTGCCCACCATCGCGGTCTGGTATCCGGCGTCTTGCAACAGGTCGGCGAGCAACGTCTCCCTGCCGAGCCATGGCACAGCGTTCACCTCGGGATCGCGCTCGGCCAGGAAATCGTGCAAGCCGTGCTGGGACGGGAGCAGACCGGTCCAGAACGAGGCACGGGCCGGCGAACACACAGGACTGACGGTGAAGGCGTTACGCATCCGGACGCCTGTGCGAGCGAGGTGGTCGAGAGCGGGGGTTCGGATCTCGGAGTTGCCCGAGCATCCGAGCGCCCACTCGGCATGGTCGTCGCTCAGGAACACCACGATGTTCGGCTGGTTCACGCCTTCCCGCCTCCCTGGTTCGCGTTCTGGATCACTTTGCGGACAGGGCCTGGGTCGCCTGCGCCTGCAGCTGGTCCTGCGCCTGCACCGGTTTGATCGCCCCGCTGAGCACGCCGGCCTCGATGTCCTCCATCGAATTGCGGAACTTCTGCGGCAGGTAGGTCACGATGCCCTGATCACCCACTGCGCCCTCCCAGTGCGCGCCGCCCGTCAGCCCGACCGCGGCAGCGGTGGCGGGGTGCTCCTTCAGGTACGCCGCGTAGGACTTGTCGGTCTGCACGCTGTGCCGGACCGGCAGGTTGCCCGTGCTCATCGCCCACGACGCCTGCGTCTGGGCCGAGGCGAGGAAACGGATGAACTGCCACGACGCCAGCTGACGATCGGCATCGGAGCTGAAGGCCACCAGGCCGGGGCCGTACAACGCCGTGGTCGGGGTGTCGGTCTGCTTGGCCTGCGGCAGCGCGGCGGCGTTCCACTTGAACTTGTCGCCCACTGCCTGGCTCAGGAAAGGAGCCACCCGGCTCGGCCGGATGATGAACGCCGCCTTCCCGGACACGAACTCGTTCTGGTCGGCGGTCTGGGCGTCGCCGGTGCTGGCGAGCTGAGCCGAGCCGGAGTTCACCAGCCGACCGAGCAGACCGAGCGTGTCACCCCACTCCGGCGCGTCGAAAGACGCCTTGCCTTCCGGCGTCACCGGCGAGGTGCCGTAGGAGTAGGCGATCGCGTTCAGAGTGGAGGCGTTCGCATTCGCGGCGTAGCACGTCTTGCCCAGCGCCTTTACCGCCTTGCACTGGCGCTCGAACTCGGCCCACGTCCGGGGCGGGGCGTCGAAGCCTGCCTTACGGAGGAGATCGCCGTTGTAGTAAAGCGCCGCGACGTTCACTGCGAAGGGGAAGCTCAGGTAGGCGCCGCCGTTCATGCTGTAACGGTTCCGCTGCAGCTCGCTCGGGAGGATGTCGCTGATGTCCGACTTGGAGAGACCGACTCCGGCCTTCTTGACGTACGGGGTAAGGTCCAGCACCCGCTTGGACTTGGCGTACTCCAAGACGTTGGGCGGATAAGCGATCGCGACGTCCGGCGCCGATCCGGCCTGCAACGCCGATACCACCTTCTTGTGGACATCCGCGAAGCCGCCGACGAACTGGGGCTCCACCTTGATGTTCGGGTTGGCCGC
The DNA here is from genome assembly GCF_009377235.1 of Streptomyces acidicola. Lineage (GTDB taxonomy): Bacteria > Actinomycetota > Actinomycetes > Streptomycetales > Streptomycetaceae > Streptomyces > Streptomyces acidicola. The sequence goes on from NZ_VMNX01000063.1 coordinate 38,602, forward strand.
CTCGAACTTCTTCACCAGTGCGTCGATCGCCGTCCCGTCGGCACCGGTGTAGACATGCCAGAAGCTGATTGTCGTCGGCTTGCTTACCTCGGCCGGGATGTCTCCCTGCTCAGCTTTCGGCGCGGTCGCACCGCTGACCCCGCAGGCGCCGGCGACAAGGGCCACAATGGCGGCGACCCCGGCCCCCGTCAGTCGGCGGCGAGATCTGAGGCGGGCGAGTACGTTCATTTCAGGGCTCCTTCTGCGATGCCGCTGATGACCAGGCGCTGGGACGTGGCGAACAGCACGAGGACCGGCGCGACCGACAGCACTGTCGCCGCCATCAGCAGGTTGACGTAGACGCCGCCTTCCGTCTGGAAGGCGGTGAGGCCAAGCTGCAGCACACGCAGCTCAGGGCGAGAGGTGACGAGGAGGGGCCACAGCAGCGCGTTCCAGGTCCAGACGAAACTGAGCACGAAAACCGTCAGGGAGGTCGTCCGCACCAGCGGGAAGGCGACCGAGCGAAACATCCTGAACTCGGAACAGCCGTCCAGGCGGGCCGCCTCAAGCAGACTCTCCGGCAGCGAATGGAAGCTCTGCCGATACAGGAAGACGCTGAACGCACCTACCAGCCAGGGCATGACCAGAGCGAGGTAGCTGTCGTACCAGCCGAGATCGCGGATCGTCACGTAGTTCGGAATGAAAGTCGCCTCCGCCGGCACCATCACGCTGGCCAGCACGAAGGCAAGCAGAGCACCGCGACCGCGGAAGCGTCCACGCGCCAGCGCGTAGCCGGCCAGCGAGCCGATCACCACGTTGCCGACCCCGGTCAGGACTGCCGTCAGCACCGTGTTCGCCAGGTAGCGAGCGAACGGAGCCTGCCGCAGTGCCTCGACGAAGTTCGAGAAGGCCGGATGGTGCGGCCACAGTGTCGGTGGTGTCGCCAATGCCTCCTGCAGGGGCTTCAGCGCCGTCGTCACCATCCAGTAGAGCGGCACAAGCAGGACCAGGCAGACCGCGGCCAGCCCGAGGTGCGCCGGCAGATTACCGGCCCGGCGGAGGAGCCGGTTCGTCGTTCGCGATTCACTCATAATGGACTCGCTTCCGGGAGATCCAGAACTGGACCAGCGTCAGCGCCGCGACACTCAACGCGAGGAACGTGCCGGTGGTCGCACCCCGCCCGAGCTCGTTGTCTTCGTAGAACTGCCGGACCATCAGCATCGACAAGGTTTCGGAGCTGCCCTGCGGCCCGCCACCGGTCAGGACGTAGATGATGTTGAACTCACGGACGGCGAAGATCAGCGAGATCACGGCGAGAAACAGGATCGTGGGCGACAACAGCGGGACCACGACACTGCGCAGTATGCGGAACTCTCCGGCGCCGTCCATCCTGGCCGCCTCACGGACCTCCTCGCCGATTCCGGCCAGTCCGGACAGCAGGACGATGACGGCGAAGCCCAGCATGTGCCAGATCTGGGCGAGCATCGCCACACAGAGCGCCACACTGGGCCCGGCCCACAGCCCTGGCAGCCGGACCCCGAGCGGTTCGAGGAGCAGGTTGAGCACACCGGTTCCGTCGACCAGCCACTGCCGCGGATCGGCGCCGAACCACGACAGGATCCAGTTGGCCAGACTGCCCTGGTTGGAACCGAAGATCACGCCCCACACCATCGCGGACGCCACTGTCGGCACGACGTACGGCGTGAACACAAGCACCCGGTAGAGGTGGAACTTCGCCAACCGGTACTGCAGCGCGTAGGCGATCGGCAGCGCGAGCAGGATCGTCACCGGTACCGTGCCGACGACGAAGAACAGCGTCACCACGAGCGAGTTCTGGAACTCGGCGCTGCCGACCAGCTCGAGATAGTTGCGCAGACCAACGAACGAGGCTCCGCCCAGTGACCAGTCGGTCAGCGACATCGCGACGTTGAAGACGCTGGCCCAGACGTGAAAAACGCCCAGCAGGATCAGTGCGGGGACGGCGAACAGCAGGCCGGTCAGGTTTCCGCGGCGCCTTTGCCGACGGGTTTCCGGCGCAGCCTCGACGGCTGCGGCATGCGGCGAAGCCTGGGGCGGGGACAAGATCGACACCCTGCGCCTCCCTGGTTTGAAATCGATGTCAGGGACCGTAGGTCTGTGGTCGTCACTTGGTCAATGCCTTCCGGGGATTTGCTTGACATCCCGTGCCCGGAAGGTTGAAATCGATATCAGTGCGAGCGGTGAGGGGTCCCGGTGTCACCTGGCCACGTCGTACCGCTGATCACCGACCAGTTCCAGTGCCAGCGACTCGGCACCACCGACCCGCTGACCCGGAAACCGAACCTGGACCGTCTGTCCGCCGACTGCGTCAACCGTACGAACATGTTCCGCTCGGACCCGCAGTGCACACCGTCGCGGGTGTCGATCCAGACCGGGTGCGCCCACAGGAGGCGGACGTGATGGCGATCTACGGATTCGGCGGGCACACCGGTCAGCCGAGTCCCGACCGGAAGACCGTCGGTCGCGCGGCCGTGCCCGGGAGGACGCCAAATGGCGCCCAGGGCATCTGGACAACGGATCGAGCTCATGACACACCGCAGTGCTCCAGCCCGCCGGGGAATTTCTGACCGCTGCGGCGTGTGCGGTCGGTCTGCTCACCGGATCTTTATTCGTCCCATTGGTCAAGGAAGACGTCGACCAGGTCGGAGCGAGGTTCGGCGGCTCCGTCGTGGAGGGCCTGTTCGGTCCAGATGACCTTGCCGCGGCAGGTGTGGCGGGTGCCCCAGCGCTGGGCGAACTGGGCAACGAGGAACAGCCCGCGGCCGCCCTCGTCGCTGGCCTTGGCACGGCGCAGGTGAGGGGAGGTGCTGGAGCCGTCGGCGACCTCGCAGATCAGGCGGTTGCGGTCGTGAAGCAGGCGGAGCCGGATGGGCTGGGTGCCGTAGCGGATGGCGTTGGTGACCAACTCACTGATGATCAGCTCGGTGGTGAAGGCCACTTGGTCCAGGCCCCACGCCTGCAGCCGGCGACCGGCGTCGCAGCGGACGCGGGCGACGGCCGCGGGGTCGGAGGGCACGTCCCAGTCGGCGACCCGGTCGGGGGCCAGGATCCGGGTGCGGGCGATGAGCAGGGCGACGTCGTCGCGGGGGCGCTCGGGCAGCAGGGCGTCGAAGACTGCCTGGCAGGCGGCCTCCGGGGTGCGGCCGGGGTGCGCCAGGGCGCCTCGCAGGAGGTCCAGGCCGGCATCGAGGTCGCGGTGGCGGTCTTCGATCAGCCCGTCGGTGAACAGGGCCAGCAGGGAGCCCTCGGGCAACTGCAGTGCCGCGGTCTCGAATGGGAGGCTGCCACCCAGGCCGAGGGGTGGGGAGAGGGGGGTGTCGGGGAAGGTGACGG
>NZ_VMNX01000064.1 GCF_009377235.1 Streptomyces acidicola
GGCGGTCAGCGGTCGGCCGAGCAGGCGGCCCGCGCGCTCACCGAGCTGACCCGCGTCGGCATCACTGTCGACAACTTCTCGCTGGGCCAGCCCAGCCTGGACGAGGTCTTCCTCGCCCTCACCGGACACGACACCCGGACGCAGGACACACAGCGCGCACAAGGCAGTCAGGGCAGTCAGGGCAACGACACCGAGCTTCACGACACGAAGGACGAGGCGGCGGCATGAGTACCGCGACCACCACCGAGAGCAAGGAACTCGCTCCCGTCAGCGCCGAGTCGCTGGCCGCGCTGCTGATCGCCAAGGAGCGGCCGCCGCGCCCCAGCGCCCTGTCCGCGTCGCTGACCTTCGGCTGGCGGGCCATGCTCAAGATCAAGCACGTGCCGGAACAGCTCTTCGACGTCACCGCCTTCCCCGTGATGATGGTGCTGATGTACACGTACCTCTTCGGCGGCGCCCTGGCCGGTTCGCCGAGCGAGTACATCCAGTTCCTGCTGCCCGGCATCGTGGTGATGTCGGTCGTGATGATCACGATGTACACGGGTGTCTCGGTCAACACGGACATCGAGAAGGGTGTCTTCGACCGGTTCCGCTCACTGCCGATCTGGCGGCCGTCGACGATGGTCGGCTATCTGCTGGGCGACGCCCTGCGCTACACGATCGCGTCCCTGGTGATGCTGACCGTCGGTCTGGTCCTGGGCTACCGCCCCGACGGCGGGGTCGCTGGCGTCCTCGCCGGGATCGCGCTGCTGATCGTCTTCTCGTTCGCGTTCTCGTGGATCTGGACCATGTTCGGTCTGATGCTGCGCACCGAGAAGTCCGTGATGGGCGTCAGCATGATGGTGATCTTCCCGCTGACCTTTCTGTCCAACGTCTTCGTCGACCCGAAGACCATGCCCGGCTGGCTCCAGGCGTTCGTCAACAACAGCCCGATCACTCATCTGGCGTCGGCGGTGCGGGGGTTGATGGCGGGTGACTGGCCGGCCGCGGAGGTCGCCTGGTCGCTGGGCTGGTCGGCACTGTTCGTGTTGGTCTTCGGACCGATCACGATGCGGCTCTACAACCGCAAATAGCCGTACGGCGTCGGGAGTGTCGTACGACGACAGGGGTGCCGTACGACGACAGGGGTGCCGTACGGCGCTGGGGGCGTCCGCCGATTCCGCGCGGGCGCCCCCTCGCCGTGCCCAGGGCCGGTCAGTCCTGAGGCAGTGGTCGCATGTCCGGCGCGACCCTGGTGCTCGGGGTGGCCCGCACTATGGTGATGAGCCGGTCCGTCAGCTGGAGTTCACCGACGGAGGGGTCGTCGTAGCCGAGTACCCGGTGGCCTCGTACGACACTGACGACGAGGTCGTCGGTCTCCCGCACACCGCGCCCCACCTCGGCCTTGATGACCGGACGTTCGACGATGTCCAGCCCGCTGCCCTGCTGGATGAGGTCCTCCATGACCATGCCCGCGGCCGGGCTGAGCACGGAGAGCCCGAGCAGCCGTCCGGCCGCGCTGGCACTGGTGATCACCATGTCGGCACCGGACTGCTTCAGCAGCGGCGCGTTCTCCTCTTCTCGCACGGCGACCACGATCTTCGCCGAGCGGTTGAGCTGCCGGGCCGTGAGAACGGCGAGGACCGCGGTGTCGTCCCGCTGCGTGGCGATGATGATCTGCCGCGCCCTCTGCGCCTCGGCCCGCAGGAGCACATCACTGCGGGTGGCGTCTCCTACGACCCCCGCGTACCCGTCGGCCGTCGCCGCGTCGACCACCTTGGAGCTGGGGTCGACGACCACGACCTGCTCCTTCTTCAGCCCCTGCGCGCAGACGGTCTGGATCGCCGACCGTCCCTTCGTCCCGAAGCCGACAACAACGGTGTGATCCCTCAAAGCGGTCCTCCAGCGGTTCTGGCGCCATTCCTCACGTGTGCGCTCCGTGAGGACCTCGAGCGTGGTGCCGACCAGGATGATCAGGAACAGCACGCGCAGGGGCGTGATCACGAAGATGTTGGTGAACCGGGCGGCGTCACTGACCGGGGTGATGTCGCCGTAACCGGTCGTGGAGAGGGTGACGGTCGCGTAGTAGAAGGCGTCGAGAAGGTCAACGCCGTCGTCGGAGTTGTCGTTGTATCCCTCGTGGTCGGCGTAGACGATGAGGGCGGTCACGACCAGCACGAACAGGGCCATCGCCAGCCGCTTGGCGACCTGTCGTATCGGGCGCTCGACAGCCCGTCTGGGGAGCTTCACCTGGTGGGTCGCGAGACGCTCGTCCGCGCGTCGAGCGATCAAGTCCTGGCCCGGTAGTTTCACGTGAAACGCTCCCCGGTCCCCGATTCGTTCTCCACGATCCTGTACGTGACGATCTTGTACATGACGATCCTGCACATGCTCCGTTTCACGTGAAACACACCTGAATTCCCGCAGTCGCCCACGGTAGATCGAGGAGTTCCAGCCCCTGTCCGGTGCGAGCACCACCCGGCGGTACGACGGCCAGGGCGTCGGCGGTGGCGATACCGCGCAGCATGGCGGGACCGTTGTAGTGCAGCGGTACGGCCCGGTCGGCGCGCCGGGCGACCGGGACGAGCCGGGTGTCGCGCGGGTGGCCGTGCACGGTCTCCTGGAGCGGCAGCGCGTACGGCTCCGGGGCGGCGCGTCCCGCAAGGGTCCGCAGCAGGGGCTCGGCGAGGGTGAGCAGCCCGGAGACGGCCGCCAGGGGGTTGCCGGGGAGCCCGACCAGGTGCTGGTTCTCCCGTGTCCTGGCCAGGAGCATCGGGTGGCCCGGACGGACCTGGACACCGTCCACGAGGAGCTCGGCGCCGAGGCGGCGCAGTGTGGGGTGGACGTGGTCGACAGGGCCCGAGGCGGTGCCGCCGGTGGTGACGATCAGGTCGGCGGGGGAGTTCTTCAGGGCCTCGTACAGGGCATCGGCGTCGTCCCCGATCCTGCGGACGGTCATGACCTCGGCACCGAGCGCCCCCAGCCAGTGCGGCAGCATGGGGCCGAGGGCGTCCCGGATCAGGCCGTCGTGGGGACGCCCTTCGGTGAGCAACTCGTCTCCGAGGACCAGGACTTCGGCCCTTGGACCAGGAATGACGGAGACCGTGTCGTACCCGGCGGCCGCGGCCAGCCCGAGCACGGGCGGGGTGATCAGGGTGCCGAGCGGCAGGAGCTGGTCGCCGCTGCGGCACTCCTGGCCGCGCGGCCGGATGTCCTGACCATGGACGACCGTGGGCGTCCCACCGGGTCGAGCGGCATCGCGAGCCTGCGGGAGGGTCGCGTACAGCCGGCCCTTGTCGTCGATGCGGCCGTGCTCGCTGCGCAGGACGGCCGTGCTGTCCTGCGGGACGCGGGCGCCGGTGGCGATACGAACGGCCTCGCCGTCCGTGAGGGGCTCCGGCTGCGCATGCCCGGCCAGCACTCCGTCCTCGCGTACGTGCCAGGGGCCGGGGCCCGCGACCGCCCAGCCGTCCATCGCGGAGGTGTCGAAGGACGGGAGGTCGGTGAGGGCCACGAGGGGGGCCCCGAGGACCAGTCCGAGGGCGTCGTCGAGGGTGACGGAGGCGAGGGTACGGCGCCGGACCGAACGGGCGGCGCGCTCGGCGAGGGCGCGAGCCTCCGGCCAGGGCGTGCCCCTGTGCCGGGTGTCCTCGCTGGAGTGCGGTGCCCGCGAGGCGGGCGTGGACGGCGACGGGGTGGATGGCGTGCCGAGTGGGCGCCTGCCCCTGTCGTTGACCATGGCCAGCGCCTCCTCCACGTCGAGTTCCTCGGCGTCCTGGGCGGTCATCCGGCGTCCGGCCCGGCGTCGGGCGTGCTCTCGTCCGCCCAGCGCAGGGCCAGGGCGGCGGCCTTGCGGGCGGCCTCGGCGACCGCCTCAGGGCCGCCCTCGGCGCGGGCCGCGGCGTACCCGACGAGGAATGTGGTCAGCGGGGCAGCGGGCCTGGCCACTCCGTGGGCGGCGTCGCGAGCGAGGTCGAGCAGGGTGCCCGTGTCGACATCGAGGTCGATGCCCAGCTCGTCCTTGACTGCGGAAATCCATTCATCCAACACGCGCCCATGCTCCCTGATCTGAGCCCGGGCGGCGGCGATGTCCTCCCAGGTGTCACAGTCGAACGACGCGACGGGGTCGGCGATGCGGGTGAGATCGAGCGCGCCGGTGAGCCGCCGCAAGGGCAGCCCGGTGAGACCGCCGTGCCCGGCGGTGAGCGCGGTGAGCTCGCGGCGCAGGGCGTCGGCCCGGTACGCGGCGACGAGGGGCTGGTCACGGCCGTCGGGGTCGGTGAGCAGCACCCCCTCGGAACCATGCGTTGCCACGGCGTCCAGCAGCCGCCGCACCGTCGTCTCCCGAAGAAACGGCAGATCGGCGGAGAGCACGACGACATACGGCGCGGTGGTGTGCCGGAGACCGGCCTCCAGCGCGGCGAGCGGGCCGCCGCCGGGCGGGTCCTCGCGGGCCCACACCACGGGCCGTGCCGTCTGTCGGGGATCGGCCACGACCACCGTGGTGCCGCCACCGGCGCATGCGGCCAGCACCCGGTCGAGCAGCGCCCGGCCGCCCACGCGCACCCCGGGCTTGTCGGCGCCGCCGAGCCGCCGGGCGGCGCCCCCGGCGAGCACGACGGCGTCGTACACGGTCACGGCAGCGTCGTACGCGTCGGCGGCAACGCGGGGCGGCGACTGCTGCGGCTGCGGCTTCGGCTGCCCCGGAGGGTCGTACGCGGTCACCCCCCGAGTATGCGTGCCACGGCGATCACAGGGAACGCAGGAGCACCACCGGCTGTTCGACGCAGTCCGCCACGTACCGCAGGAAACCACCCGCCGTGCCGCCGTCGCACACGCGGTGGTCGAAGGTGAGCGAGAGCTGGACGACCTGCCGCACCGCCAGCTCGCCCTGGTGCACCCAGGGTTTGGGGACGATGCGGCCGACGCCGAGCATGGCCGCCTCGGGGTGGTTGATGATCGGCGTGGAGCCGTCGACGCCGAACACTCCGTAGTTGTTCAGCGTGAAGGTCCCGCCGGTGAGTTCTGCGGGGGTGAGCGTCCCCGTGCGGGCCGCCTCGGTCAGCCGGGCGAACTCGGCGGTGAGTGACTGGGCGTCCCTCGTGTGCGCGTCCCGGACGACGGGCACGACGAGCCCCCGTTCGGTCTGCGCGGCGAACCCCAGGTGCACCCGGTCGAGGCGGACGATCTCGCGGGCGGCCAGGTCGACGGTGGAGTTGAGCTCGGGGAAACGGGCGAGGGCGGCGGTGCAGATCCGCGCCAGCAGGGCGAGCAGCGAGATCTTGGGGCCGTCCGCCGCGTTCATGGTCGCGCGCGCGTGCATGAGTTCCGTCGCGTCCGCGTCCACCCAGCAGGTCGCGTCGGGGATCTCGCGCCGGCTGCGGGAGAGCTTGTCGGCGACGGCCCCGCGCACGCCCCGGAGGGGGATGCGGGTGCCGGCCGCGGCAGACGCGGCGGCGCTCTCCGCGCGCGTGGGCGTCAAGCCTTCCGCGCGCATGGACGTCAGGCTCTCCGCGCGCATGGACGTCAGGCTCTCCGCGCGCGTGGGCGTCGAGACGGTCTCCGTCTGTGCCGCCGGGACCGCTGTCGCCGGAGCGGAGGGGGGCGCGGCGGCGGCCGCGGCCCGCAGCGCGTGTTCCACGTCCGCCCGCAGGATCAGCCCGTCGGGTCCGGAGCCCGCCAGCTCCCGCAGATCCAGGCCGTGCTCCCGGGCGAGGCGGCGCACGAGCGGTGAGATGACCGGGACGGGGCCCTCAGGACGCTTCGGGGCCGCCTCGGGTGGGGGTGGGGTGCTCGCGGCGACTGGGGGCGCCGCAGCCCGACGCGGCATGTCCGGCACGGCTCCGCTCCGGGGCCGCGCCCTCCTCCGCCGTGCCGGGGGCGCCCCCGTGCCGTAGCCCACCAGCACGTTGCCGGAGCCCTGGTCGTCCTCGGCGGGCGCCCCCACGGCCACCGTCAACAGCGGTGCCCCTACGGGCAGTTCCGTGCCCTCGTCGCCGTAGCGGGCGGTCACGACGCCCCCGTAGGGGCAGGGCACCTCCACCATGGCCTTGGCCGTCTCGACCTCCACCACCGGCTCGTCGATGGCGACGACGTCCCCGACCTGCACCAGCCAGCGGACGATCTGGGCCTCGGTCAGCCCCTCACCGAGGTCGGGCAGCCTGAACTCCAGCACCTGGGTCATCAGCTCTCCGCCTCCCACTGCAGGCGCTCCACGGCGTCCAGGATCCGGTCGACCCCGGGCAGGTGGTGCCGCTCCAGCATCGGCGGCGGATACGGGATGTCGAACCCGGCGACGCGCAGCACGGGCGCCTGAAGGTAGTGGAAGCAGCGCTCCGTGACGCGGGCCGCGATCTCGCCGCCCGGACCGCCGAAGCCGCCGGACTCGTGGACGACCACGGCGCGCCCGGTGCGCCGCACGGACGCGGCCACCGTGTCGTCGTCGAAGGGCACCAGGGAGCGCAGGTCGACGACCTCCAGGTCCCAGCCCTCGGCCCGCGCCGCCTCGGCCGCCTCCAGGCAGACGGGTACGGACGGCCCGTATGTGATCAGCGTGGCGCTGCGGCCCGGGCGCCGCACCACGGCGCGGCCGATGGGCTCGACGGGCCCCGGGTCCTCGGGGTTCCAGGAGTCCTTCGACCAGTAGAGCCGCTTGGGCTCCAGGAAGACGACGGGGTCGTCGGACGCGATGGCGGCGCGCAGCAGCCCGTAGGCGTCGGCGACGGTCGCGGGCGTGACGACATGCAGCCCCGGAGTCGCCATGTAGTACGCCTCGGAGGAGTCGCTGTGGTGCTCGACGCCGCCGATGCCTCCCCCATAGGGGACACGGATCGTGATCGGCAGCGGCATCGCGCCCCGCGTACGGTTGCGCATGCGCGCGACGTGGCTGATGAGCTGCTCGAACGCCGGGTAGGCGAACGCGTCGAACTGCATCTCCACGACCGGCCTGAGCCCGTACATCGCCATGCCGACGGCCGTCCCGAGGATGCCCGCCTCGGCGAGCGGCGTGTCCGTGCAGCGGTCCTCGCCGAACTCCTCGGCGAGGCCGTCGGTGACCCGGAAGACGCCGCCGAGCGCGCCGACGTCCTCGCCCATGACGTGGACCGCCGGGTCGGCGGCCATGGCGTCGCGCAACGCGCGCGTGAGGGCCTGCGCCATGGTGGCGGGCTTGAGGGCGACGGTGGTCATCGGCCCGTCCCTTCCGCGTCCGCGTCCGCGTCCGCCTCGGCGCCGGCTTCGAGCTCGGCCCGCAACCGGTCCTGCTGCTCCCGCAGTTGCGGTGTGGGCTCGGCATACACATGGGCGAACAGATCCATGGGGTCGAGCTCCGGGTCCTGGTTCATGCGCTCGCGCAGGTCGGCCGCCATGGCCTCGGCCGCGTCGCGAGCGGCCTGGATGCCGTCCTCGTCGAGCAGCCCGCGCTCGGTCAACTCGTGCTCCAGGAGCGCGATCGGGTCGTGTGCGCGCCAGGTCTCGACCTCGGCGTCGCCGCGGTAGCGGGTGGCGTCGTCGGCGTTCGTATGGGCGTCGATGCGGTACGTCACCGCTTCGACCAGAGTGGGACCGCCACCCGCGCGCGCGTGGGCCACGGCGTCGCCGAGCACCTCGTGCACGGCCGCCGCGTCGTTGCCGTCGACCAGGCGGCCCGGCATTCCGTAGCCGACGGCCTTGTGGGCCAGCGACGGGGCGGCGGTCTGCTTGGCGAGCGGGACGGAAATCGCGAAGCCGTTGTTCTGGACGAGGAAGACGACCGGGGCCTGCCACACGGCGGCGAAGTTCAGCGCCTCGTGGAAGTCGCCCTCGCTGGTGCCGCCGTCGCCGACCAGGGCGAGCGCGACCACGTCGTCACCCTTGAGGCGGGCGGCGTGAGCGAGGCCCACGGCGTGCGGGAGTTGGGTCGCGAGGGGGGTGCACAGGGGCGCGACGCGGTGCTCGTGGGGGTCGTATCCCGTGTGCCAGTCGCCGCGCAGGAGCGTGAGCGCCTGGACGGGGTCGAGGCCGCGGGCGACGGCGGCGAGGGTGTCCCGGTAGCTGGGGAAGAGCCAGTCGCGCTCTTCGAGCACGAGGGCCGCGGCCACCTCGCAGGCCTCCTGGCCGGTGCTGGAGGGGTAGACGGCGAGTCGGCCCTGCTTGGTGAGTGCCGTGGCCTGCGCGTTGTACCGGCGGCCGCGCACCAGCTCCGCGTAGAGCCGGCGCAGCAGCGTGGGGTCGGCCTGGGCGGCGGTCTCGGTGCCCAGGACGCGGTACGGCCGCGAGTCGGGCAGCAGCGGAGCGGGGTCGGTGCGGGGCTGCCAGGCGGGCGGCGGTGTCGGCCGGTACGCGCCCCGCTGCTCCATGACCGTCATACGGCACCTCCTCGTGGGAGTGGCTTCTCGGGCCCGCCACGGTTGTGACGCGCCTCACCTACCGATTGTTCGGTCGTCGGCACATTTTGGCTACAGGCACCGCCAGGCTGTGGACAAACGGTTCTCCACAGCCTGTGATGGACGCACTACGTCCATGGTAGGGAGGCGGGGGGACATGGCACCTGAACAAATGGCCGAGCCTCCGGAGCACGGCCTGGTGTTGCCACCCCCTCGTCCGCTGGACGCCATTGATCAGGACATCCTGCAGATGCTCCAGGCGGACGGCCGCGCCTCGATACGTTCCGTCGCCGAGCGCGTCCACGTCTCCCGCGCCAACGCCTACGCCCGCATCAACCGCCTCCTCGAGGACGGCGTGATACGCGGATTCGGGGCGCGCGTGAACCACGAGCGCGCCGGGCAGGGCACCTCGGCCTACATCACCCTCAAGATCGTGCAGAACTCCTGGCGCACGGTCCGCGAACAGCTGCGACAGCTGCCGGGCGCCTCCCACATCGCCCTGGTGGGCGGCGACTTCGACGTCCTGCTGCTGGTGCACACCTCGGACAACCGCGCGCTGCGCGAGCTGGTCCTCACCCGGCTCCAGGCCATCCCGGAGGTGCTCAGCTCAAGGACGCTGCTGGTGTTCGAGGAGGAGGACCTGGAGCCGCAGGGCTGAACGCCCCTGGCCTCACCCCTGGGTGCGCAGGCCCCCGAACACCAACTGCACCACCGCGTCGGCCACTTCCCGCTCGCCCATGCCTCGCCCGTCCGGCCGGTACCACTCCACGACCGAGTTGATCATCCCGAAGACGAGCCGCGTGGCCAGCCGGACCTCTATGTCGCCGCGCACGTCCCCGTCGGCGGCCGCGGCCTTGAGCAGTTCGGCGACCCGGTGGTCGAAGTCGCGCCGCCGCTCCAGAGCCCACCGCTCGGTGCCGGTGTTGCCGCGCACGCGCAGCAGCAGCGTCACATACGGCAGTTCGGCGGTGAGCACCTCGACCATGCGCCGCACGACGTACTCCAGGCGCTCCACGGCACGCCCCACGCGCGCGTGCTCCTCGTCGAGGATCCCGAAGAGGCCGTCGAGCGCCCGGCTGACGGCACGCCGCAGCAGCTCCTCCTTGCTCGCGACGTGGTGGTATATCGACGACTTGGAGATACCGGCCGCTTTGGAGAGGTGCTCCATGGAGGTGCCGTCGTAGCCGCGTTCGTTGAAGACCCGGACGGCGACGGAGAGCAGTGTGTCCGGGGTGTACGTGTCGCGCTTGGCCGTGGTCATGAGGTGGTGCCCTCCCGCTTGTCGGAGGCGTACGCGTGACGGTAGAGCGCGAGGGACGGCGCGTAACGGCCCGAGGGGTCGCGCAGGTGCAGGTCGTCGAGGACGGCGTACGCCCAGTTGCGGCCGAGCCTGCGGCTCCACTCGAAGGGCCCCAGAGGGTAGTTGACGCCCAGACGCATCGCCGTGTCGATGTCCTCCTCGGTGGCCACGCCCTTGGCCACGGCGTCGTGCGCGAGGTCGACGATCCGGGCCACCGTACGGGCGACGATCATGCCGGGCGCGTCCCCGATGACGCTGACGTCCTTGCCGAGCGCCTGGAAGAGCCCGATGGCCTCGGAGAGGGTCCCCGGCGAGGTGTCCTGGGAGGCGGACAGGGCGATGCGGGTGGCCTTGCGGTAGTCGAGCGCCAGGTCGAAGTACACGACGTCCCGGAACTCCACGGAGGTCTGGCCGTCGGCGAGAACGAGCTGGCCGCCGCTCGGCAGGATCAACCGCGTGCCGTGGTCCTCGTCGTCCTCGCGCACACCGATGCCTGCCTCGCGGACCAGCGCGAGCAGCTCTGACGCGGGCCCCAGGTCGCCCTCGGCGACGACGTACGCGGGCGCCGGGGCCTTCTCCGCGGTGTGCGGCTCGGGGTGCTCGGCGTCGTCCCCGTAGTCGTACCAGCCGTGTCCGGTCTTGCGGCCGTGCCGGCCCGACTCGACGAGCCGCCGCTGTGCGAGCGAGGGCGCGAAGCGGACGTCCTGGAAGAAGGCCTGCCACACGGAGTGGGTGACGGATTCGTTGACGTCCTGCCCGATGAGGTCGGTCAGCTCGAAGGCGCCCATCCGGAAGCCGCCGGACTCACGCAGGACCGCGTCGATGGTGGCGGGATCGGCGGCCTGGGCCTCGTACACCGCGAAGGCCTCGCCGTAGAAGGGCCGCGCGATGCGGTTGACGATAAAGCCGGGGGTGTCGGCGCAGGCCACCGGGGTCTTGCCCCAGGCGCGGGCGGTCTCGTACGCGCGCGTGGCCGACGTGACGTCGGTCGCGAACCCGGAGACGACCTCCACGAGCGGCAGCAGGGGTGCCGGGTTGAAGAAGTGCAGGCCCACGAAGCGGCCGGGGTTGCGCAGGGCGCCGCCGATGGCCGTGACGGACAGGGACGAGGTGTTGGTGGCGAGCAGGCAGTCCTCGCCGACGACCTCCTCCAGTTCGCGCAGCAGCTCCTGCTTCACATCGAGCCGTTCGAGCACCGCCTCGACGACGAGCCCGCAGTCCGCGAGCTCGGCGAGGCTCTCCGCCGGGCGCAGTCCGGCCTGTGCGGCGTCCCGGTCGGCGCCGGTGAGCCGCTCCTTCTCGACGAGCCGGTCGAGGCGGGCGCCGATCGCCGCGGCCGCTTCCCGGGCCCGTCCGGGAACGGCGTCGTACAGCCGCACGGGGTGGCCCGCGACCGAGGCGACCTGGGCGATGCCCTGGCCCATGGTGCCGGCGCCGACGACGGCCACGGGGCTGCTGAGGTCGAGTGCTGTCATGTGCGCGATCCTCCCGCACGGGGTTTTCCACAGATGCGGCGGTCCCCCTTGTCCCGACCGATCGTTCGGTTACTCTAACTCTGTCCGCGTGTTTCTGCCCCGGTCTGAGCTCGACGAAGAGTTCTGGAGACGAGGAGTTGGTCCCGCATGGCCGCCGATCCGACCACACACGAGCTGATCGCCAAGCACCGGCCCACCCTCGACCAGGCGCTGGAAGCGATCCGCACACGCGCGTACTGGTCCCCCCACCCCGAGCACCCGAAGGCATACGGCGAGAACGGCAGCCTGAGCGCCGGGGAGGGCAAGGCCGCCTTCGATGCCCTCCTGGGCGGCCGCCTGGCCATCGACCAGCCCGGCACGGACGACTGGGTGGGCGGCGAGGTCTCCCCGTTCGGGATCGACCTGGGCATCACCTACCCGCACGCGGACATCGACGTCCTGCTGCCCGCCATGAAGGCCGGCCGGCGGGCGTGGCGCGACGCGGGCGCCGAGACCCGTGCCGTGGTCTGCCTGGAGATCCTCAAGCGGATCAGCGACCGCACGCACGAGTTCGCACATGCCGTCATGCACACATCCGGTCAGGCCTTCATGATGGCGTTCCAGGCGGGCGGCCCGCACGCGCAGGACCGCGGCCTGGAAGCGGTGGCGTACGCGTACGCGGAGCAGGTCCGCACGCCCGACGCGGCGGAGTGGACCAAGCCCCAGGGCAAGCGCGACCCGCTCGTCCTGGACAAGCGGTTCACACCGGTCCCGCGCGGCATCGCGCTCGTCATCGGCTGCAACACCTTCCCGACGTGGAACGGCTACCCGGGCCTGTTCGCGTCCCTGGCCACCGGCAACGCGGTGCTGGTGAAGCCCCACCCGCGCGCGGTGCTGCCGCTCGCGCTCACCGTGCAGGTCGCCCGCGAGGTCCTCGCCGAGGCGGGCTTCGACCCGAACCTGGTGGCGCTCGCCGCCGAACGCCCCGGCGAGGGCATCGCCAAGACGCTGGCCGTGCGCCCGGAGATCCGGATCATCGACTACACGGGATCGACGGCGTTCGGCGACTGGCTGGAGGCCAACGCCGGCCAGGCGCAGGTCTACACGGAGAAGGCCGGCGTCAACACGGTGATCGTGGAGTCCACCGACAACTACAAGGGGATGCTCTCCAACCTGGCCTTCTCACTGTCCCTGTACAGCGGCCAGATGTGCACGACCCCGCAGAACCTGCTGATCCCCCGCGACGGCATCGGCACGGACACGGGCCCCAAGTCGTACGACGAGGTCGTCGCCGACCTCGCGCAGTCGGTCGGAGGCCTCCTGGGCGACGACGCGCGCGCGAACGCCCTCCTGGGGGCGATCGTGAACCCGGATGTGAAGGCCCGCCTGGAGGCCGCGTCCGGGCTCGGCGAAGTCGCCCTCGCCTCACGGGAGATCACCAACCCGGACTTCCCGAAGGCGACGGTCCGCACTCCGGTCATCGTCAAGCTCGACGGCGCACGGAAGTACTGGGAGGGGGCCGACGACGAGGCCGCCTACCTGAGCGAGTGCTTCGGCCCGGTCTCCTTCGCGGTGGCGGTCGACTCGGCGGAGGACGCGGTGCGGCTGCTGCGGCGGACCGTCCAGGAGAAGGGCGCGATGACGGTCGGCGCGTACACCACCTCGCAGGAGGTGGCCGCGTCGATCGAGGAGGCCTGCCTGGAGGAGTGCGCCCAGCTGTCCCTCAACCTCACCGGCGGGGTGTACGTCAACCAGACGGCCGCCTTCTCCGACTTCCACGGCTCGGGCGGCAACCCGGCGGCCAACGCGGCGCTGTGCGACGGAGCGTTCGTCGCCAACCGCTTCCGGGTTGTCGAGGTACGCCGGGAGGGCTAGACACGTCCTAGTGCGGGCTGGAGTGCTGGGCGCTCGTCGCCGCGCCCCCGGTGGCGCTCCAGTGGAACAGCGTCATGGCCACACTGGTCGCGAGGTTGTAGCTGGAGACCTGAGGGCGCATCGGCAGGGACACCAGGTGATCGGCGCGGGCCCGGAGTGCGGCGGACAGACCGCTGCGCTCCGAGCCGAAGGCGAGCACGGCGTCGTCCGGAAGCTTCAGCGCCCGGATGTCGTCGCCCTCCGGGTCCAGCGCGAACACCGGGCCCGGCGGCAGCTCGTCCACGTCCAGCTGCTCCACCGCGGTGGCGAAGTGCAGTCCGGCCCCACCGCGGACGACCGTGGGGTGCCAGGGGTCGAGGGTGCCCGTGGTGACCACGCCCGCCGCCCCGAACCCGGCCGCGAGACGGATCACGGCTCCGGCGTTGCCGAGGTTGCGCGGGTTGTCGAGGACGACGACCGGAGCGGTGCGGGGGACGTGGGCCAGCGCCCGCAGATTCGCCTCCCGTGAGGGCCGTACCGCCAGGGCGGCCACGGCGGTGGGGTGCGGACGGGCGACGAGGGTCGCGTACGTCGCCGCGGGGACCTCCGCCAGGAGCGCGTCGAGGGTTTCCCGTACGTCGGGGGCCAGTTCGTCGGCGAGTGCGAGGGCGGCGCCGCGGTCGGTCGTGACGGCCACCGGGACCTCGGCCCCGAAGCGCACCGCGTGCTTGAGGGCGTGGAAGCCGTCGAGCAGGACGGAGGTGTCCGCGAGCCGCCGCCACACACGTACCGGATCGTTCATGCCGTGAAGCGTCTCAGATTGGCTTAGGGATCCCCAGTCTTGCTCAGGGATGTGAGCCAATCGCCTTCGTGCCCTGGTGCCGAACGGCGGGAACCGTCAGCCCTCGTGGCACGTCCCTCCGGACGCTGGTCGGTGAGGTCTCGCGATCTCACCGAGGAGGGTGCCCGACGTCGCCTGGGCGCCGGGCGTGCGCGTGACAGCCTGCCACAGGATCACTACGGACCGCTAATCCGGCTGATGAGCCTACGTGCGGTTCCTCGGCCCTCTCCGGGACGCCCGGCCGCGGCTTGTCCAAGCCCCGCGACGCGCGATCACGGCGACTTGGTCCGCCCGAAAGCAGCCTCCCACGCGCGCGTGCCGCCCCGTTGCCCAGGCGCCGCAGGAAGGACGTCGGCAGGAACACGGTGTCGGCGGCGATCATCGCGAGCGAGAAGAACGGCAGTCCCAGGACGACGGCGATCACGGCGTGCTCAGTGATCATCAGCGCCAGCAGGACGTTCTTGACGCGCCGGTTGAGGAGCGTGAACGGGAAGGCGACCTGCACCAGGACCGTCCCGTACGTCACGAGCATCACCATCGTGCCGTTCGCCGACAGCACGTCCGACAGCGCGGGCCACGGCGAGAAGGAGTCCAGGTGGAGCGGGTAGTACACGGCAGTGCCGTCCTGCCAGCGCGAGCCCTGGATCTTGTACCAGCCGGCGGTCGCGTAGATCAGACACGCCTCGGCCATGATCACGAACAGGGCCGCATTGTGCGTGAGGTTGGCCACGAGGTCGAGCAGCACGCGGGGCTCCCCGCTGCGCGCGTACCGCCCGACGGCCCACCACAGGCCCTGCAGGGCCCACAGCCCCCAGAAGACCGTCAGCCAGCCGCCCAGCGCCCCTCCACTGATCTTGCCGGCGGCCGTGGCCGCGGCCAGCAGCAGTCCGAGCACACACCACAGGGCGGGACCGATCCGGTCGGGCCGGGGCCACTCC
Source organism: Streptomyces acidicola (assembly GCF_009377235.1). Taxonomy (GTDB): domain Bacteria; phylum Actinomycetota; class Actinomycetes; order Streptomycetales; family Streptomycetaceae; genus Streptomyces; species Streptomyces acidicola. The sequence goes on from NZ_VMNX01000064.1 coordinate 14,730, forward strand.
CCACGCGCGCGTGCCTCCCGGGCGAGCCGCGCCCTGCGCGCGTCCAGGGACCACACCTGACCGCAGCGTGTGAGGACGAGGTAGATCGCCATCAGATGGATGACGTTGTCGCCGCCGTCCCCCATGAAGATGCTGCGGTTCTGCAGCGACAGAACGCCGACCATGAAGAGCACGCTCATGGTGCGGGTGCGCCAGCCCACGAGCAACAGAACGCCGGCCAGCACGGCCACGGCGTAGACGATCTCGAACCACACCTGGCTGTCGGACCACATCAGCACCGTGAACGCGTGGTTGCCCGCGATGAGCTGCTGGGCGAGGTCCCAGCTCCAGGTTCCGTCGGGCCCGTACATCTCCTGCCGGTTCGGGAACTCGCGCAGCAGGAACAGCAGCCAGGTCGCGGAGAAACCGATCCGTATGACGGCCGTCTGGTACGGGCCCAGCGCGGTGTCCGTGACACGGGTGATGCCGCGCCCGATCGCGGCGGCGGCCCGGCTCATCACGGGCCCGCCTCCGTCCGGTCCCGTTCGGCGACCTGCCACCAGGGCAGCTCGCGCACGATCGGCTTGTCGGACACCTTCTCCTCGCTCCACTCCGGCGGCGGCACGTTGGTGGTACGGGAGCGGACCTGGATGTGTTCGACGAGACCCCCGGGTCCGGCCGCGTTCTCGCGTTCGAGGCGCAGCACGACGATCCGGCGCAGATAGCGCTCGGCGAGGTCGCCGCGCTGGCCCGTGGGGCGGTTCTCGCTGTCGTGCGAGGCGACGTAGAGCTCCCAGGCCCGGCGCAGTTCGTTCTGCCGGGTGTGGCTCGGCAGGAGGCTGCCGTCGATCGCGGCGCCGTCCAGCGCCGTCAGGTCGTACCAGCCGGTCGTGCGGATGCTTCCGTCCGCGGCACGGACCTCGGCGCGCACCTGCACCGAGATGTTCTGCTGCAGCGGGTTGGGCGCGAACAGCATCCAGTTCTGCTCGAACTCCGGGTAGACCCACTCGTCGATCGCCCGGCCGTGCTTCTTGGTGACCGTGTTCGAGGGCGCCACGTGCAGGAACACCATCCCGAGGTGCACGCATGCGGCCACCGCGACGACGGCCAGCGCGAGGGCGGCGACGACCTGGTAGGGGAGCGACAGCGCGGTTATCCCGGCGGGGTCGGTGGGGTCGGTGGGGTCGGTGGGGTCCGCATACTCGGCGAGGTCTTCACGCTCGGCGGGCTCCGCGGCGGGGGGGTACGGGGCGTCAGTGGCCGAGAGACGGGGACCGCCGGTGCCGGTGTCTGTCGCGGTGCCGGTGCCGGTGCCGGTGCCGGTGCCCGTGCCGGTGCCGGTGCTCGCGATGCTGATGTCGCTGTCGGTGGCCGGGCGGTGTTCGGGCGTCGCCGGGCCGCCCTGCGCGGGAACGGCGGGGGCGATGGCGGCCTGCGCACGGGGACGGGGGTCCGAGGAGGAACCAGTGCTCAAGGAGGAGCCGGTGTCCGGCGCGCGGGCGGCGTCATCCGGTACGGAGGCAGTGTCGGGCGCGGAGGTAGTACTCGGTCCGGAGGCAGTGTCCGACGCAGAAGCGCTGCCAGGCCCGGAGGCAGTGTCCGACGCGGAAGCAGTGCCAGGCCCGGAGGAAATCTCCGGCGCGGAGGCAGTGTCGGGCGCGGGGGCCACGTCCGGCGCGGGGCCGTCGGGCGTGTCCGGCCCGTGCGGCTGCGGGGCGTTCGAGCCCTCGTCGTACGCGTCCATTCCGCCCCGATTCCCGATGTTGCGGTTCGCTTGCCCGTCTCCCGGTCCGTTGTCAACCCGCCTGGTCGAGGGGGTCCTGCCTCGCCCGGCCGCGAGCGCCGTACCGCGGTGTCCGCACCGGAACGGTACTCAGCCCCACCCGCCCGGCGCAGCCACACCGGGAACCGCGATCACATCAGCACATCAGTCACACCGGCGGCATGAGTTGTCCACAGGCGAGTTATCCACAGCGGTTGACACCATACGGCGCCCCAACCCACCATTGAATCGAGCGGACCGAACGATCGGTCGGGAGCAGGGAGAGGCGAGGGGGAGCGATGGCGACAGCAGCGCACCGGATTGCCCGGACGCCGGAGGAGGACGGCCCGGCGGACGAGGCAGCACTCGCGGTGGCGTACGAGGCGGCGTTCGACGCAGCCGTGGCGGCCGACGAGCGGATCGAGCCGCGGGACTGGATGCCCGACGCCTACCGGGCCACGCTCGTCCGGCAGATCGCCCAGCACGCCCACTCGGAGATCATCGGCATGCAGCCGGAGGCCAACTGGATCACGCGGGCGCCCTCCCTGCGCCGCAAGGCGATCCTCATGGCCAAGGTCCAGGACGAGGCCGGTCATGGCCTGTACCTGTACAGCGCGGCGGAGACCCTCGGCACCAGCCGCGACGAGCTGCTCGACAAGCTGCACAGCGGCCGCCAGAAGTATTCGTCGATCTTCAACTACCCGACGTTGACCTGGGCGGACGTCGGCGCCATCGGCTGGCTGGTGGACGGCGCCGCGATCACCAACCAGGTGCCGCTGTGCCGCTGCTCCTACGGGCCGTACGCGCGCGCGATGGTCCGCATCTGCAAGGAGGAGTCCTTCCACCAGCGCCAGGGGTACGAGCTGCTGCTGACCCTCAGCCGCGGCACCCCCGAGCAGCACGAGATGGCGCAGGACGCGGTGAACCGCTGGTGGTGGCCGTCCCTGATGATGTTCGGCCCGCCCGACGACCAGTCGCAGCACTCCGCGCAGTCGATGACATGGAAGATCAAGCGCCATTCGAACGACGAGCTGCGCCAGCGCTTCGTGGACATCTGCGTCCCCCAGGCGGAAACCCTGGGCCTCACACTCCCGGACCCGGACCTGAGGTGGAACGAGGAGCGGGGACACCACGACTTCGGCGAGATCGACTGGACGGAGTTCCGGGAGGTCCTCAAGGGCAACGGCCCGTGCAACGAACAGCGGATCACCCAGCGCAGGCGCGCCCACGACGAGGGCGCCTGGGTGCGGGAGGCGGCCGCGGCGTACGCCGAGAAGCACACGTCCAAGGACACGGTCCAGAACGGGGCCACCAGGGCCAACAACGGGGCCAAGGACGGGGAGGCGGCGGCATGACCACCAGTGAATGGCCCCTGTGGGAGGTCTTCGTCCGCTCACGCCGTGGGCTCTCGCACACCCACGCCGGCAGCCTGCACGCCCCGGACGCCGAGCTGGCCCTGCGCAACGCACGCGACCTGTACACCCGGCGTGGTGAGGGCGTCTCCATCTGGGTCGTCCCCTCCGCCGCCATCACGGCGTCCTCGCCGGACGAGAAGGACCCGTTCTTCGAACCGGCGGCCGACAAGCCGTACCGCCACCCGACGTTCTACGAGATCCCGGAGGGGGTGAAGCACCTGTGACGGAGACGACGAAGCCACCGAAGGCCCGCGAGCCCGTCCCCCACACCGCCGCGGCCCTGGCCCTCGGCGACGACGCCCTGGTGCTCTCGCACCGTCTGGGGGAGTGGGCGGGCCACGCCCCCGTCCTTGAGGAGGACGTCGCCCTCGCCAACATCGCACTGGACCTGCTGGGCCAGGCCAGGGTGCTGCTGTCGATGGCCGGGGACGAGGACGAGCTGGCGTATCTGCGCGAGGAGCGCGCCTTCCGCAATCTGCAGCTCGTCGAGCAGCCGAACGGCGACTTCGCGCACACGATCGCCCGCCAGCTGTACTTCTCCACGTACCAGCGGCTGCTGTACGCACACCTGGCCGCGGGGGACGGCGAATTCGCCGGGCTGGCCGCCAAGGCAGTCAAGGAGGTGTCCTACCACCAGGACCACGCCGAGCAGTGGACCCTGCGCCTCGGCGACGGCACGGACGTCAGTCATGAGCGGATGCGGCGGGCGTGCCAGGCGCTGTGGCGATTCACCGGCGAGATGTTCCAGCCGGTGGAGGGCCTCGACGTCGACTGGGAGGGGATCCGGGCCGCCTGGCTGGAGTCCGTGTCCGCCGTCCTGCGCCGGGCCACGCTGGATGTTCCCGAAGGCCCGCAGTCCGGTGCGTGGAGCGCGGGCGCCGGACGGCAGGGGCTGCACACCGAGCCCTTCGGGCGGATGCTCGCCGAGATGCAGCACCTGCACCGCAGTCACCCGGGGGCGTCATGGTGACCTCCCCGACCGCCACGACGTCCCTGGAGGCAGAGCTGCTCAGGCTGGCCGGCTCGGTTCCCGACCCCGAGCTGCCCGTCCTCACCCTGGAGGAGCTGGGCGTTCTCCGCGCGGTCCACGTACGCTCGGCGGACTCGGTCGAGGTCGAGCTGACCCCGACGTACACGGGCTGCCCGGCCATCGAGGCGATGTCGCTCGACATAGAGCGGGTGCTGCACGAGCACGGCATCCGTGAGGTCTCCGTCCACACGGTGCTCACCCCGCCCTGGTCCACGGACGACATCTCACCCGAAGGCCGCCGCAAGCTGCGGGAGTTCGGGATAGCGCCCCCGCGGACGGGCCGGGCCCCCGGACCGGTCCCGCTGACCCTCGGGCCGACCCGCACGACCACGCCGGACACGCGTCCGCAGGGCCCGGACCCAGACCCGATCCGCTGCCCCCACTGCGGATCGGCCGACACGGAACTGCTGAGCCGTTTCTCGTCCACCGCGTGCAAGGCGCTGCGGCGGTGTCTGGCCTGCCGTGAACCGTTCGACCACTTCAAGGAGTTGTGATGGCCCGCTTCCACACGCTCCCGGTGACGGCGGTCGACCGGCTGACCGACGATTCCGTGGCGCTCACCTTCGCCGTGCCGCCGGAGCTCCGTGCGGACTACCGGCATGCGCCCGGCCAGCACCTCGCCCTGCGCCACGCGGTCGACGGCACGGAGATCCGCCGTACGTACTCGATCTGCTCGCCCGCCCCGGCACCCGGCACCGACGGCCCGCGGACACTGCGGATCGGGGTGCGGCTGGTCGAGGGCGGCGCCTTCTCCACATACGCGCTGAAGGAGATCGGCGCCGGCGACGAGGTGGAGGTGATGACCCCGGCGGGCCGCTTCACGCTGGAGCCCGCGCCCGGACAGTACGCGGCGATCGTCGGCGGCAGCGGCATCACCCCCGTGCTGTCGATCGCGACGACGCTCCTGACGCGGGAGCCTCAGGCGCGGTTCTGTCTGATACGCAGCGACCGGACATCGGCCTCGACGATGTTCCTGGAGGAGGTCGCCGACCTCAAGGACCGCTTCCCGGAGCGGTTCCAGCTGGTGACGGTGCTCTCCCGGGAGGAACAGCAGGCGGGGCTGCCGTCCGGGAGGCTCGACCAGCAGCGGTTGACGGAGCTGCTGCCGGCGTTGCTGCCCGTGGAGCAGTTGGCGGGGTGGTTCCTGTGCGGGCCGTTCGGCCTGGTGCAGGGGGCGGAGCGGGCACTGCGCGGGCTCGGAGTGCCTCGGGCCCGGATCCACGAGGAGATCTTCCACGTGGACGCCGGGACGGCGCCGGCCTCGGTCTCGCCGGCCCCCGCGCACAGTTCGGTGACCGTCCGCCTCGACGGCCGTGGCGGGACCTGGCCGGTGCGGGACGGCGAATCGCTGCTGGACACCGTGCTGCGCAACCGTCCCGACGCGCCGTACGCCTGCAAGGGCGGCGTGTGCGGAACCTGCCGGGCCTTCCTGGTGACGGGCGAGGTGCGCATGGACCGCAACTTCGCGCTGGAACCGGAGGAGACCGATGCCGGTTACGTGCTGGCGTGCCAGTCCCATCCGGCGACGGAGAAGGTGGAGCTGGACTTCGACCGCTGAGCGCTTCCGGGGTGACGTGGAGGCGGGCTTCCACGCCGCGATGTTTGTCGGCCCGTCCTGGAGAACGGCGCCGGATGATCCCTGGACAGTACGGGTCGGTCCCTGGACGTTCCCTTCTTCTAGAACCTGTTCTATCTTGACGCTCCGTCAGGCCGGAGCGCGGATCAGGGTCAGGGTCAGGGCGCGGGTCCGGTCGTCGGACGGCGGCGTGCGGAAGGGGACGGAACCGTGGACTTCACCTTCACCGAGGAGCAGCAGGCGGCGGTCGAGGCGGCGAAGGCGGTGTTCGCCGGGGTCGCGCCGGACGGGGTGCCCAGCCCGGCGCTCACTCCGGGTGCCGTGGCCGACGACTTCGACCGCGCGCTGTGGGCGAAGCTCGCCGACGCGGATCTGCTGAGCCTGCTGCTGGAGCCGGAGTACGGCGGGGCGGGGCTGGACGCCATCGCGCTGTGCCTGGTGCTGCGCGAGTCGGCGAAGGTGCTGGCCAGGGTGCCGTTGCTGGAGAGCACGGCGGCCGCGGTGGCCGTACAGGCCCACGGGAGCGAGGAGCTGAAGGCCGCGCTGCTGGAGCGGGCGGGCCGGGGCGAGACGGTGCTGACGGTCGCTGCGAACGGCCGGACGGGCCACGATCCGGCCGAACTCGCCGTGACCGCACGGCACGAGAGCGACGGGACCTGGGTCCTGGACGGCGTGCAGACGGCGGTGCCCTGGGCGTACAACGCCGACTTCGTCCTCGTCCCCGCACACGCCCCGGCGGCCGGACGCACCGTACTCGCCCTCGTGCCCCGGTTGCACGAGGGAGTCGTGCTCGCCGAGCAGGTCACGACGACGGGTGAGCGGCTCGGCGAGCTGAGCCTGGACTCCGTGAGGCTCCCCGCGCGGGACGTCCTGGACGCCGACGGGGCGTGGGAGTGGCTGCGTGCGCTGCTGACCACTGGGACGTGTGCGCTGGCGCTCGGTCTGGGTGAGGGTGTGCTCGGGATGACCAGCGAGTACACGGGGAAGCGGGAGCAGTTCGGGTTCCCGATCGCCACGTTCCAGGCCGTCGCCGTGCAGGCGGCGGACCGCTACATCGACCTGCGGGCGATGGAGGCGACGCTGTGGCAGGCGGCGTGGCGGGTCGGGTCGGGGACAGGGGCGGGTGCGGGGGCCGCGTTGCCGTTGGCCGGGGACGTGGCCGTGGCCAAGATCTGGGCGTCGGAAGGCGTACGGCGAGTCGTGCAGACGGCACAGCATCTGCACGGCGGCTTCGGCGCCGACGTCGAGTACCCGCTCCACCGGTACCACGCCTGGGCCAAGCAGCTGGAGCTGTCCCTCGGCCCGGCGGCGGCCCACGAGGAGGCACTGGGCGACCTGCTGGCGACGCACGCCCTCGGGTGACGCCGGTCGCGCCCGGCCCGTGACTACAGCACGAAGCCGGGCTGTCCCTTGGCGTCCACGACCGCACGTCCGCCGGCCGCCCAGAGCTGCATGCCGCCGTCGACGTTCACGGCGTCGATGCCCTGCTGGACGAGGTACATCGTGACCTGGGCCGAGCGTGCGCCGCTGCGGCAGATCACATGGACCCGCCCGTCCTGCGGTGCCGCCTCGGTGAACTCGCCGTAGCGGGCCACGAACTCACTGATGGGGATGTGCAGCGCCCCCGCGGCGTGACCCGCCTGCCACTCGTCGTCCTCGCGGACGTCCAGCAGAAAGTCGCCGTCCGCGAGGTCCGTGACCTCGACCGTGGGCACACCAGCTCCGAAATGCATGTGACAGACGCTACCCGACCGAACAGGGGTGCGGTGTCGCCGAGCCGGCCGACGACGACGGCCGGCTCACACCGACTCCCGGGCCGACAACGACACCCGGCCGGCAAAGACGGCCGAGTGGCAAAGACGGCCGGCCGGCAAAGACGGCCGAGTGGCCCGCGGCGCCCGAGTGGCCCGCACGTACGAAGGCCCGCTAGCCGAGCAGCCCGGCCAGTTCCGCCTCGCGTTGGGCAACCTGGGCGAGGAGCTGCTCGGCGATCTCGTCGAGGAGGCGGTCGGGGTCGTCCGGCGCCAGGCGCAGCATCCCGCCGATCGCGCCCTCCTCCAGCTCCCGGGCGACCAGGGTAAGCATCTCCTTGCGCTGGGCGAGCCATTCGAGTCGGGCGTAGAGCTCCTCGCTGGGACTCGGCCTGCGTTCCTCGGGGACGGGACCCGCGTCCCACTCCGCGGAGAGCTCCCGCAGCAGTGCCTCGTCGCCGCGGCCGTACGCCGCGTTGACCCGGGTGATGAACTCGTCGCGCCGTTTGCGCTCGGTCTCGTCCTGCGCGAGGTCGGGGTGGGCCTTGCGGGCGAGTTCGCGGTAGAGCTTGCGGGCCTCCTCGCTCGGGCGCACCCGCTCCGGGGGCCGCACCGGCTGGTCCGTGAGCATCGCCGCGGCCTCCGGGAACAGCCCGTCCGAGTCCATCCAGCCGTGGAAGAGCTCCTCGACCCCGGGCATGGGCATGACCCGTGCACGGGCTTCCTGGGCTGCGCGGATGTCCTCCGGGTCGCCGGTGCGAGCGGCTCGCGCCTCGGCGATCTGGGCCTCCAGCTCGTCGAGCCGCGTGTACATGGGTCCGAGCTTCTGGTGGTGCAGCCGCGAGAAGTTCTCCACCTCGACGCGGAAGGTCTCGACGGCGATCTCGAACTCGATCAACGCCTGCTCGGCCACCCGCACGGCCCGCTCCAGCCGCGCCTCGGGCCGCGCGTCCTCGGTCCCGTCGGTTTTCCCGTCGGACCCGCCCACACTCGTGTCGGCCTCGCCCGTACTCGTGTCGGGCCCGCCCGCCGCCGTGTCGGGCCCGCCCGCCGCCGTGTCGGTGGTGCCGGCATTCGTGTCGGAGCCGCTCTGGTCGCCCGCGCTCGTCTCAGAGCCGCCCGCGCCATCACCGGAGTCCGCAGCTCCGGCATCCGTGCCATCACCGGCATCCGTGCCATCACCGGAACCCGCGCCACTCCCGGAGCCCGCAGCCTCACCGGAGTCCGGAGCCCCAGAACCCGCACTCCCCGTACCCGCGCCGCCCCCGGATGCGGGCTGCCCCTCGCCGGAGCCCTCCCCGCCTTCCCTACCTTCCCCGCCCTGCTCGGCTGCACCGGCCGGTATGTCGGGCCGCCCGGCGGCGCCGGACGACGCCTCCGCAGGCGCGGCCGCCTCCTCCTGCGGACCTCCCGCATCGGGCACGGACTTGGACTGATCGGCTTCCGGGGTCGTCACCCGACCAGCGTAGGCCACGGCCCGACCGCCCACCGAGCTTCACCGTCCCCGCCCGGACCCACGATCCGGCCCACTCACACGCTCAGCTCCGCCGCCCCACGAGTGCCGTCACACTCCCGCCGGTCCCTCACACGCCCGCAGGCCTCACAGGCCGGCACGCCTACACGCCTCACAGGCTGGCGCGCCTACACGCCTCACACGCCCAGTTCCGCCGCGATCCGCCCGGCCCTGACCGCCGCCACCAACACGTCGTGGTCGGCTTCCGTCCGGTCCGCGTATGTGACCGCGAACGACGCGATGGCCTCGTCCAGCTCCTCGCTCTTGCCGCAGTAACCGGCGATGAGACGGGGGTCGGCGGTGTGGGTGTGGGCGCGGGCCAGGAGGGCGCCGGTCATGCGGGCGTAGTCGTCTATCTGGTCGACAGCGAGGGCCGCCGGGTCGACGCTGCCCTTGCGGTTGCGGAACTGCCGCACCTGGTAGGGGCGTCCGTCGACCGAGGTCCAGCCGAGCAGGATGTCGCTGACGACCTGCATGCGCTTCTGACCGAGGACCACCCGGCGGCCTTCGTGGGGCACGGCCGGGGCCTCGAAGCCGGCCGTCGCCAGATGCGGGAGCAGCACCGAGGGGCGGGCCTCCTTGACCTGGAGGACCAGCGGCTCGCCCCGGTGGTCCAGCAGAAGGACGACGTACGAACGGGTGCCCACACTGCCGGTGCCGACCACGCGGAACGCGACGTCGTGCGCCGCGTACCGGGCCAGGAGCGGCAGACGGTCCTCGGACAGCGTCGTCAGGTACTCCTCCAGGGAGGTCACCACCGACGCGGCCTCCTCGTCCGGCACGCGGCGCAGCACCGGCGGGGCATCCACGAAGCGACGGCTGCCGTCCTGAAGCACCTCCGTGGACTTCGCCGCGAACCGCCCGCTCGTGTTGGCCCGCGCCTTCTCCGAGACCCGCTCCAGCGTGCCGAGCAGGTCGTGGGCGTCGGTGTGGGAGACCAGTTCCTCGTCCGCGATGGCGTTCCACGCGTCCAGTACCGGCAGCTTGGCGAGCAGCCGCACCGTGCGGCGGTACACCCCGACCGTGTCGTATGCAGCCTTGCGGCAGCTGTCCTCGTCGGCGCCCGCCTCCCGGCCCGCGAGGACGAGCGAGGTGGCGAGCCGTTTGAGATCCCACTCCCAGGGGCCGTGCACGGTCTCGTCGAAGTCGTTCAGGTCGATGACCAGTCCGCCGCGCGCGTCCGCGTACAGGCCGAAGTTCGCCGCGTGCGCGTCACCGCAGATCTGGGCCCCCATGCCGGTGACGGGCGTGCGCGCGAGGTCGTACGCCATGAGGCCGGCCGAACCGCGCAGGAACGCGAAGGGCGTCGCGGCCATCCTGCCGACCCGTATCGGCGTGAGCTCGGGGAGCCGACCGCGGTTGGACTCCACGACCGCGGTCGCCGCGTCCGGCCGGCCGGCGTCGAGCGTCAGCTCCGCATGCGCACCGCGTCGTACCCGCGCGCGCAGCGCCTTCCCCTTCTCCTTGGGCGAGCTTCCCTCCACGGGCCACCGCGCGAAACCGCGCACCCAGGGCACCCGCACCCCGGCCGCCGCCTGTGCCTCCAGCACCGCACCGACCTCGGTCATGCCGACCACCTCCCCCGCCCGCACACGAACATCAACTCCGCGAAACCGTACAACCGCCGGCCGAAACGCGTCAGACCCTGTGGAAAACCTGGCGGCACGAAGCGGTCAGAAGGTCACGCTCGCAGGGCACGGCTGAGAGCCGCACGCCCTGACGCGCGAATGGTGATGTCGCTGCCCCCCGCCACCCTGCCCGCGAAACCCCGTTCAGCACCCCTGTCCAGTTCCCCTGTCCAGTTCCCCTGATCAGTCCAGCAAGCCCCGCTCCGCCGGAGTAGCCGGGCGAGCGCCCGACCCGTCCCGAGCTTAGAAAGGGAGCTGAGAGACAGAGCTCAGAGAGGGACAGGGAGCTACAGGGAGCTCAAAGCCCCCGGAGGGAGTGGCTCGGGATGCAGATCGTCGTGGACCTCACCCGCTGCCAGGCGTACGCGCAGTGCGTGTTCCTCGCGCCGCAGGTGTTCTCGCTGCCCGGTGAGGAGGCCCTGCTGTACCGCCCGGCCGTCCCCGACGATCAGCTGGAGCGCGTGCACCAGGCCGCGGCGGCGTGCCCGGTCCAGGCCATTCTCGTGGGGGAGGAGGTGAGCTCCGGTGCCCGGTGACCTCCGGGACGGCCGGATCGTCATCGTCGGTGCGTCGCTGGCCGGGTTGCGGGCCGCCGAGACACTGCGCGAGAAGGGCTTCACCGGCTCACTGACCGTGGTGGGGGAGGAGCCCCACCCGCCCTACGACCGGCCGCCGCTGTCCAAACAGGTGCTGCTGGGCATGGCAGCGGCAGACACCACCGGCCTGCCAATGCGCCCTGGCCCGCCGATGAGCCCGGACCTGCCGATGCGCCCCGGCCCGCCCATGCGCCCCGGCCTGCCGACGCGCCAACCCCTGGACGCCGACTGGCGGCTCGGGGTGCGCGCCACCGGGCTCGACCTGGACGGCAAGCGGATCCTGCTGGCCGACGGCGATTCACTGCCCTACGACCGGCTACTGATCGCCACCGGAACGCGGGCCCGCCCCTGGCCCCGCCCGGAGCAGGCCGCCCTGGAGGGAGTGCTCACCCTGCGCACCCGCGACGACGCCGCGCGCCTGGCCGACCGGCTGGCCGCCGGGCCACGCCGTGTGCTGGTGATCGGTGCAGGCTTCACCGGATCCGAGATCGCCTCGGCCTGCCGGGAACGGGGCCTCCCCGTCACGGTCGCGGAACGCGGCACCGCACCACTGGTGGGCGCACTCGGCGGCACCCTGGCCAAACTCGCAACCGGCCTGCACCGGGCCCACGGCGTGGACCTGCGCTGCGGAGTGACCGTCACCGATCTGCGCGGCGACGACAGCGGCCGGTTCACCGGAGCGGACCTCTCCGACGGCGACCGCATCGACGCGGACCTGTGCGTCGTCGCCCTGGGTGCCGTCCGCAACGTCGAGTGGCTGGCGGATTCCGGGCTGGCGGCGGGCACTCACGGGGTCGCCTGCGACGCGGGCTGCCGCGCCTTCGACATGTACGGAATCGTCACCGACGACGTCTTCGTGGCCGGCGACGTCTCCCGCTTCCCGCACCCCCTCTTCGACTACCAGATGCTGTCCCTGGAGCACTGGGGCAACGCGGTCGAGCAGGCCGAGGTGGCGGCCCACAACATGGTCACTCCGGAGCCGCGACGGCGCCCGCACCTCGCGGTCCCGGTGTTCTGGTCGAACCAGTTCGGCGTCAACATCAAGTCCGTGGGCGTGCCCACCTTCTCCGACCAGGTCGTCATCGCCCAGGGCTCGCTCCGCGACCGCCGTCTGGTGGCGGTCTACGGCTACCGGGGCCGCATCACCGCCGCGGTCACCGTCAACATGGCCAAGTGGCTGGAGCACTACCAGCGCCTGATCGAGACCGCCGCCCCGTTCCCGCCCGGGCCCGGCGCGGCCGACGGTCACCCCCTGGTGACCGAATTCCCGCTCCCTTCCGACGTACCGGACCCGAAGGGGCTGTCCCATGGCCCCACCGTCGCGCTCACCGGTCATCTGCCGGACCGCCGGCTCACCGTGGTGCGCCCCGCCGGCTGACCCCTGCGTCTGCACGGTTTCACGTGAAACACCCCCCGCCCTGCCACGAGGAGCCCCCGCATGGCTGTCGACACCCTGCTGGAGCGGATCACCGACCAGGCCAACCGCCCCGACCCCTACCCTCTGTACGCGGAACTCCGCGAGGCGGGCGTGGCGCGGCAGACGGACGGCAGCTACCTGGTCGGCACGTACTACGACATCGTCTCCCTGTTCCACGACCCGCGGCTCAGCTCGGACCGCCGCAACCGCGCCGCCCCCTACCGCGGCCTGGAAGCGGAAGAGCCGGAGCAGATGCTCCCCTTCATCCGCCTCGACGACCCCGAACACCACAGGCTGCGCAGCCTGGCCACACGGCCGTTCGGTCCCCCGCACAGCCCGGACCGGATCGACTCGATGCGCGGCGAGATCGCCGCGATCACCGAGGAACTGCTCGCGTCGTTCCACGGCCGTACGCGCATCGACATCGTCGACGACTTCGCGTACCCGCTGCCCGTCACCGTCATCTGCCGACTGCTCGGGGTCCCGCGCGAGGACGAGCCGGTGTTCCGCGAGTGGTCCGGCGCGATCATCGACTCCGTCGACATCAGGCCCGGCGAGGACCCCACCGAGCGTCAACGGGCGGGCATCCAGGCCCGGGCGCAGATGGGCCGCTATCTGGCGGACCTCGCCGACCAGCGCCGTGGCCGCCCGGGCGACGACATGCTGTCCGCCTTCGTCAACGACCCGGACCCGGCCGGAGCCCTCACCCACGAAGAACTCGCCGCCACCGCCGTACTGCTGCTCGTCGCCGGACACGAGACCACGGTCAACCTCATCACCAACGGGGTGCTCACCCTGCTGCGCCACCGCGACCAGCTGGACCGGTTGCGCCGTGAACCCGACCTGATGCCCGGCGCGGTGGAGGAACTGCTGCGCTACGAGCCCCCGGTCCACATGCTGCAACGCACCCCCCTCGCCCATGTCGACGTCGCGGGCACCACCATCCCCAAGGGCGTGCCCGTGGTGCTGGTGCTGGCCTCGGGCAGCCGTGACCCCAAGCGGTTCCGCGACCCCGACCGGTTCGACCCCGCCCGCCAGGACAACCGGCACCTCGGCTTCGGCAGCGGCATCCACATCTGTTACGGCGCACCCCTGGCCCGGGTCGAAGCCCAGATCGCCCTGAGCGCGCTACTCCCCCACCTCAGCACCGCAACCCTGGCCGAAGACCCTCCCCCCTACCGTCACAGCGCCGTCCTGCGCGGCCCCCGGCACCTCCCCATCGAGTTGTGAGAGTCGGTGGCAACAATGACCAACCAGCCCGACCAGCCCCATCAGCCCGAACTGACCAACCAGCCCGACCAGCCCGATCTGTCCACCGTCCGCAGCGTCACCTACGACCTGCTGCGGACCCTGAAACTCACCACGGTCTTCGGTAATCCCGGCTCCACCGAACAGCCCTTCCTTCAGGACTTCCCCAAGGACTTCACCTACGTCCTGGCGCTGCAGGAGGCCTCCGTCATCGCGATGGCCGACACCTTCGCCCAGGTGACCCGCCGCCCCGCACTGATCAACGTGCACTCCTCGGCCGGGCTGGGAAACGCCCTGGGCAACCTGGTGGCGGCCTACCACGGAAACACGCCCCTGATCATCACCTCGGGACAGCAGCACCGGGAACTGGTGATCGGGGAGCCGTATCTCGGCAACCGTGAGGCCACCACACTGCCGAAGCCGTGGGTGAAATGGTCCTACGAGCCCGCCCGCGCCGAAGACGTCCCCGAGGCCTTCCTGCGGGCCTACGCGGAGGCCTTGCAGCCGCCGGCCGGACCGGTCCACCTGTCGATTCCCATGGACGACTGGAAACGGCCCCTGTCCGGCTTCGCCAGGGTGCGGACGGTGAGCGCCCGCGTCGCCCCCGACACGGAGCGGCTGCGCGACTTCGCCGACCGGATCTCCGCGAGCCGCCGCCCCGCCCTGGTCTTCGGACCGGAGGTCGACCGCGGCGGCGGCTGGGACGCGGCCGTCGCCCTCGCGGAGAAGCTGCGCGCCTCCGTCTACGGCGCCCCGCTGCTGGACCGTGCCTCCTTCCCCGAGGACCACGCCCTCTTCGGCGGCCCGCTCGGCATGTCGGTGAGGACCATCAGCGACCGGCTGGCGGGACACGACCTGGTGGTCGTGATCGGCGCGGAGGTGTTCCGGTACTACCCCTACGTACCCGGCGACTATCTTCCCGACGGCGTGGAGCTCCTGCAGATCACTGGCGATCCGGGGGTTGCCGCGGCGGCGCGGGTGGGCGACAGCCTCCTGGGCGATCCCACGACGGCGATCGAACTGCTCCTGGACCTGGTCGCCGAGGGATCGACACGGACCTCCCCGGAGCCGATGGCGCGGCCCCGCGAGCTGCCGCAGGCGCCTGGCAGCCCGCTCACCCCACCCGAGGTGTACGCCGCCCTGAGCCGGGTCCGGCCGCCCGACGCGGTCATCGTCAACGAATCGACCTCCACGATGGCGCAGCAGATCGAGTGGCTACCCACCAACCGGTCCGGATCGTTCTTCGCCACGGCCAGCGGAGGGATCGGCTGGGGCACCCCGGCCGCCGTGGGCGTCGCGCTCGGCGACCGGGACAGAGGCGTCGAGCGGCCGGTGGTCGGCCTGATCGGCGACGGCTCCTTCCAGTACTCCGTGCAGGCCATCTGGACAGCGGCGCAGCACAACCTGCCGGTCGTCTACGTGGTCATGCGCAACCACGAGTACTCCATCCTCAAGTCGTTTGCGGTGCTGGAGGAGACTCCGGGCGTTCCCGGGCTCGATCTGCCCGGGATCGACATCGCCTCCGTGGCCCGCGGCTTCGGATGCCGCGCGGTCGACGTGGAGACCGCTCAGGACCTGGAGCGCGAGTTCACTGCGGCCCTGAGCGCCGGCACCACCACGGTCATCGTGGTGCCCACGCAACCCCAGAAGGCGATGCTGTAGGCGAAACGGCCCGCACGACGACCCTCACGACAGCCCGCACGACAGCCCGCACGCCAACCCCCACGCCAGCCCCCACGACCGGAGAGGCGACAGCAGCCATGGACCTCGGCCTGAGGAACCGGGTGTACATCGTCACCGGCGGCACCCGCGGTCTGGGGAGGGCCGCCGCAAGCTCACTGGTGGCGGACGGTGCGAGGGTGGTCGTCAGCGGACGCAGCGAGAAGTCGGTAACGGCCGCCTCGGAGGAACTCGGCGGCCCGGGGCAGGCAGTCGGTGTCGCAGCCGACAACGCCGACACCGCGACTCCGGACCGGCTGATCGTCGCGGCCCGCGATGCCTTCCAGCGGCTGGACGGGGTACTCATCAGCGTCGGCGGCCCGCCGGCGGGCACGTCGGACCTCGTCGACGACGACCAGTGGCGCGCCGCCTTCGAGTCGGTCTTCCTCGGTGCGGTACGGCTGTCCCGCGCTGTCGCGGCGGAGCTGGGCGAGGGAGGTGTCATCGGCTTCGTCCTGTCCAGCTCCGTGTACGAGCCGGTTCCGGGCCTCGCGATCTCCAATGCCTTCCGGCCGGGCCTGGCCGGTTACGCGAAGAACCTGTCGAACGAGCTGGGCCCGAGAGGCATCCGCGTCGTCGGCCTCGTGCCCGCCCATATCGAAACCGACCGGGTACGCGAACTCGATGCCCGCGGCGGCGACGCCGACGCCGCCCGCGCCACTGCGACCGCCGTCATCCCCCTGCGCCGCTACGGAACCCCTGACGAGTTCGGCCGGAGCGCCGCCTTCCTGCTGTCGCCCGCCGCGGCGTACCTGACAGGAGTGATGCTGTCGATCGACGGGGGCGTACGCAGAGGCTTCTAGCAGGGCCCTGCCGTGCGCGCTGCCGTGCGCCCTGCCGTTTCTGGGCCGACGCCGCACAATCAGGCCAGAAGCAGGGCCCTGACCGTGACCTTTGTCACGGACAGGGGCCTGACGCACAGCCACCCCGGCCGTGTGATGCCTCACACCACGAACATCTCAGCCCACTCCCACAAGCCCACTCCCGCCTCCCGGCGGGCACAACGAGAAACGGGCCGCTGCCGTGACTTCCGTCACCAGCAGCGACCCGTTCCATCGGTTCTTCGCTGTGCTGTTGTGCGCGAGGGGGGAGTTGAACCCCCACGCCCTTGCGGGCACTGGAACCTGAATCCAGCGCGTCTGCCTATTCCGCCACCCGCGCATTGGGTGTGTCCTCTGGCCCCGCTCCTTGCGGCCCGGCGCCTTCCGACACGCAGAAGATTAGCACGCTGGAGACGGTGGGTTCACATCCGTTCTCCAGGGCTGCCGCCAGCGCGAATGTCCACGCCCCGTGCGGGTGGCGTCCGTGCGCCCGCCGCCCGCACACGCTCACTGGACCGACCGCCCATGACCCCGTGCCACCCTGTGCGCCGGCCCGTGCGTCCGTGTGCGGCGCCACACGTTTCCACCTGTATCGACGTGTGCCGGTTCACGTATCAACCTCGTACCGGTCCCGGCCATCTCCCCAGGAGGAAGGCAGGGTCCACAGTCAGGTGCGGGACACTGGTCTCGCACCCCCTCTACGATCCTTGGCAGAAACCTCGGCGGGAGTATGGCGGGAGGAGTTCGAAGGGGTGCTGCGCAGGGAATCCGGGAGGGGACTTCAGTGGGTGTCGACACCTGTCGACCGGGCCGACAGGGGGAACCACCCGATTTCACGGCGCGTGGATACGATCAGTAAGCAGTACGGACGCAGGATGCAGGACGGCAACGACGGAGGAGGTGCCCCATGGGAGTCCTGAAGAAGTTCGAGCAGCGCCTCGAAGGCCTGGTCAACGGCACCTTCGCCAAGGTGTTCAAGTCCGAGGTCCAGCCGGTCGAGATCGCCGGCGCGCTCCAGCGGGAGTGCGACAACAACGCGACGATCTGGAACCGCGACAGGACCGTCGTCCCCAACGACTTCATCGTGGAGCTGAGCACGCCGGACTACGAGCGCCTCAGCCCCTACTCCGGCCAGCTCGGCGACGAGCTCGCCGGCATGGTGCGCGACTACGCCAAGCAGCAGCGCTACACCTTCATGGGCCCCATCAAGGTCAACCTGGAGAAGGCCGACGACCTCGACACCGGTCTGTACCGGGTGCGCAGTCGTACGCTCGCCTCCACCAGCAGCCAGCAGGCTCCCGCGTCCGCCCCGGCCGGCGGCCGTCCCGGAGCCGGCGGCGGCTACGGCTACCCGCCGGCCTCCGCGCCCGCGGGTGCTCCGCCCATGCCGTCCGCGCCGCCGCCCGGCGCACGCTCCGGCGCCGCGCCCTACGGCCAGCGGCCCCCGGGCGGGCCCGCCCCCGCTGCGGGCGGGCGCACACGCCACTGGATCGAGATCAACGGCAGCCGCCATCAGATCTCCCGCCCGACGCTGGTGCTGGGTCGCAGCACCGAAGCCGACGTGCGGATCGACGACCCCGGCGTCTCCCGCCGGCACTGCGAGATCCGGACCGGAACGCCCTCGACGATCCAGGATCTCGGGTCCACCAACGGCATCGTGGTGGACGGGCAGCACACCACCCGCGCTACGCTCCGCGACGGCTCGCGGATCGTCGTGGGCAGCACCACCATCATTTACCGGCAAGCCGAAGGGTGAAGCGGGGGCAATGTCAGAGCTGACCCTCACGGTCATGCGGCTGGGTTTCCTGGCCGTACTGTGGCTGTTCGTGATCGTGGCCGTGCAGGTCATCCGCAGCGACCTGTTCGGTACGCGCGTCACTCAGCGCGGTTCACGGCGTGAGAGCGCGCGGCCGCAGCAGGCCGCGCGCCAGGCGCCCCCGCAGCAGCGCGGCCAGCAGTCCGGCGGTGGCGGTGGCCGCCAGCGCCGCGGTGCGCCCACCAAGCTCGTCGTCTCCGAGGGCACTCTCACGGGTACGACGGTCGCGCTGCAGGGGCAGACCATCACGCTGGGCCGCGCCCACGACAGCACCATCGTGCTGGACGACGACTACGCGTCCAGCAGGCATGCCAGGATCTACCCGGACCGTGACGGCCAGTGGATCGTCGAGGACCTGGGATCCACCAACGGCACGTACCTCGACCGGAACCGACTGACGACCCCCACACCGATTCCGCTGGGCGCGCCGATCCGCATCGGCAAGACCGTCATCGAGCTGCGGAAGTAGTACGACAAATGAGCGAGCGGAGCGAGCACGCGGTGGCCCCCACGACGGGCCCCGGCGCGCTCCCGACCGGAGGGTGGGCACCGTGCGGATGTACCCGGAGCCGACGGGCGAGGTGCGCATGAGTCTGTCTCTGCGCTTCGCCGCCGGATCGCACAAAGGCATGATCCGCGAGGGCAACGAGGACTCGGGCTACGCGGGACCGCGCCTGCTCGCGATCGCCGACGGCATGGGCGGCCAGGCCGCCGGTGAGGTGGCCTCCTCCGAGGTGATCTCCACCATCGTCGCCCTCGACGACGACGTACCCGGCTCCGACATCCTCACCTCGCTCGGCACCGCCGTGCAGCGCGCCAACGACCAGCTGCGCATGATGGTCGAGGAGGACCCCCAGCTGGAGGGCATGGGGACCACCCTGACCGCCCTGCTGTGGACCGGGCAGCGCCTCGGCCTCGTCCACGTCGGCGACTCCCGCGCATACCTCCTGCGGGACGGCGTCCTCACCCAGATCACCCAGGACCACACCTGGGTGCAGCGTCTCGTCGACGAGGGACGCATCACGGAGGAGGAAGCCACCACCCACCCGCAGCGCTCGCTCCTCATGCGCGCGCTGGGCAGTGGCGACCATGTCGAGCCCGACCTCTCCATCCGTGAGGTCCGCGCCGGCGACCGCTACCTGATCTGCTCCGACGGCCTCAGCGGCGTCGTCTCCCACCAGACGATGGAGGAGACCCTCGCCAGCTACCAGGGCCCGCAGGAGACGGTGCAGGAGCTGATCCAGCTCGCGCTGCGCGGCGGCGGCCCGGACAACATCACGGTCATCGTGGCCGATGTCCTCGACATCGACGCCGGCGACACCCTCGCCGCCCAGCTCTCCGACACCCCGGTCGTGGTGGGCGCCGTCGCCGAGAACCAGCACCAGCTGCACGACAACGGCGCCATGCAGACCCCGGCCGGCCGTGCGGCCGGCCTCGGCCGCCAGGTGCCCGGACAGGGCGGCGAGTTCGGCCCGCCCGGCTCCGGCGACGCGGGCGGCTACGCATCGTCGGACAGCTTCGGCCAGTACGCGGACGAGGACTTCGTCAAGCCCCGCAAGAAGGGCGGGTGGCTGAAGAGATCGTTCTACTCGCTGCTCGCCGTCGCCGTGATCGGCGGCGGCACGTACGCCGGCTACCGGTGGACGCAGACGCAGTACTACGTCGGCGCCAACGAGGACCACGTCGCGCTCTACCAGGGCATCAGCCAGGACCTGGCATGGGTCTCGCTCTCGAAGGTCGAGAAGGACCACCCCGAGATCGAACTCAAGTACCTGCCGCCGTACCAGCAGAACCTGGTCAAGGCCACCATCGCCGAGGGCGGCCTGAAGGACGCCCAGCAGAAAATCGACGAGCTCTCCACCCAGGCGTCCGCGTGCAAGAAGGACGCTGAGCGCCGCGAGGCCGAGAGCCGTAATAACTCAAAGACAGGCGAGGGAGAGGCCGGAGGGGTCACGGGAACCACTCAGTCCTCACTCTCGTCCAAGGCATCACCGTCGCCGACTTCGTCGCCATCGACGTCGGCGCCGTCGTCCACACCGACACCCACACCCACCGGCCCCAGCCTGTCCGAGGAAGAGCAGAAGCTGGTCTCGCTGTGCGGGAAGCAGTAGGCAAGCCGTGAGGGGCCTCGTCATACGATGAGCAGTACTACCAACTCGCCGACGCACCACACGTCCACGATCGGCGCCATCGGCGCACCGAGCAGACGCAACACCGAGCTCATGCTGCTGGTGTTCGCCGTGGCGATCCCAGTGTTCGCCTACGCCAACGTGGGCCTCGCCATCAACGACGAGGTCCCGACCGGCCTGCTCGGCTACGGGCTCGGGCTGGGCCTGCTGGCAGGCGTGGGCCATCTGGTGGTGCGCAGGTTCGCGCCGTACTCCGACCCACTGATGCTGCCGCTCGCCACGCTGCTCAACGGACTCGGGCTTGTCGTCATCTGGCGCCTCGACCAGTCCGAACGGCTCCAGCTGAGCTCCACGTACGTGGAGGCCTCGCCACGGCAGTTGCTGAACTCGGCGATCGGCGTCGCGCTCTTCGTCGTCGTAGTGATTTTCCTCAAGGACCACCGCGTCCTGCAGCGCTACACCTACATCTCCATGGTCACGGCTCTGGTCCTCCTGCTGCTGCCGCTGGTCCCAGGGCTTGGTGCGAACATCTTCGGCGCCAAGATCTGGATCAGGATTCCGGGCCTCGGCACGATCCAGCCCGGTGAGTTCGCGAAGATCGTCATCGTGGTCTTCTTCGCCGGCTACCTCATGGTGAAGAGAGACGCCCTCGCCCTCGCCAGCCGTCGCTTCATGGGCCTGTACCTGCCGCGTGGCCGTGATCTCGGGCCCATCCTGATCGTCTGGGCGGTGTCCATCCTGATCCTGGTCTTCGAGACCGACCTCGGTACGTCGCTGCTGTTCTTCGGCATGTTCGTAATCATGCTGTACGTCGCCACCGAGCGCACCAGCTGGATCGTGTTCGGTCTGCTGATGTCAGCCGCGGGCGCCGTCGGCGTGGCCTCCTTCCAGCCGCACGTCCAGCAGCGCGTCCAGGCCTGGCTCGACCCGATGAAGGAGTACCAGCTCAGTCAGCAGGGCATCATCGGCCACTCCGAGCAGTCCATGGAGGCCCTGTGGGCCTTCGGCTCCGGCGGCACCCTCGGCACCGGACTCGGCCAGGGCAACTCCGACCTCATCGGCTTCGCCGCCAACTCCGACTTCATCCTCGCCACCTTCGGCGAGGAACTGGGCCTGGCTGGCGTCATGGCGATCCTGCTGCTCTTCGGCCTGATCGTGGAGCGCGGCATCCGCACCGCCCTCGCGGCCCGCGACCCGTTCGGCAAGCTACTCGCGGCCGGCCTGTCCGGCGCCTTCGCTCTCCAGGTCTTCGTGGTCGCCGGCGGCGTCCTGGGCCTGATCCCGCTGACCGGTATGACACTGCCCTTCGTGGCGTACGGCGGTTCCTCCGTCATCGCCAACTGGGCGCTGATCGGCATCCTGCTCAGAATCAGCGACACCGCCCGCCGCCCGGCCCCGACGCCGGCCGCCAACCCCGACGCCGAGATGACCCAGGTGGTTCGCCCGTGAACAAGCCCCTGCGCCGGATCGCGCTCTTCTGCGGATTCCTCATTCTCACCCTGCTCATCCGCGACAACTGGCTCCAGTACGTCAAGGCCGACACCCTGAAGACGGATACCAAGAACCGCCGCATCTCCATCGAGCGCTACGCCACCCCCCGCGGCAACATCATCGTCGACGGCAAGGCGATCACCGGGTCCGTCGCCACCGAGGGCACGGACTTCAAGTACAAGCGGACCTGGAAGGACGGCGAGATGTGGGCGCCCGTCACCGGGTACGCCTCCCAGGCCGTCGGCGCCACCCAGCTGGAGAACCTCGAGGACGGCATCCTCACCGGCAACGACGACCGGCTCTTCTTCCGCAACACCCTCGACATGGTCACCGGCAAGAAGAAGGAGGGCGGCCAAGTCGTCACCACCCTCAACGCCGCCGCACAGAAAGCGGCCTTCGAGGGGCTCGGCAACAAGAAGGGCGCCGTCGCCGCGATCGACCCGTCCACGGGCGCCATCCTCGCGCTGGCCTCCACCCCGTCCTACGACCCCGGCACCTTCGCCGGCATCAGCAGCAAGGACGGCGAGACCTTCACGAAGCTGGACAAGAACAAGGACAAGCCGATGCTCAACCGGGCGCTGCGCGAGACGTACCCGCCCGGCTCGACCTTCAAGGTGGTCACCGCCGCCGCGGCGCTGGAGAACGGCAAGGTCAACGGCATCGACGAGCGCACCGACACCCCTGACCCGTACCGGCTGCCCCAGTCCACGTACGACCTCACCAACGAGCACGGCGCCTGCGAGAACGCCACGCTGCGCGACGCGCTGGAGGTCTCTTGCAACACCGTCTTCGCCAACCTCAGCGACCAGGTCGGCAACGAGAAGATGATCGAGCAGGCCGACAAGTTCGGCTTCAACGAAGCCGAGCTCGACATTCCCGTCCGCGCCGCCGAGAGCGTCTACCCGAAGGACAACCGGCCGCAGAACGCCCTGAGCGGCATCGGCCAGGCCTCCACCCGCGCCACCCCGCTGCAGATGGCCATGGTCAGCTCGGCGATCGCCAACGGCGGCAAGCTGATGAAGCCCTACATGGTGGACCAGCTGCGGGCCTCGAACCTCGACACCATCGAGACGCACGAGCCCGAGGAGCTCTCCCAGGCCGTCTCCGGGGAAACCGCCCAGGCGCTGCAGGGCATGATGGAGACCGTCGTCAAGACCGGTACCGGCACCAAGGCGCAGATCCCCGGCGCCACCGTCGGCGGCAAGACCGGTACCGCCCAGCACGGCCTCAAGAACAGCGAGAAGCCGTACGCCTGGTTCATCTCGTACGCCAAGCTCAGCGACGGCAGCTCGCCGGTCGCTGTGGCCGTCGTCGTCGAGGACGGCAGCGCCAACCGTGACGACATCTCCGGTGGCGGTCTTGCCGCCCCGATCGCAAGGGACGTGATGAAGGCAGTCATCGACAGCAAGAAGTGACCCCTGTCACGTCGCCTTCACAAAGGTGCACGTTGCGATACCGGTCCTGTATCAGGTGACGCGACCGACCAGGTCACGCAAGGCGAGCCGGGTACCGTATGCCCGGACAGCACACCGCCGGACCACACGTGGGTGCGGGCGGGACCGACGGAGAGGGCTGGTAGGAAGCTATGGAAGAGCCGCGTCGCCTCGGCGGCCGGTACGAGCTGGGCCATGTGCTCGGCCGTGGTGGCATGGCAGAGGTCTACCTCGCGCACGACACCCGGCTCGGCCGCACCGTGGCGGTGAAGACGCTGCGAGCGGACCTCGCGCGCGACCCCACCTTCCAGGCCCGGTTCCGCCGGGAGGCCCAGTCGGCCGCCTCGCTCAACCACCCCGCAATCGTCGCGGTCTACGACACGGGCGAGGACTACATCGACGGGGTCTCGATCCCGTACATCGTCATGGAGTACGTCGACGGCTCCACACTGCGTGAACTCCTGCACTCCGGCCGCAAACTGCTGCCGGAGCGCTCCATGGAGATGACCATCGGCATCCTCCAGGGCCTGGAGTACGCGCACCGCAACGGCATCGTCCACCGCGACATCAAGCCGGCGAACGTCATGCTGACGCGCACCGGCCAGGTCAAGGTGATGGACTTCGGCATCGCCCGCGCCATGGGCGACTCCGGCATGACGATGACGCAGACCTCGGCGGTCATCGGCACCGCCCAGTACCTGTCGCCGGAGCAGGCGAAGGGCGAGCAGGTGGACGCCCGGTCCGACCTGTACTCCACCGGCTGCCTGCTCTACGAACTGCTGACCGTACGTCCCCCGTTCATCGGGGACTCACCGGTCGCGGTGGCGTACCAGCACGTACGGGAAGAAGCACAGCCCCCGTCGGTCTTCGACCCCGAGATCACGCCTGAAATAGACGCGATCGTGCTGAAGGCCCTGGTCAAGGACCCGGACTACCGCTACCAGTCCGCCGACGAGATGCGCGCCGACATGGAGGCCTGCCTCGACGGCCAGCCCGTCGCGGCCACCGCGGCCATGGGTTCCGTCGGCTACGGCGCCTACCCGGACGACCAGCCGACGACCGCCCTGCGCTCCGCGGACGCCGGCGCCACCACCATGCTGCCGCCGATGAACCCGGACGACGGCGGCTTCGGCTACGACGACCGGGCCGGCCGACGCCGCCAGAACCAGAAGAAGAACAACACCTCGACGATCCTCCTGGTCGTCGCGGGTGTCCTGGTCCTCGTCGGCGCGATCCTGATCGGCATGGTCGCCTTCAGCGGCAACGGCAACGGCAACGACACCGTCGACACCCCCAACTTCGTCGGCGCCAAGCAGAACGCCGCCGAGCGGATGGCGAGCAACGTCGACCTGAAGGTGGACATCACCAAGAAGCCCTGCGAGGACGAGACGAGGGGTAACGTCTGCTCCCAGGACCCCGCCCCCAAGACCGAGGTCAAGAAGGGCGACACCATCAATCTGGTGGTGTCGACGGGGGCGCCGAAGGTGGCGGTGCCGAACGTCATCGGTGACAAGGTCGACGAGGCCACGCAGGAACTGGAGGACAACAAGTACCAGTTCAAGGTCGAGACGGAGACCAAGGAGTCCACCGAGGACCCGGGCACCGTCCTGAAGACGGACCCCATCGCGGGCGAGGAGATCGAGAAGGGCTCCACGATCACCCTCACCGTCGCCAAGGAAGAGTCGAAGTCCACGGTCCCGGACGTCACCGGCCAGTCCTGTGACGCGGCCAAGCAGCAGATGGCGGCCAACGACCTCGTTGGTGAGTGCACCGAGGTGGACACCCAGGACGACAACCTGGTCGGCAAGGTCATCACGACCACCCCGGCGGCCAACACGCCTGTCGACAAGAACTCCAACGTGAACATCCAGATCGGTAAGAAGGCCGAGCAGCAGGTGGTGACGGTTCCGGACGTGCGGGGTAAGCGCGTGAAGGACGCCAGGAAGGAGCTGGAGCGCGCGGGTCTGGCGCTGGGCAACGTCGTGGGCGCCTCGAACGACGACGCGTTGGTCATCAACCAGGATCAGCAGCCGGGCAGCCCGGTGCCGGCCGGCACCGCGGTGAACCTCCAGGCCGCGGACACGGGCGGGGGCGGCAACAACCAAGGCAACGGCGGCGGCTTCTTCGGAGGCGTCAACGGAGCGAGCTTCCGCCAGGAGGACTGACCCACCTCGGCATTTGGAGGGCCTTCGACACCGCGCGGGACGCGGTGTCGAAGGCCCTCCGGCGTTCACCGAACAACGAAGTCGCCCAGCGACCACGGGCACAGCGTCCCGCCAGGAGTCCTGACAGCGTGCCATAAGCCAAGTGTGACGGCAGAGGCTGGGGAGAGCATTGCCATGAGCACATCACGATCATAAGATCATCGCATCAACAATCCCCACTCACATGCGCCGTCAACGTAGCCAACAGCACAGGCGGTTACGGTACACCCACGCACAAATCGATCTACATGTCCCGCTGCGTGGCTGGCACCACTGCCGGTGGCGGTTGCACGACGGACACCGTTAGGCGGGACCCGGCCTTCGGCAGCTCTACGGAGTACAGCTACTACGCGGGCCCAGTCTCCTTCTACGCGGCGGACCGTTGCATCCTCATCGGTGGCACCCTCGTTTCACCGAGCGGCGGCGTGGCCATTTACTCGAGCATGGCGACTTACTGCGGCTAAGCAGACCTCCAGTGACGGTGGACCGTAGCCTGGCCCACCGTCACTGTCGCGTCGATCGCTTCACCGCAACTCCCTCTGCGACTCCCGCTCGTTGACCACGTTGTCGACGCGGACGAACTCACACCACCCACGTGCCGATCGCCCTACGACAGAACGCCAGCCCATGACGCAACGCGCCCCGTTCATGCCTCTGCCGGAGCGGGGCGCATTCGCTGTTTCGCGGCCCTCAGTCGTCGAATTCCCCACTCCTGACACCGGTGGTGCACGCCTTCCACTCGGTGGGAGTGAAAAAGAGGACCGGCCCGTGGCGGTCCTTGCTGTCCCGTATCGCGCGGCCGCCGTGAGTCGTGTGCGCCACCTCCGCGCAGTCCGTGTTCGCCCCCTGCGACGCCGAGGACTTCTTGAAGGCAGTGACGACGTCCCGCTCGATCGCCCGGTGGGTGGGGACCTGGCACGACCAGCCGTTGCGCCGCAGCTGGGGTTGCCCCCTCTGGGGACTTCCACACCCCCGGAACGGTGTAGCCGATGTGGAACATCCGCCCGATCAGTGTCTTGATCCTTGCCGGCATCGGCCACTGGTCGGCGAAGCCGTGGGCCAACGGGCTTCGCTGAAGACCGGCTTGCAACCGGGCGAACTGCGCCGGACTCAGCCTCGGCCGCGAGGCCTGCCCTTTCGGCACAGCCCGCCATGCCTCGGCGGTCGTAGGCCCGTCGCCACCGGTTCACCGACATCCGCGTCACCCGCAGTTCCCGCGCCACCTGCACGTCGGTGCGGCCCTGCTCGAATAACTCCGCGGCTGCCATGCGCACCCGCTCACGCCGCTCCCGGTCCGCGGCCGTCAGACCGCCGCCTTGTGCGTACCGCGTGAGACTGGCATAGCGGCCCCGACGACCAGCGTCACCACCCCGTAGAACACCACGAGTTAAAAGATCAGTACTTGTTGTCCGTGCCCGTCGGCTAGCCGTAGAGCAAGAGAGGCCTGAAGCCGCAAGAGATGATTGCGGCTTCAGGCCTCAGCCTTGCTAGGGCCTGTACGGAGTCGTGATCACCTGCTGGTACAACTCTCGTGTGGCGAGGCGTGAACTCAGCGACGACGAGTGGGCGTTGGTCGAGCCGTTGCTGCCGATCGGCGCCTGTGGCCCCTATCCG
>NZ_VMNX01000065.1 GCF_009377235.1 Streptomyces acidicola
ACCCCACACCAACCACCCCATGAGGAACGCCCCCATGAGGACCATGCGCCCCGTCCCCCGGCGCCGACTGCTCGCCGGCCTGCTGCTGACCCCCGTACTGACGACCGGCTGCTTCGCCTCCGGAGGCGAAGCAGCCGGAGAAGACGCCGCGGACGGCTCCCGCCTCCGCGTCGCCCTCGCCTTCCCGCCCGCCGAGAACCTCTCCCCGTACGGCGCCGACGCCACCCTCCTCAGCCGCCTCGGCGTCACCGAGGGCCTCACCGAACTGGACGCCAACGGTTCGGCGGCCCCCGCGCTCGCCCAGTCGTGGACCCGGGAGAACGACCGGACCTGGCTGTTCACGCTGCGCGAGGCGACCTTCCAGGACGGCACCGCCGTCACCCCGGCCGCCGTCGCCGCCGCCCTCACCCACGCGACCGAGGCAAAACCCGTACCTGCCGCGCTCGCCGGTGTCACCCTCAAGGCAGCCGAGGCCGACGGCAGTCGGGTGCGCGTCACCACCGGCGACGCCGACCCCGCCCTTCCCCTGCGCCTGTCGAGCCCGGGCCTCGCGATCCTCTCGCCCAAGGCGTACGGCAGCGGCGAAAGCGGGGGCGGTGGCGACAAGGGCAGGAGGCCCGACCCCACCGGCACCGCCACCGGCCCCTTCGAGCTCACCAAGCTCTCCGGCACCACCGCAGCCACCCTCGACCGGTACGACGACTACTGGGGCGGCCGCGCCCAGGCCTCCGGCATCGACGCCAGGTTCATATCCGACGGCACGGCCCGCACGAACGCCCTGCGCACCGGCCAGGCCGACATCGCCGAGGCCGTCCCCGTCTCCCAAGCGGCCGCACTGGACGAGGGCACCCGCCACGAGACGGCCACCACCCGCACCACCAGCCTCCTCCTCAACACGAAGAAAGGTCCCTTCAAGGACCCGGCGCTCCGGTCCGCCGCCCGTGGGGCCGTCGACACGTCGGTGTTCGCCAAGGACGTGTACGAGGGGTACGCCGACCCGGGCGCCGGAGTGTTCGGACCCGCCGTCACCTGGGCCGCCGACAAGCGCGTCAAGCCCGCCGGGCGCGCCGGAGCCGCCGAGCCGGACGGCACGTCGGTGACCGTGGCCACCTACAACAACCGGCCCGAACTGCCCGAGGTCGCCCAGGTGCTCGGGCAGCAGCTGGAGAAGGCCGGATTCAGGGTCGAGCTGGAGGTGCGCGAGTACTCGCGGCTCGAAAGCGACGCCCTGACAGGGAAGTTCGACGCGTTCGTCGCCGCCCGCAACACCCTCCTCGACACCGGTGACCCGGTGTCCGTCCTCGCCAGTGACTACACCTGCGACGGCGGCTACAACCTCGCACTGCTCTGCGACAAGGAGGTCGACGGGGCCGTAGCCGAGGCCGAGGGGCTGTCCGACAGCGCGAAGCGGCAGCAGGCGGTGATGGACGCCGAGGCCGCGATCATCGGCACGGACGCCGTGGTTCCCCTGGTCCACCAGCAGATCATCACCGGGGTCCGCACCTCCGTGCAGGGAGTGGTCTTCGACCCGTACGAGCGCACGCTCATCGACACGGGGACGCGACGCTGAGCCGGATACTCTGGCGGGCCCTGCTCGCCGCCTCCCTCCTGTGTGCCATCGGCCTGCTGCCGTGGCTGTCGCGCACCGACCCGGCGCTCACCGTCCTCAAGGCCCGCTCGGCGGAACGCACCCCGGATCCCGAGGTGCTGGCCGCCATACGGGAACAACTGGGCCTGGACGCGGGCCCGTCGCACCTTCTGTGGCAGTGGCTCGCCGGGCTGGCGCGCGGTGACGCCGGACGGTCGTGGATCTCCGGGGACGAGGTGGGCCCCGCGGTCCTCCAGACCCTCGGCGTCTCGCTCCTGCTGATGGCCGTCGCGCTCGTCGTCGCGGCGGCCACGGCGGCGGCGATCACCGCGCGCACCCTGTGGCTGGGCTCGCGCCGCCGCCTCGACGAGCGCGGGGGAGGCGGCGGCACCTCGGCGGTACTGGCCGCACTGCCCGAGTTCCTGACCGCGTCCGTGCTGGCCGCCGTGGTCGGGGTGCACCTCGGCTGGTTGCCCGCCCTCGGCTGGTACGGGCCGCGCTGGACGCTGCTTCCCGCCATCGCTCTCGGTCTGCCCGCGGGTGCGCTGCTCGGCCGGATGCTCGACGACATGCTGCCCGGCGCCTTCGCCGAGCCCTGGGCGCTGGCCGCCGCGGCACGGGGCGTACCCGGCCGGTCCGTCGCCCGGCAGGCGCTGCGCCGCTGTGTGCCCGGACTCCTGCCGAACACCGGTCTGTTCGTCGTCGGTCTCACCGGCGGCGCGGTCGCCGTGGAGCAGATCTTCGACATCCCCGGACTCGGCCGCACGACCCTCCAGGCCGCGATCGCCCAGGACCTGCCCGTCCTCCAGGCCGGGACGCTCGCCCTGGTCCTGCTGGCCGCCGGAGCCGGAGCCCTCGCCTGGCTCACCGCCCGCCTGCTCATCGGCCCGGCCCTGCGCGACGGTGCCCTCCTGTCCCTGCACCGGCCCACGCGGCCCGTCCCGAGGGCGACCCCACTGCTGTACGGGGCCGTCCTGCTCGGTGTCATCGCGGTCGGCCTGGCGCGCGACCCGCTCGCCCTGGACACCGGCGCCCGGCTCCAACCTCCCTCCTGGGTCCACCCGTTCGGTACCGACGCGCTCGGCCGCGACGTCCTCGCCCGCATCGGGCACGGTGCGTTCGGCACGCTCACCCTCGCGTCGGCGATCAGCGCCGCCGCGCTGCTCACCGGCGTCGTGCTCGGCCTTCTGCCGCGGCTGTCCGGTCCGCTCGTGGACACCGTCAACGCCGTACCGCCCGTCCTCGTGGCCCTGTTGACGGCGGCGGTCGCCGGAAGCGGCGCCGCGACCCCCGCCCTCGCGGTCGCCGCGGTCGCCTGGGCCCCGCTCGCCGCGCACACCACCGCCCTGCTGGAACAGGAGCGGGCCACCACACACGTGACGGCCACGAAGGGACTCGGCGCAGACCGGTGGTACCTGCTCCGCCACGAACTCCTGCCCGCCGTCCTCCCGCCGGTCACCCGGCACGCCCTGCTCCGCCTGCCCTCCGTGGCCCTCGCCCTCACGGCCCTCGGCTTCCTGGGCCTCGGCACCCAGCCGCCCGACCCCGAGTGGGGCCTCCTCCTCGCCGAGAACCAGCCGTACGTCGAACGCGCCCCCTGGGCGGTCCTCGCACCCGCGGCGGTCCTCGCCCTCCTCGGTGTCCTGGCGGTCGAGGTGGCACGTGGCGTACGACTGCCACGCCGGCGTGCCGTGACCGTACGACAACCGAAGCCCGCCACGGCCGTCTGCCCCGGCGCCGGCGCCAGGGAGTCCGGATGACCGAGCGAACGACACGGGCGACGGGGCGCGGCCTGCACACCTGGACCGGGCTCAGCCCTCTGCTGCGTCTGCTGATCCTCACCCAACTCGCCTTCAACATCGGCTTCTTCGCCGTGCTGCCCTTCCTGGCCGAGCACCTCGGCACCGCGATCGGCCTGGCGGGCTGGATGGTCGGCCTCGTCCTGGGGCTGCGCACCTTCAGCCAGCAGGGCCTGTTCGTGGTGGGCGGTGCGCTGGCCGACCGGTACGGCGTACGGCCCGTGGTCCTCGCGGGCTGTGTGCTGCGGATCGCCGGGTTCGTGTGGCTCGGGTACGCGGCACAGACCTGGGCGGTCATCGGCGCTGTCCTGCTGATCGGCTTCGCCGCGGCCCTCTTCTCCCCCGCCGTCGAGTCCGAGGTGGCCCGGCAGGCGGTGCTCTGGGAGCACTCCGGCGGCGGCTCCCGTACGAACGTGCTGGCCCTGTTCACGGTGGCGGGACAGGCCGGGGCCTTCGTCGGCCCGCTCCTCGGCGCGGCTCTGCTGGCGGTGGACTTCCGTGCGGTGTGCCTCGCGGGCGCCGGAGTCTTCGTCCTAGTCCTGGCCGGGCACTTCCGGCTTCTGCCGCAGCACATACCCGGTCGGGTGCGTGTGCGGGCTAGGGCGCTTCTGATGGATCTCCGTGGAGGAAGGAGCGGCGTCCGGTGCGTGCGATCGGCGTGCGGCGTGGAGGGTCATGTGGCGGAGCCACCTGTCCCTGCGCGCCGTGCGGCATGGGGGTCCCCCCGCTCGAGCGAAGCCGAGAGTGGGGGAGTGCGTGCCGGACGCCGCGACGCCGCGGAGATCCATCAGAAGCGCCCTGGGGGCGGCCTGCGCTCGCTCAGCCGCAACGGCCGCTTTCTGGCGCTGTGCTGCGCTTACGGCGCCTATCTGCTCGCGTACAACCAGCTGTATCTGATCCTCCCCGACGAGGTGGAGCGCACGTCGGGCTCGCAGGCGCCGCTGGCGTGGCTGTTCGCGCTGTCGTCGCTGCTCGTGGTGACCACCCAGTTGCCGGTCACCCGCTGGGCCGCGCACCGTCTCGACCTGCGCCGCTCGATGGGGGCGGGGCTGCTGCTGATCGCCGCCGGTTTCGGGGTGGTCGCTGCGGCGCGGCCCGCCGGGTGGACGGGGACCGTGGGCCTGCTGCCCGCCGCCGGCTTCGTCGTCCTGCTCACCCTCGGCCAGATGCTTGTCGCGCCCGCCGCCCGCGCCTGGGTGCCGGACCTGGCCGAGGAGGGACGCCTGGGGCTCTACACGGGCGCGATGTCGTCGGTCTCCGGGCTGATCGTCCTGGTGGGCAGCTCGGCCACGGGCTCGCTGCTCGACACCGAACTCCCGCCGGCCGTGCCCTGGCTCGTCCTCGCCGCGATCCCCGTCGTGTCCGTGGCACTCCTCCCTCGTCGCCGGTAATCCGCGCCGTTGTGGCTTGTGCGCCTGCGGTTTCGTCGTGGGTCGGGTGCGCGCCGGGAGGTCTCCGTCCTCGGTCCGGCGGGTCTGTGGGGTGTCGTATGTGCTCGGCGGCGGACGCCGGCCGCTGCGGGCGGACACCTCCCGGCACACCCCCTTACGTCCGTACGCGGCCGCGCGGCGCGTGGGGGCGGGCGTCGCCCACGTCGCCTGCGGTGCGGCGATGTGTACGGAACGCACCATGCGGTGCGGCGATGCGTACGGAACTCGCGGCGTGCTGCGATCCCGGGCGCGCCCGTGCTTTCAAGGGGCGCGGGGCTGTGCTGAATTTGCGGCTCCGCCGCGTGGGCGCGACCAGCCACGACGGACCCGCAGCCGCCCGCACACAGAACCCGGCAGACGAGACGCCCCCGGAGGCCATGAGCGGGGGTGTCAACTTCCGCTTGATCAGGGCGCCTTGAAGCAGCACCTACCTGTAAAAGTCAATACTTTGGCTCGAAGTTCACCTTGTCGAGTGAACTAGATCTTGCGGCCCGTGCGGCAGGGATGGTGCCGCCCCGGCCGGGGTAGCTACCGAGATCGAATGCGCCCTACCGTCCCGAGGTGGAGCCGAGATGCCGCCGGAAGACCATGACCGTGCCGCCGACCCGCCCGAGGACACGGCCGCGATGTCACGGCCCGTTCCGAGGAGTCCGTGTGCACACCCCCTGCCGGCGAACCCCTACGCCCACAGCCGGTGGACCGGGTCCTTCACCGTGGTGGAGGTCCTGGGCGAGATCGACATGGCGACCGCGGACTTCGTGGCCGAGCACCTCGACGCCGCCACCGCGCCGGCCGAACCGGATGTTCTGGTCGACCTGCGCGGGGTGACGTTCTTCGACTGCTCGGGCCTGCGGCTGCTGTGCCGGGCCGAGGCCAGGGCGAGGGAGCGCGGGGGCCGGCTGCGGATCGTCTCCGACCTGCCCCGTATGCGGCGGCTGCTGCGCGCCGCCGGGCTGCTCAATCGCTTTCCCCCACTGGCGGAACTTCCTCCTCCACGCCGTCTGGAAAGCGAATCACCACAGCCCCCTCCTCCGTGACCCGCGCGCTCGCTCCGCGCGCGCCCTCCGGATCGGCGCCCAGCATCACCAGGGTGACCAGTAGGTGCACCCCTCCGGGGTGAACGGGCAGCACGAGGTGAGGAGTCGCCGAGTGCACCCCGTACGCGTTGGCCTCCTGCGCGTGCGCGACCGCTCCGTGCGTCTCGGTGTCCCAGCCGTGCAGGGCGACGACGACGCTGGCGAGTCCGTCCGTGCGCCGCGCCCACGCCCATCCCGGCCCCGTCGCATCCTCGGGCGGCCGGGGGTCGTCGGCCAGTGCCCAACCGCCCTCACGCACGGCCACCCCGTACGGTCCCCCGACGCGATGCACCCGCACCTCGCACGGGCCGTGCACCACGCTGGTGGTCTCGATCCGGTGCTCCTCCCCCGCCAGTGACGCCGTGTGCCAGGAGGCCGCCCGGCGTCCGGTCACCCCGAGCGCGTGGATGCGCCCGCGCCGGGAGGCGGTTCCGTCGGGGGCGACCAGGGCGATGTGGTTGTCGATGGCCGGGCCCGCGGTGTCGGGGGCCGCCGCGCTCGCGTAGGCGAACCGTGTGTAGTGCGGGTTGTCCTCGGACTCGGCGGGCGGTGGCGGCAGCCGGTCGGTGCCATGGTTGACCAGCCGTACGATCCCGTCGGCGGCCGTTGAGTGCAGCAGCCAGCCCGGAGCGGGCAGCGGCAGGCAGGTGTCGTCGGTGTCGACCGGGGCCGGTTCCTCGGGGGCCGTCCACACGGGGTGGTCGGCGGGCAGCAGCAGACCGAGGAACGCCTTGCTCGCCCAGTACGGGGAGGCCGGGCCCGAGTACCGCTGGGTGACCGGGAGGAACGGCCGGTACCAGCCCAGGCTCAACAGGCCGTGTTCGTCCGGTACTCCGTGGTCGGCGAAGTGTTTGAGGGCGCCGGAGGCGAGGCGGCGGGTGCGGCCCGGAGGAAGGGGGGTCGCGTCCGCCAGAGCCCCCGCCCACAGCGGGGCCGTCGCCCCGAAGCGGTACGTGAGCGAGCGGCCCTGGTGGACGGGGGCGCCGTCGGAGCCGAAGAAGTGCTGGTGCGCGGCGAGGAACTCACGCAGTCGCGCACGGTGCCGGTCCACCAGGGCGGGGCTGGCGCGCGGTCCCGCGATGCGCGCCCACAGGGCCGGATACAGGTGCAGCGCCCAGGCGTTGTAGTAGTCGAACTTGCGTCCGTCGCCGTCGGTGTACCAGCCGCCGCCCCGGTACCAGTCCTCCAGCCGGGCGAGCCCGCCGTCGATCTCGGCTCGGCTGTGCGGGGCGCCCACCGAGGCCAGGAACTCCTCGGTGACGACCTGGAACAGCCGCCAGTTGGAGTCGTTGGCCCGCGCGCCGACGAAGCCGCCCAGCCACTCGGCGACACGTTCCCGGACGTGGTCGTCGAGGTGGTCCCACAGCCACCGCCGGGACTCGTGCAGGGCGATCGCGAGAGAGGCGGCCTCGACCATGGGCTGGCCGCGGTCCGTGATCGGCGGCCAGCGTTCCTCGCCGTACGGGTCCGTCCCGGCGGCGAGCCCGGCCGCGTACCGTTCGATCAGTTCCGGACCGACCCGCCCCTGGGAGCCGGCGATACGGAAGGCCGCCAGCAGGAAGGAGCGGGCGTAGCCCTCCAGTCCGTCGGACCAAGGGCCGGAGTAGCTTGCGCGGCCGGGCAGTCGGTACTGGGCGAACCCGGGTGAGGCGTACGGCAGGAGTCCTTCCAGGAGGCGGTCGGCCGTCGCCTCCCAGTGGGCGCGGGTCCAGCCGGTGACGGGTGAGCGGGCGGGGTCGAGGGGCGGCAGGCCGGTGAGCGACACGTGCGGCGCGGTCATACGGGGGTTGGTCCTCCGTCAGTCGGGGGTGGCTGGACGCTGTCGCGGACGACGATGTGGGTGCCGAGCAGGTGGTGGGTGCCCGCGGTGTGGTCGGGGTCGCGCAGAGCGATGCGGACGGCGGCGCGGCCGAGTTCCTCGGCGGGGGTGCGGACCGTGGTGAGCGGCGGGTTGAAGTCCTCGGCGAGCGGGATGTCGTTGTAGCCGACGACGGAGATGTCGTGCGGCACGCGCAGCCCCGCGTCGGCGATGGCCCGCAGGGCGCCGGCGGCCACCATGTCGTCCCCCGCGAAGACGGCGGTGAACTCCCTTGTATTTTTGAGGAGTTCGGACATGGCTCGGTGTCCTGCCGCTCGGCCGAGGCCGCAGTCGATGACGTGGGCGGCATCGGTCGGCAGGCCGTGTTCGGCGAGCGCGGCCCGGTAGCCGGCGACGCGGGCGTCGAGGGCCGTGTTGCCGGGCAGTCCGCCGAGGAAGACGATACGGCGGTGGCCCGCCGACAGCAGGTGACCGGTGATGGCGCGGGCGCCGGCCTCGTTGTCGAACTCCACGACGAGGGCGGGGATGCCGGGGTCGGGCGCGGGCCGTCCGCACAGCACGAGGCGGGCGCCGGAGGCGTCGAGGGCCTGCGCGTAGCGGGCGACGCGCTCGCGGTAGGCGTCGTCCTCGACGACCCCACCGACGAGGATCACCAGCCGGGCGCCCTCCTCCCGCATCAGCTGCACGAACTCCAGCTCGCGCCCGGGGTCGCCGCCGGTCGTGCCGACCAGGCAGAGCCAGCCGCGGGCGGCGGCCTCCGCCTCGACGCCCTCGGCGACCTGGGCGTAGAAGGGGCTGGTGACCTGGCGCAGGACGACGGCGACCATCTTGCGGCCGCCGCCGACCAGGGCGCGGGCGTGCGCGTTGGCGACGTAGTCGAGGTCGCGGGCCGCGCGCAGCACCCGGGTCCTCGTCGCGGGCGGGACCGGGTAGTTGCCGCTGAGCACCCGCGAGACGGTGGCCACGGACACGCCCGCCCGCTCGGCGACCTCGCGGATCGTGACCCGCCCCTTCGACGTCGTCATGTCGCTTCCCATCCCCCGCGTCTCCCTCCGGCCGTCCGTCGCCGCACGTCAGCTGTTGGCCGCGTGGTCCTCGGCGAATTCCTCGGCCATTCTGTCGCCGCCGCGGTCCCGCCACTTCTTCACGGCCGCGTCGTACTCCGAGAGCGGGACGCGGCCGGCGATGATGCCGGTCGCGGTGTCAGTCATCAGGGCGTCCAGGGTGGTGCCCTGTGCGGTGTAGGTGCGGGACTGCAGGCCGTAGCGGGCGTTGCGGATCGCGTGCGGGACGGTTTTCTGCTGCCAGGCGTGCAGGGCGCGTACGGCGTCGGGCATGCCCGGTACGAAGAGCACCTGCGGGCCCTCGGCGAGGTACTTCAGCGGGAGGTTGGTGTTGTTCTCGACCTTGCCCAGCTCGTTGGGTTCGGGCGAGCCGTCCTTGGCACGGGTGAAGTGGGTGCCCTCGACGCCGTAGTGGACGAGCTCCCACTCCTTCGAACCGAAGGGTGCGGCAAGGTAGTTGAGGATGCGCAGCAGCAGCTCGACGCGGTCCTTCTTCGCCTTCTTCACGATGGTGTAGCCGAAGGAGCGGCGGGCCGCGACGATGCCGCCCGGTTCGCCGCCGACGCCGTACGGCAGCGCCGCCGCCGGGGTGAGCAGTCCCTCGGAGTCGAGGAACTTGGGCAGATAGGCGCCGAACCCGTCCTGCATGGAGCCGACGGTCCCGTTCAGCCAGAGCGTGGCCAGGTCCGCCTGGGAGAGCGAGGTGGCGTCGGGGTGGTAGGAGCCGTCCTTGCGCAGCTGTGCCTGGTAGGCGACGGCGGCCTTGTAGCGCTCGTCGGTGAAGTTGGAGTGGAAGGTGCCCTCCTTGTCCACGGCCCAGCCCTGCGGGGCGTTGTGCGCGGCCGAGTGGTAGCCGTTGCCGAAAACGGATCCGGTGGCGGCGCCGAGGGCGTACTTCTTGCCGCCCGTGCCCTTCTTGGCGACGGCGGCGAAGTCCTCGGAGGTCCAGCCCTCCTTCATGCCCGCGTCGGTGAAGAAGCCCTGGTTGACCCAGAGGGTGGAGCCGGGCAGCGGACGTTCCAGCGGGATGCCGTAGATCCGGCCGCCGATGCGGCCCATGTCGCGCCAGGCATGGGTGGGGATGCCCGCCAGGTTCGGGTACGCCTTGACGGCGTCGCCGGACAGGAACGGGGTGAGGTCCTCGGCGCGGCGCTGGACGAACTGGGACTCCCGGGGCAGGACGAACCCGGAGAAGACGTTGATGATGTCGGGCAGATCGCCGGCGTCACCGGCCATCACGGTCCCCATCTTCTTCTGGTAGTCGGTCTGCGAGATGATCGCGTACTCGATCTTCACGCCGAGCGCCTTCTCGACCGCCGCCCAGAACTGGTTGGCCGACGCCGGCTTGGGCGGCACGCCGAAGGACACCGACATGACCCTGATCGTCGAGCCGTCGCCCGGCTTGTCGGGGACCGCCGTCACCAGGTCGGAGGGGTACGCGGTGTAGCCGGCCTGGACGCCCTCCTCGGTGGGCGCGAGGTCGGGCTTCGGGCCGGAGAAGGGGACGTAGGCGGGCCAAGGGGCCAGTTTCTTGCCCGCGTTGGAGACGTCGCCGTCGTCGGAGCCCGAGGAGCAGGCGGTGAGCGTGCCGGGGACGGCGAGTGCGGCTCCGCCGACGGCGATCGAGCGCAGCAGGGTGCGCCGGGACATAGAGGGCTTCGATGGCTGCGGGGACATGGGCAGGCGACCTTTCGTAGCACGGCTCTTGACGTCGCGTCAGCTGTACGGGTGGGTGCTGCTCAGCTCTTGATGGCTCCGGTGAGCACGCCCTTGGTGAAGTACTTCTGGAGGAAGGGGTAGACGAGCAGGATCGGCACGGTGGCGATCACGAGGACGGCCATCTGCACGGTCTGCGGGGCGTTGACGGTGGCCTCGCCGGTGGTGGTGTCGGTGATCCCGGAACCGGCCACCACATAGGTGCGCAGCACCTGTTGCAGCGGCCAGTTGTCGCTCTCCAGGTAGAGGGAGGCGTAGAACCAGGAGTTCCAGTACGCCACCGCGTAGAAGAGGCCGACGACGGCGAGGGCCGCCTTCGACAGGGGCAGGACCACCGACCACAGCACGCGCCAGTCCCCGGCGCCATCGAGCCGGGCCGCCTCGTACAGCTCTTCCGGGATGCCTTGGAAGAAGCCGCGCAGGACGACCAGGTTGAAGACGTTGACGAGGACGGGCAGCACCAGTGAGGTGTACGAGTCGAGCAGCCCTAGCTCCTTGACCAGCAGGAAGCTCGGGATCATGCCCGGTGGGAACAGGAACGTGAACAGGACGAGCAGCAGGACGGGTTTGCCGCCGAAGACGCCGGGGCGGGACAGGGCGTAGGCGAGGGTCACGGTGCAGGCGAGGCTGAGCAGGGTGCCGATGACGGTGACTCCCGCGCTGACACCGAGAGCCTGGGTGACGATGCCGCCGTCGAGGATGTCCTCGTACGCCTTGAGCGTGGGGTTCTGCGGCCACAGCACCCAGCCGCCGTTCGCGATCACCTCGCGCTGGGAGGCGAGCGAGGTGGACAGGATGACCAGGAATGGTACGCAGACCAGCAGGACGACCGCGGCGAGCGCGAGGATCTTGGCCGCCTGGGTGACGGGCTTCGGCTTCTCCATCCAGCCGGGCCGGGTGTGCGCGCTCACTTGTAGACCCCCTGTTCGCCGAGGCGGTGGGCGACCTTGTTGGCCGCGTAGACGAGCAGGGCGCCCACCACGCCCTTGAACAGGCCCGCGGCCGCGGCGAATCCGTAGTCGCCGCCGACGATGCCCTGGTAGTAGACGAAGGTGTCGATGATCTCGGCGGCCTCGGGGCCGACCGCGTCACGCTGGAGCAGCATCTGCTCGAAGCCGACGGAGAGGATGTCGCCGAGTCGCATGATCAGCAGCAGGACGATGACCGGGCGGATCGCGGGCAGGGTGACGTGCCAGAAGCGCCGCCAGGGTCCGGCGCCGTCGATGGCGGCGGCCTCGTACTGCTGCTCGTCGACCTGGGAGAGCGCGGCGAGGAAGATGATCGTGCCCCAGCCGGCGTCCTTCCAGATCACCTGGGCGACGACGAGCGGCTGGAAGGCGTCGGGGTTGCCGATGATGTCGACGGTGCTCAGGCCGGCGTCACCGAGGTAGCCGTTCACCAGGCCCGTGTCGCCGAGTACCTGCTGGAAGAGGGCGACGACGATCACCCATGAGATGAAGTGCGGCAGGTACGCCACCGACTGCACGAAACGGCGGACCGTGCTCCAGGTGAGCGTGTGCAGCAGCAGGGCGAGGGCGAGCGGGACCGGGAAGTAGAAGACGATCTGGAGGAGCGCGATCCATACGGTGTTGAGGGTCGCGTCCCAGAACGCGTCGTCCTCGAACATCCGCTGGAAGTTGCCGAGGCCGACCCAGGGGCTGCCCCAGATGCCGTCGAACGGCACGTAGTCCTTGAAGGCGATGAGGTTGCCGACGAGCGCGCCGTAGTGGAACACGAGGAAGTACGCGAGCCCGGGCAGCATGAGCAGGAACAGCGTCCGGCTCCTACGGCCGTGAAAACCTTTTCGCTTGGTACGAGCGCGGGTGGGGCGGTGTCGTGAAGGAGTCACCGACGTCCTACCTGTGCGCTCCCGTAGCAACGCCGCCACGGAGCCTCCTCACCTCGGGGTGTCGAGTGAGGGGAAGTTAAAACGTTTTCAGATCCCGGTCAACACTTCTGACAGGACTTGCGACTGACGGTGCGACAGCGCGTTCCCGGCCTGTGGCGTCACGGGCGAAGCCTCAAGAGGTACTTCAATGAAACGATTGAAGGAGGTGCCGGAAGGCGCCGGACGACGGAGAGGGAGGCGCGTACGTGAAATTCGTTCTCGAAGTCGAGCTGGACGGTGCGGACTGGAACGAGGGCACCACCGTGCAGGAGTTGAGCCGCATCCTGCGGTACTGGGGCGGCAACCTCCACCACTACGACCTCAGGCCCGGGGACGGCTCCGCCGTGTACGACTCGGGCTACCGCGAGGTCGGGCACTGGACCGTCGCGCCCGAGTGATCCAGGGGCCGGCCGACGGCCCCACTCCGTCGGCCGACCCCCGGTACGGAGACCGCACGGTTCCCGTGGTGGGCTCGCACTCCCCATCCGCGAGCCCGGTAGCCGCTCACGGGAACCCCGCGACCCCGGTCTTTCGGAACGTGATGACAACGCTCGGAGCGCGAGTCTGCCGACTCCGAGCGGGAAAGGCACGTCGACCCCATGAGTTTCAGTAACTTTGAGTGTTGAAGAAGTGGCGTGATGTCACGGACCTTGATCGAGTGAAGCCCGGAACTGAGCGCCTGATGATCGTCCAGGGTGTCCACCTGGCTGGATTCGTTCGGCTCAGTAATCGGCCTGAAACATTCAGTGAGGAACTGTCCACTCCCGGGGGCTGAAGGATTCGAGCGTCCCCGCGAACGGACGCGAGCACAGTGGTTCTGCGACGAGAGGCGGGACGTACCGATGGCGAAGCACTGGGCCGACTTCCAGTACGAGATCTATCTGAACGGTCTGGGGGGTGCCGTGCCACGGCTGCCCACCGATCTGACACGGCTGGAGGAGCTCACCGAGCGGCGGCTCGGCC
This sequence comes from Streptomyces acidicola, assembly GCF_009377235.1. GTDB lineage: Bacteria > Actinomycetota > Actinomycetes > Streptomycetales > Streptomycetaceae > Streptomyces > Streptomyces acidicola. The sequence goes on from NZ_VMNX01000065.1 coordinate 13,344, forward strand.
CCGGTCCGGCCGGCTACGTGGCGGGCAGCGCGGGTGACGGCAGCACCGCCCGCGCCAACCGGGCCGCGCTGGAGCGGCGCAGGACCGTGCCGCGGATGCTGCGCGACGTGCACGAACGGGACCTGTCCGTCGAGGTGTTGGGCCGCTCGCTGCCCGCGCCCCTGGCGCTGGCACCGGTGGGTGTGCTGTCGATCATGCACCCGGAGGCGGAGCCCGCGGCCGCCCGGGCCGCCGCCGCGCAGGGCGTGCCGTACGTGCTGTCGTCGGCCTCCAGCACGCCCATGGAGCAGGTCGCGGAGGCGATGGGTGACGCGGAGCGCTGGTTCCAGCTGTACTGGCCGAAGGACCCGGAGGTGGCGCGGAGTTTCCTCGGCCGTGCGAAGGCGGCCGGGTACTCCGTCCTGGTCGTCACCCTCGACACGCCGTTGCTCGCCTGGCGCCCGCGTGACCTCGACCAGGCGTACCTGCCGTTCCTGCACGGCGTGGGCACCGCCAACTACTTCTCCGACCCGGCGTTCCAGGCGGGCCTGGCCAAGCCCGTGCACGAGGACCCGAACGCGGCCGTGCTGCACTTCGTGAACCTGTTCTCGGACCCCGGCAAGACCTGGCCCGACCTGGCGTTCCTGCGGGAGAACTGGGACGGCCCGATCGTCCTGAAGGGCATCCTCCACCCGGACGACGCCCGGCTCGCCCTCGACGCCGGGATGGACGGGGTGATCGTCTCCAACCACGGCGGCCGCCAGGTGGCCGGATCGATCGCGGCGGCCGACGCGTTGCCCCGGGTGGCCGGGGCCGTGGGCGACCGGATGACCGTGCTCTTCGACAGCGGCATCCGAACGGGCGGCGACATGTTCAAGGCGCTCGCTCTGGGCGCCGACGCCGTCCTCGTGGGGCGTCCGTACGTGTACGGGCTCGCCCTCGACGGCCGGGCGGGCGTGGAGCACGTGATCCGCTGTCTGCTCGCGGAGTTCGACCTGACACTCGCGCTGTCGGGGCACGCCGGGCCGGGCACGGTCGGCGCCGACGACATCGAGGAGGCCTGAAGTCCGCGGGCGCGTCATATCCCTCCGACCCGCCCGCGCCGGCGGCCGTACGGTGGGCGGGGCACCCTGCACTGTCAGGGTGCCCCGCCCGCCCGTCAGGTCACCAGGCCGCTGCCCGCGACGGTGGGCCGGCGCGCCGCCGGCGGCAGGGCCGGCACGTTGCTCGTGTCGGCGGCGGCGGAGGCCGCGTCGTAGGCCGAAACCGTGCTGTCGCCGACAGACATGATCGTGCCGTCCTCCACGTGCTCCAGCGCACCGGTCAGGTCCGGGGCGCCCACCTGTTCCGGGGCCCGTACCCGGCTCCCGAGCTCGGCGAGAGGCGTTCCCGTGGCGCTGGCTTCGGCCCGCGGGGCGTCGGAGCCGGCGATCGACAGGGACTCGGGGGTGGCCGACGCGCCGTCGGTCGCCCAGCGCTGCGTGTCCGAGCCGTCGCGGACCTTGACCACGATGTCGGCTTTCGGGTCCGAGTTGGTGGGGGCGACGGCGAGCTCCTCCTCCCAGCGGGGCAGTAACTCGCCCTGCACGGTGAGGTCGTAGCGCACGTCCTCGGCACGGTCGGCCTTCTCGGAGGTGCACTCGCCCAGGACGACGACCCCGGCGTCCACGTGCGAGTCCAGGCACAGTTCGGGGTTGGCGACACTGCGCAGTTGGCCGTCGTCCTCGTACGACCACTTCTGTGTCCAGGCGGACGAGCACACCGCGAGTTCGGTCGCGGCGCCCTCCTTCGCCTTGCCGCGTATGTCGAGACACAGGTCGGCGTCGACATTGCGCAGCCGGGTCTGGTCGGGGGTGGTGGACATGCCTGCCGAGTCGGGGGGCGGGGACGACGTGGGCGCGGGCGTGGTCCCGGGGTCGGGTGCCGTGCTGCGGCCGCCGCTGGCGCTGGTCGACGCGGCGGGGTCGGCTCCGCTGCCGTCGTCCGAGAGCATCGCGATGGACAGGACGAGCGCAATCAGGGCTCCCGAGGCGGCACCGACACCGGTGAGCAGGGCCCTGCCGTTGATGCGCGGTGCGGCCGTGCCGCGGGCACGGCGCTGGGGAGGGATACGGGACAGCAGACGGTGCCGGCCGTTGTTCGCGGCGCGTCGGCCACCCCCCTGGCGCAAACCGCTCTGCGAGCCGCGGTCGGGCCGCGAGTCGAGGTAGCGGCGCGCGCCCCAGCCGAGCACGGCCTCGGCGAGCAGACCTGCCAGCGATCCCTCGAAATGGCTGAGTTGCTCGGCGGCGTAACGGCAGTAGCGGCACTCCAGCAGATGTTGCTGCACATCGGGGAGCAGGGCGCCGCCGCGCCGAATCGGCACATCCAGCAGCCGGTTGTAGAAGCGGCAGTCCTTGCCCGGCGCGAGTTCACGATGGGCGCGGACACAGCCCTGACGGAATTGCTCGCGGGCCTGCTCCAGTGCCGTCGCCGCGGTGTCGGGGTCCATGCCCAGCAGACCGGCGGGAATGGTGATCGGTTCCGCTTCCACCTCGGTGTGCCACAGCAGACACTGGGCGAGTCCGGGCAGGGCCTGAAAAGAACGCTCGGCGAGCTTGCGATTGTCCGGCGTCATGGACTTCGCGGCGCGCATGCCGCGGCCCCCGGCGGGTTTTCTCAGGTCCGGCAGAACGGTGGAGAGCTCGTCCTGTGCGGACCACTCCTTGACCATGTCCCGCACGGTCACGAGAAGGCGGGGGCGCAGGGCGACGCCCGACTCCCCCCGTATCAGCCCCTCCAGCACCCGGTGGAAGGAGGCGGCCGTAACCATCGAGGCTGCGTTCGCCGAAGAAGCGAGGCAGATGACCGCGTAGTCGTGCGTCGATTGCCAGTGCCGTGCCATCAGCACCGCGACGGGGTCGCCGGCCTCGCTCTCCGGCCTGCCTCTCAGCTGGGCGGCGAGGTTCTCGTCCGATACCCCGGGAATCACGCCGGGGCGCGGCGGATAGGACGGGCGTGGGGGGTGGGGGGTGTGCACAGAGCGGTTTCCTTCCGAGGCGCAAAGGTGGCACACAGAGGTGGTTACCGAAAAGGAGCGCCTGATTGGTGCGGACCTTTTTCGGCGGTGCGCCGGGAAAACGGCCCGAGGGGACTGACAGAGCCGCACGGTGGCCGCCGGCCGAGGACCTTTTGGGCCCGTCGACGAACCGAGAAGCCGAGCGGCGTTTCAGACCTGGCCAATGCCCGTACGCAGGGAAGTTCACCCTTGCACAAGTAACTCGCGGCTAACAAGGCACTTGGGCAACATCCGGCCTGCTGAAGGAAAGTCAAAACGTGTCCTGCTCGACACATGAAAGGCGAGGGCCCCCCTTCGGCGCTGGTGACCGATGCCTCCCGTATGTCTCCGATCACGGCCTTGCCGGGCCTGTCGAGACGTCAACTCGCCCGGCTCGTACGGGTATTCGCATGCGTTGCGCGCCGGGCGAAGGGGGCACGCACCGGGACGGCGCGCACACGCTTCCGAGAAACACGCATTCCGTGGTCGGCCGGGATCGACCGCTCGACGGCCTGATCCTCCCGCCCAAGGGCTTGGGCGGGAACGCTCAGATCTGCCAGGACCGCAGCCGGTCCGCGGCGCCGTACACATCGACCTTGTCGGAGATCAGATCGCGCGTGAGGTCCACGAGAGCGCCGTACGGCGGATCGATCCCGGCACCGCTCACGAACATGTACGACACGGCGGTCGCGCAGGCGAAGCGGGCGTTGGCGGACGGCAGGGGCCTGAGCAGGGCCAGTGTGTGCAGCAGTGCCGCGGCACGCCAGGCCGGGTCGGAGTCCACGCCGAGGCGCGGCGGGTCGACGCGGTGGCGGGCCACGGCGGCGACGAGGGCGGAGAAGTCGTCGACCGTCGGCTGGTCGGGCAGAAGCTCTTCGTGGCGCTGAAGCAGCCAGGGCACGTCGATATGGATGACGGGAGGAGCCATCGGTCAGACGGCCCGCCCCTCGCCCTTGTCGACCGGTTCGTCCTCCGGGAACGCGGCGGCGAACTCATCCGCGTGCGCCGTGAAGAACTGCCGGAACGCCTCGGCGCCCTCCTTCAGCGCCCGGTGGCGCACGATGTCGGCCGCGGCGGCCTCGCGCACGAGGGCCTTCATCGACGTACCGCGCTCCTTGGCCATCTGCCGCAGGTCCTCTAGCTCGCGGTCGCTGAACTCCACATTCAGAGCTGGCATGCCCTCACGGTACCGCGTGGGTACTGACTGGTAAATACCGGCAGGTCAGGACCTGTTGCACGCGGTACCGACAGAGGGTGCGCCATCCGACGCGGCGGCGTCGAACGCTAGGCCTGGTCCGCCACGAACGACGCCATCCGTGCCAGCGCGGCGTTCCAGTTGATCGTGTGCTCGTTCGTCGACCAGGACTGGATGTCGTCGATGTAGCAGAACTGACCGACGCAGCCCTGGAGTTTGCTCTGTGCGTACGGGTCCTGGATGCCTGAGTTCGGACCTCCGGCGAGCGTGCCCCGCGGCGGGTTCGGAAGGCCGGGATCGAGCTGGCGGGCGTACCAGCGGCTGTGCTGGTTGTGCGCGTTGACCTCGCCGTAGCCCGTCACATAGGACATGTTCAGCGCGTTGCGGCCCAAGATGTAGTCCATGCTCTGGATCGCCCCGTCGCGGTACTTCGACGCGCCCGTGATGTCGTAGGCGGTGGCGATGACCACCGCGTTGTTGAGGACCTGGTGGCTGGAGCCCCAGTCGTACAGGTTGTTGTCGGGTGCGTACGGCATGCCGTACGCCTGTGATTTCAGCGTGGCGAGATAGCGGTCGGCCCCCTTGACCACGGACTGGCGCACCTTGTCCCGGCCGGGCAGCGCGCTCGGGACCATCGCGAGGTCGAGGCGGCCCGCGGCGGCCGTCCTGGACCAGTCGAAGCCGAGGCTGCCGAAGAGGTCGGCCGTGTGGACCGGGGAGTCGAGGACGAAGTCGGCGAACTCCTTCTCGCCGGTGGTGAGATAGAGCTCGGCGGCCGCCCAGTAGAACTCGTCGGTGGCGTTGTCGTCCGCGTAGGTGCCGCCTCCGATGCCGTCGTTCGGGTCGGGGTGGGTGTCGGGGTGTGCGCGGGCCGCCGCCCAGGCCGTCCGCGCCGCCGCGAGCGTCTTCGTCGCGAAGGCCTGGTCGTACGGCTTGTACAGGCGCGCCGCCTGTGCGGCGGTGGCCGCGAGGTTCAGGGTCGCCGTAGTGGTGGGCGGGTGCAGTTCGCGCTTCTGCGGGTCGGCGTCCGGCATCAGGGGCAGTCCGGTCCACTGCTCGTCGTGGATCTTGTGGTGCGCCATGCCCGCGAGCGGCTGTCCTGCCGGCACCTGCATCTTCAGCAGGAACTCCAGCTCCCAGCGGGCCTCGTCCAGCACGTCCGGCACCTTGTTGCCGCTCTCCGGGAGGGCGAGCGTGCCGTCGCCGAGCTTCTCGGCCCGCCCGGTGCGGGCCAGCAGGGACCGCTCGTACGTGGACAGCAGTTCCCAGGTGGAGATGCCGCCGTTGACGACGTACTTGCCGTGGTCGCCGGCGTCGTACCAGCCGCCGGTGACCTCGAGCGTGTAGTCGCAGACGCCCGGTTGGCAGGGCACGTCCTTGTCGCCGCGGTTGGGCGCGGCGTTCAGGTGACCGGCCGGGCGGCCGTAGCCGGGGCGCAGGTCGTCGCGGATCTCGATGCCGCTGCGCTGCGTGTAGTAGTACTTCAGCGAGTCGAGCCGCAGCTGTTCGTAGGCTCCCGGGTCGATGTCGAACGGGCGGCTCGTCTCGCCGTCGGCGACAAGTGTGAGGTCCTTGACCCGGGTGCGGTAGGAGCCGAAGTCGATCGAGTGGACGTTCTGTCCGGAGGAGGCGTCGAGGCCGCGCGGCACGGTCCAGCCCTGGGCGACCGTGGTACCGGAGGCGTTCTTCAGCTGCCAGGGCAGCTTCGCGGTGGCGTCGGTGACGAGGGTGGCGTTCTTCGGCCCGGCGGGCAGGTAGGCGACCTGGTTGACGCGTACCCGCGGCCCGGTGTCGGGCTCGTACACCTCGGGCGGCACCCCGCCGAGCAGCGACACGTCGTCCATGCAGAAGCGGAACGGGTCGGTGCCGCCGCCGAGTTGGAAGCCGACCTGCCCCTGGGTGGTGTCGACGGGTGAGGTGAACGTGTAGGAGTACGCGTCGCCCGAGACGCTCAGACGCGGGCTGACCTCGAAGTAGGTGTCGTACGGCGCCGCCGACAGTCCGACGATCGCGCGCAGCACGTTTCCCTCGGGCGCGCCGGACGCGGTGAAGCTGAACCGGTAGGACTCCCCCTTCACGAGGGTGATGTCGTTCTGGCCGACGGCGGCGTCCCAGCGGTTGGCGGTGCCGCCCGGGATGTCGGCGCAGAGCCTGCCGTCGGACAGGCCCGCGGTGACGTTGCTCGTCGTCCACCAGGGGGCGGTGGTGGTGTCGAAGGTGCCGTTCTTGACCTGTTCGACCTCCTCGGCCTCGGCCGGCCCGGCCGGCAGCGCGGTGAGCGCCGCCGCGAGGAGGGCCGTCACGGAGAGCAGGGTGGTTCTGCGTCGTTTCACGTCTGGGCTCCTCGGGGAGATGGGGGCGCACAGAGGTGGCGCATGGGCGTGGGAGCGCTCCCAAATGCGGACGCAGGTCATGCTGTTCGAGACATGACAGCGCGTCAACGGTCCGGACAGGACTCGTTCCCGTCCGGACCGTAACGGCATCGCATTCGCTTGGCTTCGGCACTTCGGTCAGCCGGTCGTCGGCACCTCCAGCCGGCTGATCCGCACCGCCCCCTTGGCATCGCCCGGGTGAGCGCTGGTCAGGAGAAGCCGGAGCCGGGTGCCGCGCACCGGATCGAAGGTGATCACCGTGGGGGCGTCGGACTCCATGACCCAGTCGGTCTTCACACCCCGGACGGGCACGTACCGCCTGCCGTCCCAGACGGACACCTCGACCGAGGCGGGCAGGGAGTGCGTGGCGCCGACGGTGAAGGAGACCTCCGCCCGGTCGACCGTACGGGTCCGGCCCCAGTCGACCGAGACCCAGTCCTGCGCACGGGCACCGTCGAACCCGGGGAGCAGGGCCGTGGCCGCCTTGCTGAACGCGTTGGACCAGCCGGTGGCCGGGTCGCCGTCGAGCATGGCGGACGGGAGGGTGTCGGAGCGCCCCGAGTAACTGGCGTCGGCGAACGGGAAGTTCGGGGCGGGCGGGTGCTCGGCCTCGAACACGGCCGGTGGCGTGGTGGACTTCGACCGCGCCGGAGTGACGCGGACGGTCACCGTGCCCTTCCGCAGGCCGTCCGCGCGTGCCGTCACCTTCAGGGAGCCGGCCACGACGCCGGATCGTACGATCCCGAGTGCCTTGCCGTGGAAGGCGGTTCGGGTGCTCGCCTGGTAGCGCTCGGCGCTCTCCTCGCGCCCGTTGTCGAGGCCCGCCAGCGAGCCGCCGTCGGTGTCGAAGGTGATCAGGTGCTCGGCGCCGGGCACGACCACGCCCCGGGCGTCGACCACCTCGGCGGTGACGAAGCACAGCGATCGGCCGTCGGCAGCGAGGGAGGCACGGTCGGAGGTGAGGCGGATCGCGTACGGCCGGCCCGCCGTGCGCAGGACGTCCGTGGCGACCGTGCGGCCGTCGCGGCGCGCCACCGCCTTCAGCTCACCGGGCTCGTACGGGACCTTCCAGGTGAGGTGGAGCTTGCCCGCGCTGCCGTTCGGGCTGGTGTAACTGCCCGGGTAGGGGCCCGAGGTGACGGTCTTGTCGTCGCCGGTCGCCTCGGTGGTCTCCAGGTAGGGGCGTCCGTCGACGGTCTTCTTGCGGTCGAACTTCCGGACGCCGAGGGACGTGCCGTTGAGGTACAGCTCGACGGTGTCGACGTTGGAGTAGGCCCACACCTCGACGGTGTCGCCCTCCTCGTGGTTCCAGCTCATGGGCAGCAGGTGGACCATGGGCTCGTCCGTCCACTGGCTCCTGAACAGGTGGTACGTGTCCTTGGGGAACCCGGCCGTGTCGACCGCGCCGAAGAAGGACGCCTTCACGGGGAACACGTCGTAGGGCGTGGGCTCACCGATGTAGTCGATGCCGGACCACAGGAACTCCCCGGTGAACCACTTCCGGTCCCGGTCCTTCTTCAGCCCGTACTCACCGCTGTACGTCCACGTGGCGAGGTTGTTGTCGTACGAGGAGGTGGCGCGCCTGCCCGGGGTCTGGTTCTCGCCCGTGTTGAGGCGCTCGGGCTCCTGGTAGGTGCCGCGGGTCGACGTCTCGGACGAGGACTCCGACTCGAACAGGAACAGCTTCGGGTAGCGGGCGTGCAGGGCGTCGACCGAGGCGGCGGTGTTGTAGTTGACGCCCAGGCCGTCGACCTTGGCGAGGATCAGGTCGGCCGGGGAGCCCTCGGCGGGCACGCTGCGGTGCCGGTGGGAGCCGATCACGATCGGGCGGGCGGTGTCGTACGTCTTCACTCCGGCGATCAGCCGGTCCGCGATGGTGAGGCCCGCGGTGGAGGTGAACTCGGAGATCTCGTTGCCGATGGACCACATGATGACGGCGGGCGAGTTGCGGTTCGCGAGCACCATCTCCGCGAGGTCCCGGTCGGACCACTCGTCGAAGAAGCGGCCGTAGTCGTACCGGGTCTTGCTGCTGCGCCAGCAGTCGAAGGCCTCCACGATCATGACGATGCCGAGCCGCTCGCAGGCCGCGAGCACCTCGGGCGCGGGCGGGTTGTGGGAGGTGCGCAGGGCGTTGACGCCCATGCTCTTCATGATGACCAGCTGCCGCTCCACGGCGTCGGCGTGGACGGCCGAGCCGAGGGCGCCGAGGTCGTGGTGGAGGTTGACGCCGCGGAGTTTGACGTAACGGCCGTTCAGGGTGAGGCCGTTGTCCGCGTCGATGGTGACGTGGCGGATGCCGAAGGGGGTTTCGTAGGTGTCGACGGTGCGGCCGGCGACGCGGAGTTCGGTCCGCAGGCTGTAGAGCCGGGGTGTGTCGATGTCCCACACCCGCGGGTCCGGTACGGCGATTTCGTGGGTGACGGTCTCGGGGTCCGCGGCGGCCGTCACGGCGGACTCCGTGCGGGCGACCGTGCGGCCGTCGGGGTCGACGACGCGGGATCTCACGGTGACCTCCGTGCCGGTTCCCGACGCGTTGACGACGGTGGTCCGGGCCCGCAGGAGGGCGCGCTCGCCGCTCAGCTCCTCGGTTGTCACGTACGTGCCCCAGCGCTGGACGTGCACGGGGTCGGTGACGACCAGACGGGCCGTGCGGTAGATGCCGCTGCCCGAGTACCAGCGGCTGCTGGGGAGCCGGTTCTGGACCTTGACCACGATCACGTTGGGGGTGGTGCCGTCGGTGTGCAGCAGGTCGGTGAGGTCGAGGGCGAACCCGGTGTACCCGTACGGGTGACGGCCGACCTCGGTGCCGTTGCAGTAGACGTACGAGTCCATGTAGACGCCGTCGAACTCCGCCGAGACGCGCTTGCCGGCGAGGGCGGGCCGGAGGGTGAAGGAGAGGCGGTACCAGCCGAGGCCTCCGGGGAGGAAACCGGTGCCGCTGGTGGTGCCGAACTCGGTGGTGGGGGTCTGCTCGATACTCCAGTCGTGGGGCACGGCCACCTGACGCCAGGCCGAGTCGTCGTAGCCCGGGTCCATCGCGTCGGCGTAGTCGCCGGTGGGGTCGGTGATGCCGCCGGGATTGACCAGCGCGAAACGCCAGCCGTCGCGGAGGTCGATCGTGCGCCCCGAGGTGGCGTCGGCCGGGCGGGCCGGGGGCTCGGCGGCGGACGCGGTGCCCGCGAGCGCACCCGCCATCGGCGCGGCGGAGCCCGCGATCAGTAACGACCTGCGCGTGACCGTCATGGTCATCCCTTCGTCGGACGTGCGGGTGAACGATTCCGTGGCACACAGGCAGGGCAGAAGCCCTCCAGCACAAGGGCCCACAAGCGCAAGCGATCACACACAAGTGCTCGTGAGCAAACAGATTCTGACGTTGCGACGCGCAGACGCGTCAAGGGTCCGTCCGGCCACTTGCGCCCGCCCCGCCCCGGCAGCTGCACCGATCGGCCCGCCCCACTCGCGCGACACCCCGGGTGCGGGGAACAACGACGCACTAGGCTGGATTTCGCCCGCATGCGCGTTCGGTCCGGCGAAATGGAATCTGGCCACGATGAGGAGCCGCAAGGTCACAGAAGGTGACGCCGTGGCGTATACCTTCGACGGCACCGTCACGGCGCGGGCGGTCGTGGCCGCCGACGGTTCGGTCGTCGAGTGGAACGAGGGAGCGCGGCTGCTGTTGGGCTGGACGGCGCCGGACGTCCTGGGCCGGTCCGCCGCGCGACTGCTGGCCGCGCACGGTTCCTTCCGGCTGCCTCCGCCAGGCAGCCTCGTCTGGAGCGGCACGGTACCGCTGCGTCACCAGGACGGCCGGACGGTGTCGGTGTGGCTGCTCGCCCACCTCCTTCGGCCGACGGCCGGAGACACCGGAGACAAGGCCGGCGGCTGGCTGATTCTCTGCCCCCTGGAGGACCCCGGTCCGCTCAGTCTCGACGAGCCCCTCTCCGCGGCGCTCATGACCCAGTCGCCGTGCGCGGCGGCCGTGTTCGACGGGCGGCTACGACTGCGCGGCATCAACAACGCGATGGCGGACGCGGTCGGCATCCCGGAGGAGAACCTCCGGGGGCTCCACATGTCCGAGATAGTGGGCGGCCGGCAGGGCGAGAAGCTGGAGGAGCACCTGCGCGAGGTGCTCGACAGCGGCCGGAGCAAGGAGGTGCAGACCTTTCTACGGGCCGCGGACGAGGCCGACGCACACGCCTGGTCCGCACGGATCGCCCCCCTGACCGACAGCGACGGGCGGGCGATCGGCGTCTGTGTGACCGGCCACGACATCACCGAGCAGTACCAGGCCCGCCAGCGGCTGCAACTCGTGAACGAGGCCAGCGTCCGGATCGGCAGCACCCTCGACGTGACGCGCACGGCCCAGGAGCTGGCCGATGTGTGCGTGCCCACGCTCGCCGACTTCGTCAGCGTCGACCTCATGGAGTCCCTGGCGTACGGGGACGAGCCGGCGGTGGGATCGCTGTCCGCCCCGTTCACTCTGCGCCGCGCCGCCCACCAGTCGGTGAACGCGGGCTGCCCCGAGGCCGTGGTCGAGCTGGGGGGCCTCGACGTCTACCCCGCCTCCTCGCCGCAGGGCGCCTCGCTGGCCGTCGGGCGGACGGTCGTGGCGATGAACTCCGGCGGCGCCCTCGGGGAGTGGCTGGACTGGGACCCGGTGCGCAGTGCGCGGATAAAGGAGTACGGCATCCACGCCACGATGTCGGTCCCGATCCGGGCCCGCGGCACGACCCTCGGCGTGGCCGTGCTCACCCGCTTCCGGCACAAGGACCCGTTCACGCCCGACGACGAGCTGCTGGCCGAGGAGGTCACGGCCCGCGCCGCCGTCTGTATCGACAACGCCCGCCGCTTCTCCCGCGAGCGCGAGACGGCACTGGCGCTCCAGCGCAGCCTGCTCCCGCTGACGCTGCCCCGCATGCCCGCGCTGGAGGCGGCGTCGCGGTACCTGCCGGCGGCGCGGGCCGGAGTGGGCGGCGACTGGTTCGACGTGATCCCGCTGTCCGGCCTGCGGGTCGCCATGGTGGTCGGTGACGTCGTCGGCCACGGCATCCAGGCGTCGGCGACGATGGGCCGGCTCCGTACGGCCGTCCGTACGCTCGCGGACGTCGACCTGGCTCCGGACGAGCTGCTGACCCACGTCGACGACCTCGTCGTACGGCTGTCGAAGGAGGCCGGTGCCGAAGGGGTGACCGAGGTGGGGGCCACCTGTCTGTACTCGGTGTACGACCCGGTCACCCGCCGGTGCAGTTTCGCGCGGGCCGGGCATCCGCCGCCGGTGGTGCTCACGCCGGACGGCCGAACGCTCGATGTGCAGGTGCCGGCGGGCCCGCCGCTGGGCCTGGGCGGGCTGCCCTTCGAATCCACCGAGCTGGAACTCCCCGAGGGCACACTCCTCGCCCTCTACACCGACGGGCTGATCGAGAGCCGCGACCGCGACATCGACGCCGGGCACGACCTGCTGCGCCAGACACTCGCCCGCTCGACCGGTTCCCTGGACGAGGTCTGCCAGGACGTCATCCGCTCGATGCTGCCGGCGGCCGGAGCCACCGACGACGTGGCGCTGCTGCTGGCCCGGACCCGCGGGCTGAAGCCCTCGCAGGTCGCGACCTGGGCACTGCCGGCCAATCCAGCGGTCGTCTCCCGCACCCGCCAGTACGTCCTGGACCAGCTGGCGGCGTGGGGGCTGGCCGAGATGGCGTTCACCGTCGAACTCGTGGTGAGCGAGCTGGTCACCAACGCGATCCGGCACGGCGCGCCCCCGATCCAGCTGCGGCTCATCCACGAGGACTCCACCCTGATCTGTGAGGTGTCCGACTCCAGCGGTACAGCACCGCATCTGCGCCGGGCCAAGACGTTCGACGAGGGCGGCCGCGGCCTGCTGCTGGTGGCCCAGCTCACCCAGCGCTGGGGCAGCCGCCACACGGACAACGGCAAGACGATCTGGGCGGAGCTGACACTGTCGGACTGAGCGAGGCAGCTCAGAGCGGACGCGCCCTGGCGAACGCCCCGTCAGGCGCCCCTGAGCCTGCTTCGGTAACCCCCCGGAGGGACCCCGTACCGCTGCCGGAACACCCGGCTGAAGTGAAACGGGCTGGTGAAGCCCGAGGCCGCGGCGACCCGCTCGACCGGCAGGTCGGTCGCTTCGAGGAGCCGCGCCGCGTGCAGCAGCCGAGCGTCGAGGAGCGCCCGCATCGGGGACCGGCCGAGCTGCTGGGTGAACAGATGTGCGAACCGTGACGGCGAGAGCGAGACGCGCTCGGCGAGGGAGCGGACCGTGTGCCGGGCACCCGGGTCTGCGGCGATCAGCCCTTCCGCCCGCCGGATCCGCGGGTCGACCCCCGACCGGCGCGGCTCCGAGCGGGCCGCGGCGAGCAGCACGACCTCCTCCAGCGAGCACAGGGCCAGCTCACGGGCCGCGGTGCCGTGCGCCACGGCCACCTCACCGGCTCCCGCCACACCCTCGGCCCCCGGCACACCCTCGGCCGGTGGTGCTCCCTCCCCCGCCCAGCGCGCGTCGGCGATCATCCGGCCGAACGCGGCGTCGACACGGTCCCGGACACCGGCATGGGTGTGCGACACCGCGTAGAGGCGGTCCCCGATCTCGTACGGCCGCAACCAGCCGGCCCAGGACGTCCTGGCCTGGCAGTGCGCCCACCAGAACGCCCAGTGGTCCGCGCCGGGCCGGAGGGCGTACCGGTGGGGCACGCCGGGGCCCAGGACGACGAGGTCGCCCGGGCCCGCGACCGTCTCGGCCGTGCCCTGGCGCAGCAGTCCCCCGCCGCCCGTGGTCCACGTGAACAGCCAACTGTCCGATCCGCCCGGACGGTTGATGCGGTAGCCCGTTCCTTGGTCGAAGCGGCCGACGGTCACCAGGCCCGGTGGCGGGGACGGGACAGCAGTCTCGGACAGGTCGTCAGCACGCACAGGCATCCTCCCGACGGTTGCTCCGACCTAGCGTGAGGCAGGAAGGACATCGGCGAGAAGGGACACTCGGATGACAGCCACGGTCAGGACGGACTTCAGGACGGACTTCGAGGAGAACGGCCATCTGGTGGTGCGCGGGCTGTTCTCCGCCGCCGAGATCGACGGCCTGTGCGCGGAGTTCGCGCGGCTGCACGCGCGCGGCCCGGTCCCCGGGCACTTCGAACCCCGGGCGACCGCGGCCGACACCGCCGCGGACCCGCTGCACATCTACCCCCGGTTCATGCACCCGCACCGCGTCAACGAGCTGTCCCGGCGCGTCCTCCTCGACGCCCGGCTGCGGGAGATCCTCGAAGTGCTCCTGGGCGAGGAGGTCCTGGCCGCGCAGAGCATGTTCTACTTCAAGCCGCCGGGCGCCCGTGGTCAGGCGCTGCACCAGGACAACTTCTATCTCCGGGTGGAGCCGGGCACATGTGTGGCCGCGTGGATCGCCTGTGATGTGATCGACCAGGAGAACGGCGGTCTGGAGGTCGTGCCGGGCACGCACCGCATGGACCTGTTCTGCCCGGAGGAGGCGGACGCCGAGCTGTCCTTCGTCCGGGAGTACGTGCCGCCGCCGCCCGGCCTGGCCGCCGTACCCGTCGACATGAAGCCGGGTGACGTTCTGTTCTTCAACGGCAGCCTGGTGCACGGCTCCCAGCCCAACCACACCGACGACCGCTTCCGCCGCTCCTTCATCGGTCACTACGTCGGCCGCTCCACCGAGCGCATCGGCCGCTTCTACCACTCCCTCACGATGAGCGGCGAACCCGTCGCCCTGCCGGAGAGCGAGGGCGCGGGGCCGTGCGGCACGGAGTTCGAGGCGGCGGGCGCGCACTGAGGGGGTGCGCCCCGGAACGCGCTCCCATCCCCTTTTTCGAAAAGACCCTTTCCTGCCTTTCCGTTCCACGCGCTTGACATTGGGCGGTTGAATGTGGGCAACAAAAGACCCTGGACAACGGGCCATAACGATTCGATAACCCCACGCTTCCCTGCGCGTTAGGGTCGGTGGCGTGAGAGACCGCATCGTCATCAAGGGCGCTCGTCAGCACAATCTCCGTGACATCTCTGTTGAGCTGCCCCGGGAGGCGCTCATCGTTTTCTCGGGTGTTTCCGGTTCGGGAAAGTCGAGCCTCGCTTTCGACACGATTTTCGCCGAGGGACAGCGCCGCTATGTGGAGTCGCTTTCGGCGTACGCGCGGCAGTTCCTGGGGCAGCTGGACAAGCCGGACGTCGACGTCATCGAGGGGCTGTCGCCGGCCATCGCGATCGACCAGAAGACGGCCGGCCGCAATCCGCGCTCCACCGTCGGCACCATCACCGAGGTGTACGACCATCTGCGGCTGCTGTACGCCCGTGTCGGCCGCCCCCACTGCCCCGAGTGCGACGAGCCGGTCAGCCGTCAGACGCCCCAGCGGATCGTGGACCGGCTCCTGGCCGAGGAGGAGGGCGTCCGTGTGCAGGTGCTCGCCCCGGTCGTACGGGACCGCAAGGGCGAACACGCGGAGGTGTTCCGCCAGTTGCAGACGGATGGCTTCAGCCGGGTGCGGGTGGACGGGGTCGTCCTTCCGCTGAGCGCACCGCCCGCGCTCGACAAGGGCACGAAGCACTCCATCGAGGTCGTGGTGGACCGGATCGCCCTCAAGGCGGGCGCCCGGCAGCGGCTGACCGAGTCCGTCGAGACCGCGCTGGGCCTCACGGGCGGTGTCGTCTGCGTCGACTTCGTGGACCTGGACGCCGCCGATCCCGCACGCGAGCTGCGGTTCTCGGAGAAGATGGCGTGCCCGCGCGGCCACGACCTCGGCCTGGAGTCGCTGGAACCCCGGCTGTTCTCGTTCAACGCCCCCTGGGGTGCCTGCCCCGAGTGCACCGGCCTCGGCTCACGGACCGAGGTCGACCCCGGACTCCTCGTCCCGGACGAGGAGAAGTCCCTGGCCGAGGGCGCCATCGCGCCCTGGACCAACACCAGCGGCGCCGACTACTTCGCCCGGCTCCTCGACGCACTCGCCGCCGAGATCGGCTTCAGCACCGCCACCGCGTGGCGCGAACTGCCTGACGAGGTACGGCACATCGTGCTGCACGGCACGCCGCGGCAACTGCACCTGACGTACCAGAACCGGTTCGGGCGCGATCGTTCCCACCTGACCCGGTACGAGGGGGTCGTCCCGCACGTCCAGCGGCGGTACACGGAGGCCGAGGGCGAGGGCGCCCCGACGCGGTTCGCGGGCTATATGCGCGAGGTGCCCTGCTCGGCCTGCGGTGGTGCGCGGCTGAGGCCCGCGGTGCTCGCCGTGCGGGTGGGCGGGCGCGGCATAGCCGAGCTGACCGCACTCCCCCTCGACCAACTCGGGCAATTCATACGCGACTTGGAGCTCCAGGGATGGGAGCGCCGGGTCGCGGAGGCCGTGCTCGCCGAGATCGACGAGCGGCTGCGGTTCCTCCTGGACGTCGGACTCCACTACCTGTCCCTGGACCGGCCCGCAGCGAGCCTGTCGGGCGGGGAGGCGCAGCGCATCCGGCTGGCCACACAGATCGGCGCCGGCCTGGTCGGGGTGCTGTACGTGCTGGACGAGCCGAGCATCGGGCTGCACCAGCGGGACAACCAGCGGCTGATCGAGACCCTGCTGCGGCTGCGCGACCGGGGCAACACCGTGATCGTCGTCGAGCACGACGAGGACACCATGAAGGTGGCCGACTGGGTGGTGGACATCGGGCCGGGCGCCGGCGAGCACGGCGGGCACGTGGTGCACTCCGGAACGGTACGCGAACTCATGGAGCACCCCACCTCACTCACCGGGGCCTATCTGTCGGGCCGCCGGGAGATACCGCTGCCCCGGCAGCGCAGGCCGCGCACGGAGGGCCGGGAGCTCACGGTGCACGACGCGGCCGAGCACAACTTGAAGGACGTCACGGTGTCGTTCCCGCTCGGGCAGTTCGTCGCGGTCACCGGTGTCTCCGGCTCGGGCAAGTCGACGCTGGTGAACGACATCCTCCACACGGCGCTCGCCCAGCGGCTGCACCGCGCCCACAAGGTGCCGGGCCGGCATCGCACGATCACCGGTGCCGAGGAGATCGACAAGGTGGTCCAGGTCGACCAGTCCCCCATCGGCCGCAGCCCGCGCTCCAACCCGGCGACGTACACGGGGGTCTTCGACCATCTGCGCAAGCTGTTCGCCCAGACCCCGGAGGCGAAGGTGCGCGGCTACCAGCCCGGCCGGTTCTCCTTCAACCTCAAGGGTGGCCGCTGCGACCACTGTTACGGCGACGGCACCATCAAGGTGGAGATGAACTTCCTGCCGGACGTGTACGTGCCGTGCGAGGTGTGCCACGGCGCCCAGTACAACCGGGAGACGCTGGAGGTCCACTACAAGGGCCGGTCCATCGCCGACGTCCTCGCCATGACCGTCGCGGAGAGCCTGGACTTCTTCGACGGGCACCAGATCATCTCCCGGCACCTGCGCACCCTGCATGACGTCGGGCTCGGCTACGTCAGGATCGGCCAGCCCGCGACGACCCTGTCCGGCGGCGAGGCACAGCGCGTCAAACTCGCCTCCGAGCTCCAGCGCCGTACCCGCGGACGCACCCTCTACGTACTCGACGAACCGACCACCGGACTACACATCGACGATGTGCGCAGGCTGCTGGACGTGCTCCACCGGCTCGTCGACTCGGGCAACACGGTCGTCGTGATCGAGCACAACCTCGACGTCGTCAAGACGGCGGACTGGCTGATCGACATGGGCCCGGAGGGCGGCCACGGCGGCGGCACGGTCATCGCCGAGGGAACCCCCGAGCTGATAGCCGCTCAACCGCACTCGTACACCGGGCAGTTCCTGCGTCCGCTGCTGGAGGTGGGGTGACGTGAGCGTGGTGGACACGGACGCCCCGGTGGAGGAGCGGGAGGAGTTCCTGCTCGGGGACGACGAGAGCGACGCGCCCGCCCCTCGGCCGGCCGCCGCGAACGGGTCGGTGGACCCGGTACGGGACTACCTCAGGCTCATCGCGCGGGTGCGCCTCCTCAGCGCCGAGCAGGAGGTGGAGCTGGCAAAGCGCATCGAGGCGGGCCTGTACGCGGAGAAGCGGAGGGAGGAGGAGCCGGAGCTGGCGCCCTCGTTCCGCCGGGAGCTCGCCCTGCTCGCCGAGGACGGGTGCCGCGCCAAGGCCCACCTCATCGAGGCGAACCTCCGGCTGGTCGTCTCGGTGGCGAAGCGGTACACGGGCCGCGGGCTGCTGTTCCTGGACCTGATCCAGGAGGGCAACACCGGTCTGATCCGCGCCGTCGAGAAGTTCGACTACGCCAAGGGATTCAAGTTCTCGACATACGCGACCTGGTGGATCCGGCAAGCCATCACGCGCGCGCTGGCCGACCAGGGGCGGACCATCCGTATCCCGGTCCACTTGGTGGAGGTCATCAACCGGGTGGCCAGGACGCGGCGCGAGCTGCTCCATGAGCGCGGCACGGAACCCTCGCCCCAGGAGCTGGCCGACAAGGCGGGCGTGTCCTTGGACAAGCTCACCGAACTCGACGGCTACACCCGGGAACCCGTCTCCCTGCACACCGCGCTCAATGAGGAGGGCGACACCGAGTTCGGCGACCTGATCGAGGACGCAGACAGCGCCTCCCCCTGGGAGACGGTCACCTTCGTCCTGCTCCAGGAGACCATCCAGTCCCTCCTCGCGGACATGACGCCGCGGGAGGCCGGCATCATCTCCCTGCGGTTCGGGCTCTTCGGCGGCCGGGCGCGGACGCTGGAGGAGATCGGCCAGGTGTACGGCGTGACCCGTGAACGCATCCGCCAGATCGAGTCCAAGACGATGTCCAAGCTGCGTCATCCCTCACGCTCGCAGGCGCTGCGGGACTATCTCGACGTCCTGTGAAGCCGGTCGGTCACCCCGCGTCGAGAGCGAGCAGGTCGAGGGCCCGATCCCAAGCGAACTCCGCTCTCCCGCCGTCCTGTTGGGGTTCACCGGAGTAGGGGTCGCCGAAGCGGACGCCCATCTCGCACAGCCGGACGAGGCTCGCCCGGTACGCGGGGTGGGCCGCCAGCGCGTCGGCCACACAGGGCAGGACGGCGATCGGAACGCCGAGCCCGTAGGCCTCGCAGAGGGTGCCGAGGGCGAGGGTGTCGGCGATGCCGGCCGCCCATTTGTTGATCGTGTTGAAGGTGGCGGGCGCGACGGCCACGGCGTCGGGCGCGGGGAAGGGGCGTGGGTCGGCCGGGGACCGCCAGGCGGAGCGGATGGGACGGCCCGTCTGCGTCTCGACTGCGGTGGTGTCGAAGAAGCCGCGCACGGCGACCGGGGTCGCGATCACGCCGACGTCCCAGTTCCGTTCCTGCGCCGCCGTGATCAGCTTGCTGACGTCCGCGGCGATCCCGGCGGCGCAGACGACGACGTAGAGGAAGGGCTTCTCGGCCTGTTCGGTCATCCGGGAACCCTACTGAACGGGGAACGACCGCCCCTGCTCCGCCTCCGGCGGCGGCCCGAAGATGCGCCGCTCCGTCTCATCGATCGGGAGGTCGTTGATGCTGGCCTCGCGCCGGGTCATCAGCCCGTGCTCGTCGAACTCCCAGAGCTCGTTGCCGTAGGAACGCCACCACTGGCCGTCGGCGTCATGGCATTCGTACTGGAAGCGGACGGCAATGCGGTTGCCGTCGAAGGCCCACAGGTCCTTGCGCAGCGCGTACTCCCGCTCGCGCTCCCACTTCGCGGTGAGGAACGCGACGATCGCCGCGCGGCCGGTGAGGAAGGTGTCGCGGTTGCGCCAGACCGAGTCCTCCGAGTAGGCGAGCGCGACCTTGTGGGGGTCGCGGGTGTTCCAGGCGTCCTCGGCGGCCTGGACCTTCCGCGCGGCGGTCTCACGGGTGAAGGGCGGCAGAGGCGGGCGGTCGGTCATGCTCACGTCCTTCCGGAGGCAACGGTGGCGACAGCGAGGGAGACGACAGCAAGGGAAACGTACATGGACAGCGCGACAGCCCGCGAGCGGGCGCTGAACTCCGCCGGAGGAGCAGGCGTTCGGGGACTGCCTCGGTGCTGCCGGCCGGATGTGCGGTCCCCGGCAGCGCTCACCGGGGCGCGGGAGCGGGAGCCGTGCTGTCGCGGACAACGAGCCGCACGGGGACGACGGGGTCGGTCCGTGGCCCGTCCGTGCCGTCGAGCCGGTCGAGGAGGAGCCGCAGGGAGCGGGTGCCGAGCTCGGTGAAGTCCGTGCGCACCGTGGTCAGCGGGGGCAGCAGATGGGCGGCCTCGGGGATGTCGTCGTAGCCGACGACGCTGACCTCGTCGGGGACTCGGCGGCCGGCCTCGTGACAGGCGCGCAGGACGCCCAGGGCCATCTGGTCATTGGACGCGAACACCGCTGTGACCTCGGGGCGCCGCGCCAGCCCCCGGCCCAGGGCGTAGCCGGATTCGGCGCTCCAGTCGCCCAGGAGGGGCTCGGGGACCTCGGCTCCGGCCGCTTCGAGGGTCTCGCGCCAGCTCGCCAGTCTCTGCTCGGCGGACGTCCAGCCCGTGGGACCGGCGATGTGCCAGACAGTCGCGTGTCCGAGCCCGAGGAGGTGTGCGGTGGCGGCGCGTGCCCCGGCCCGGGAGTCCGCGCTGACCATGGGGGTGCCGTCCCCGAGGGCGTTGTCGAGCGTCACCAGCGGGGTGTCGAGCCGGGCCTCGGCCAGCGCCCGGCCCACCCGGCGCTGCGGGGCGATGGCGATCACGCCGTCCGCGCCCTCGGCCGACAGCCGGTCCACGGCACGGACCACGGTGTCCTTGTCGGCCGTGTCGAGGGCGATGGAGCTGACCAGGTAACCGGCCTCCTGGGCGGCCGTGTTGATAGCGGTCAGGGTGGAGGCAGGCCCGTAGCGAGCCGCGTCGAAGGAGATCACACCGAGCATGCGGGTCCTGCCGCTGGCCAGGGACCGGGCGCTGCGGCTGGGCCGGTAGCCGAGCGACCGCATGGCGTCGAGCACGGCCTCGCGGGTCTCGGCGCGGACCGCCGGGTTGCCGTTGAGCACGCGGGAGACTGTCTGCTTGGAGACACCGGCCAGCCGCGCCACGTCGTCCATCACGGGCCGCGATCCGGCGAAGTTGCGCCTGCTGCGGCCCCTGGGGGCGGCGCCGTCCGTGGCGCTTCGGGTCATGGCGGCTGCTTCCTTCGACCTCGTGGCGACGGCCCGGCGGTTCCGTCCCGCCCGGCAGGCCCACAGGATAGGGCGGGCGGGACGGGGCGGCGCCCAGGGCCTCAGCCCGCCCCGACCGACCAGGACCGTACGGTGATCCACTCGGCCCGCTCGACCGCCGCCACTGCCCCGTCGCCCGCCCCCTCGGGTGCGTACACCCTGGCGTCGGCGTGCCGGGGCAGCACCCTCAGCCGCAGCCCTTCGGCACGCGGGGCCCCGGCGGGCAGCCGGTCGAGGCCGAGGTCCCAGACGCGCCCGGCGTGGAACTGGTCGGCGACCAGCGTGTCCCCCACGTACGCGCGCGCCACGTCACCCGTCCAGTGGACGCGGAGCAGGGTTTCCGCCGGAAGGTCCTCCGGTACGTCGACGCGGTACTCGGCCGCGGTCGTCTCGAAGTACTTGTCGGTCGGCGCGCTCGCCCGGCCCATCACTCCCGTGACGGGCTCGGGCGCCGGTCCCGCGGGCCGGAGCCGCGTGACCCGTGCGACGGTGACGTCGGGTCCATCGGTGACGTCGGACCCGCGGCCGGCCGGCACCGTGTAGCGGGTGAACACCCCGTCCTGCGTGGCCTGTACGTCCGCCCCGGCCACCACCGGAGCACGGCCCGGCGCGGGCAGGACGGCGAACGACAGCTCCGGGGACGGGCCGTGCACCCGTACCTCGTCGGCCGCCTCGTCGAAGACGACCCCGTCGGCGCACAGCACGAGCCGCTCGGCGCCCCATGCCACGCCCCGGTAGAGCGTGCGTGCCGTGGCCGCGTCGAGCACCAGCAGGCCGACGCGCCCGCCGTCCACGGTGTCCACCTCGACCAGGGCGTCGGTGCCGGGCCGCAGACCGGTGATCAGGGTGCGGTCACCGAGCTGCGCGATGTCGCCGGAGGGAGTGCTGACCGATGTGAACGTGCCGGTTTCCAGGGCTAGTTCGGGGGTGATGCCGTCGGTGGCGGCCAGCACCAGGACGGTTCGGCCCTCGTCGTCGACGGTGCACACGGGCTGCGCGGTGGCCCAGTCGAGCCGCAGACCGGCGACGTCGAGGCGCAGCGGCCAGCAGAAGTAGGCGCCCGAGGGCACGATGACGGGCGTACTGGGCAGGGTCAACGGAGCAGTGGAGCCAGGGAGTTCGATGGCGAAGGTGGTCTCCGGATGATCCGGCAGCGGCTCGTGCGGCTGGTGGTTGGTGACGAACAGGAAGCCCGAGCGGCCGTCGCCTCGCACGGCCCAGCGCAACGTGTCCCGGTCGTGCTGGCCCGTCGGCACCCGCTCTGGGAGGACCGACTCCATGACCGCGATGCGATGGCCGAAGTCCGCCAGCAGCAAGTGCTGGAG
The DNA here is from genome assembly GCF_009377235.1 of Streptomyces acidicola. Classification (GTDB taxonomy): domain Bacteria; phylum Actinomycetota; class Actinomycetes; order Streptomycetales; family Streptomycetaceae; genus Streptomyces; species Streptomyces acidicola. Next base: position 35,384 of record NZ_VMNX01000065.1, read on the forward strand.
GCGCAGTTCGTGGTATGAGGGCCGGTACTGGCCGTACTCGCCGAGCGGTGCCTGGAAGTCGTACGTGAGGACGGGCAGGTCGTTGGGGTAGCCGGTGGCGTGGGACTCCTGCAGGGTCGTCAGCTCCCCGGCGGGGTTGGTGCCGCCGTGGAACATGTAGTAGCCCTGCCACACCGATCCGCAGCCGATCTTGGTGAGGGCGAGCGCGCCGATGTCGGCGGCGTCGACGCGCGGCCGGCGGTGGTACGCGACAGCCATGCCGCCGCCCAGCTCGCAGGTGGCCCAAGGGAAGCGCTCCGCGAGGGCCGCCGGGTCGGTGTCGCGCACGGATGTCGGGCGCAGGTCGGCACCGATGCCCTCGTCGTCGCGGTGGTGGGTGAAGAAGAAGTGCTTGCGGCAGGTGTCGGGCCAGCCGCCGTCGGCCTCGGTCCAGAACGCCTCCGGGTAGCCGCCGTACAGCGGGAACAGCTCGTCCGGCGGAAGTTGTACTCCGCCCCAGGCGGTCGACGTCCACAGCGGGGCACTCAGGCCGAGCTCCTGGGCCATGCGCTTCAGGGTGAGCAGATGGCCGGGCTGGTCGTAGAGCTCGTTCTCGATCTGTATCGCCACAACGGGCCCGCCGTGGGCGCGGTCGAGGCCGCGCAGCTGCTCCGCGACGGCCGCGTACCAGTGCCGTACGGGCTCCAGGTAGGCCGGATCGTCGGTGCGCGGCGTGCAGGGGCGGGCGAGGAGCCAGTCGGGCAGGCCACCGCCCCGGACCTCCGCGTGGACCCAGGGCCCGATGCGGGGGACGAAGTCCAGTCCGTGACGGGCACACAGCTCGGCGAAGCGGCGCAGGTCCAGATTCCCGTCGAAGCGGACACGACCCTCCACCTCCTCGTGGTGGATCCAGATGACGTAACTTGCGACCGCCGTCACCCCTCCCGCCTTCATCTTCAGCAGCTCCTCCTCCCACGCCCCGGCGGGACAGCGGGAGTAGTGGAACTCGCCGGAGACGGGGAACCAGGGGCGGCCACCGCGGGTGAGCCAGCGGCTGGTCACCTCGATCGGGTCGGGCACTCCGGGCACTCCGGGCGCGTCGGCGAAGGGCAGGTGGCCGGTGAGCGGGGGTGCGGAGGGCGCGGGGACACGGAGGCGGTGCGGGGGTGTCATCAGGGCTTCTCCTGGCCGGAATCGGGGAGCGGGCACATGAAGCCCACCGATGTTACCGGTAACATACAGCCGGTCAAGATCTCCTGCGCCGCCTTCCGGACCTCGGGATGGCCGGGACTACAGCGGGGACTCCTCGGAAGTGACGGTCGGCGCGAAGGCCCGGGCCACCGCGAGGCTGTCCTCGTACACGTGATGCCGTACGACCAGTCCGTCCTCGACGGTCAGGTGCAGGGCGAACGGGGCGCTGTAACGGCGCCCGGTGCCCTTGGCCGTCTGGCGGATCACGCCGAGGACGACCGCGTCGGCGCCGTCGACGAGGATCCGCTCGATCTCGGTGCCCGCCTCGCCGGGAACGTGGTTCTGGGCGAGTTCGCGGTAGTGGGCGGCGGCGTCGGCCCGCGTCGACCGATGGCGGATCCACGGGGTCTCCGCGCGGCCGTGCTCGCTCTCGGGCCAGCTCAGGCGCCAGTCGCCGCGCTCGGCGTACAGCTCGGCGACCCGCTCGGGGTCACCCTCCCCCATCCGACGCAGCAACTCCTCGACCACGGCACGGGTGGACATGGGACGGCCTCCTGGTCTTCCGGTTTCTCTCGGGTTCCTACGGCTCTTCGGGTTCTTCGGGTTCTCTGCTGGTTCTTCCAGCCGTCGGCCCCAGCCCTCCGGGGCGGTCACCACCTTGCCTGAGCCGTTCGCGTTATGGCGATTACGCGGGAGGTAAGACTCGGCTCGGGACCGGGATGAATGATTCCCGGTGCGACTGTTGGTACTACTGAGAAGAACAAAGCAGCGACGATGGGACGGAAGTCATGCCTCTTGAGGGCGAGTACGTGCCCAGCCCGACGGACTGGGTGCGCAAGCAGGTCGAGTTGTACGAGAGCACGGGCGGAGCCGAGGGAACGACATTGCTGGACACGGGCATGCCCGTCGTCATCCTCACCACGCGCGGCGCGAAGTCCGGCAAGATCCGCAAGACCCCGCTGATGCGCGTGGAGCACGAGGGCCGGTACGCGGTCGTGGCCTCTCTGGGCGGCTCGCCCAAGCATCCGGTCTGGTACCACAACGTCGTCTCCGATCCTCACGTGGAACTCCAGGACGGGCCCGTACGCCAGGACATGGCGGCGCGTGAGGTCACCGGGGACGAGAAGGCCCTGTGGTGGGAGCGCGCCGTCGCCGCGTATCCGCCGTACGCGGACTACCAGAAGAAGACCGATCGGGTGATCCCCGTCTTCGTGCTGGAGCCGGTAGCCGGAGGCTCATCAGCCGGATGAGCGGTCCGTAGTGGTCCCGTGGCAGACTGTCACGCGCACGCCCGGCGCCCAGGCGACGTCGGGCACCCTCCTCGGTGAGATCGCGAGACCTTGCCGACCAGCGTCCGGAGGGACGTGTCACGAGGGCTGACGGCTCCCGCCATCCAGCACCAGGGCACGAAGGCGATTGGCTCACATCCCTGAGCAAGACTGGGGATCCCTAAGCCAATCTGAGACGCTGAGGAAAAGAGCACGAGAAAATCTTCGGTTTGGGAGGCATGGACCGACTCCCGCCGGGCATCCGTGCCTAAGGCCCCGCCGCGCTCCCCCGTCGCGGCGGGGCTTTCTGCTGCCCCCCGGGCGTCCCGAGCGTGCCGCTGGCGCGGGGCGGGGTTGCAGGGCCGGGCCGCGTACGCCTTGCGGTCCCGTGGCGACTCTCCGCACTCTGCACTCTCCGTCGGACCTCGGTTTGTGTGTTCCTCGTTCTGTTCGCTCCGGCCGACTGCCCCGGTCGGCCTCGTTCACGCCGAGGTGCTGACCACGCTCGCCAGGGGTACCCGTATCCGGACACACCAGGCGGTCGAAGGAGAGATCCAGGTGGCCAAGAAGAAGAAACTCCCGCTCGCCTACCAGCCCATCGGGTTCGCGCTCGGCTGGCTGAGTGGCGCCCTGGCCGGGATGGCGTTCCGCACGGCATGGAAGGCGATCCGGCACGAGGACGACACGCCCGACGCGCTGGACGAGGACCGCGACTGGGGTGAGGTGCTGCTGGCCGCGGCCGTTCAGGGCGCCATCTTTGCGGTGGTCCGCAGCGCGTTGGACCGCGCGGGTGCGACGGTCATCGCGCACCGGACGGGGGTGTGGCCGTCGTCCGACAAGGAGGACCGGGTCTGAGGAGAGCCGAGGTTGAGGAGGGCTGGGACCGAGGAGAGCCGGGACTGAGGCGGACCGGCTCGCGGGCCTCAGCCCTGTTTCGGTGCCGTGGGCCGTACGCGGCGCAGGGTGAAGGAGTGGCCGGCCGGGTCGGCGTAACCGCGCTCCTCGAACGGCCCCGCCGGCTCCTTGATGTCCACGGGGCGCCCGCCGAGGCCGACGACCTTGCGTTCGGCCTCGTCGAGGTCCTCGACGAGGAAGTCCAGGTGGACCTGGAGGGAGTGCTCCGGGCGCGGCCAGCTCGGCGGGGTGGCGTTCACGTCGCGGCGGAACGCCATGCGGGTGTCGGCGGCACCCTTGATCTCGACCCGGTTGGCGGACGTGTCCGTCTCCTCGGCGTCGAGCAGTTCCTTGTAGAAGGCGGCGAGTTTCTCGGGCTCGGCGCAGTCCAGTACCACGACGCCTGCCTGTACCAGTGCCATCGTTCCTCCGTCGGTGTCCTGTGCGCGGACGGCGGTCCGTCGGCGCCTGTGTGGTGCCGGGTACCCCGTTCCGGAGAATCAGTCAGCCAGCGGCCGCGCGCTGGGCGGGATGGGGAAGTACAGGTGGAGAGAGGTCAGTTGACGGGTCGAATGACGAGTCGAAGCCTGCCTTCCCGGCGAATCGTTCGTCGCCGTCCAACGCCCGTACGCCCTCTTCTGGCTCCGGCGCGCGCCCGGTCGTAGATCGGGCACGCAAGTTGCCGGACGACTCACCCCTCAAATCGAAGACATATGTCAATCGAACATGCTGAAATTCACTCCAACGAGGGTAACTTGCAGAGCAAGGAACGGTTTTGCCATCGCGGAGACCCCGGTGACACGTCAACGTTCACGTGACATCGTCGCCCCGGCCCTCGGTGACTTGAGAGCCCTGCCATGAGGGAGCCGGATGGAGGCAATGTCGGTGCACGACGGTTCCGCGCAGCCGCTCCGGCATCTGCGCGTCCGCAAGGAGTACGGGCACATCGTGCTGGAGTTCCACGGCGAGATCGACATCCTCGCCTCGCTGGAGATCATCCCGTACCTGGACTCCGCGACCGCCCGCCCAGAGCCGCACATCGTGATCGACCTGCGGCCCGTCGAGTTCTTCGACTGCTCGGGGCTGCGCCTGCTGTACCGGGCCCGGCGCAGGGTCCTCGCCCGGGGCGGGCAGCTGCACCTGCTGTGCACCCACGAGCTGACCCTGCGCGTCCTCAGGGTGACCGGCCTCGCCCGCCTGCTGCCACCAGCGGCCTCCCTGGAGGAGGCGCTGGCCCGTCCGGAAGCCACCTCGGGCACCGCCTGACGCCGGGACGGATGCGGGTCCGCAGGTTCCCGTGCGGCGGGGGGACGGGACGCGTTCCCCGCCTACGCCGAACAGCGGTCGTGGTGGGCGTCCATCCGTACCAGTCACACCCCGGTGTATCCGCCCACCGACCGGGGTCAGGCTGTCGGCGGCCGCGCCCGGGCACCCGTGCGTGCCCCGAACAGGTGTCGACAAACCGCCAACTTGGCGTTCTGTCAAGGAATTTGGCGGGCAGTTGTGGAGACAGGAAGGAGGACCGTCGACATGACGACGTCCATCAAGCGCGCCCGTCACATGCCCGGCTGGGCGAAGCTCCTGACCGTCCTCGTGGTGCTCGTCGTGGTCGTGCTCGCCGCGGTTCCGCTGCTCGTCCTCGGAGGGCTGAAGGACGTGTTCGGCGAGGAGACGCACGACCGGTCCGGCCCCGCACTCCTCAAGTCCATCCAGGACATCAGCCGTTACGACGCCGCCACGGGCAACTTCCAGGTGGTGGTGGACCTGGAGAAGGACGCCAAGTACCTGCCCGACGCGATCCGCGGCACCCGCACCCTGTACGTGGGCGCGGGCACCGTCGACGCCTACGTCGACCTGGGGAAGGTGGGCGAGAACGACGTCACGGTGAACGAGGACCGCACCGCGGCCACGCTCCACCTGCCGCACGCCGCGCTCGGCAAGCCCGCACTCGACCCCGACCGCTCCTACGCCGTCTCCAAGCAGCGCGGGCTGCTCGACCGGATCGGCGACCTCTTCTCCGACAACCCCAACAGCGAACAGGCCGTCCAGAAGCTCGCGTCCCAGCACATCGGCGAGGCGGCCAGGGAGAGCCGCCTCACCGCCCGCGCCGAGTCCAACACCACCGGCATGCTCGAAGGACTGCTCCGCTCGCTCGGCTTCGAGGACGTGAAGGTGACGTACGGCGACGCCTGAGCCCGCCCAGGGCATCAGGGTGAGCGGCATCGGCGCACTCTTCGGGGGTAACCGCCTTCAGTACAAGGGAAGTTGAAACTGGGAGGGTTGCATGGCCCGTACCACGTCACGTTCCCCCACATCGACAGCCCGCCGTCGGTCCAAGGCAGCCCCGCGCGGGCGGCGGCCGCTCTCCGTCCCCTTGCGTCTCCTGGCGATGGTGACGGCCTTCGCCGCCATGGTCGCGTTCGCGGCGGTACTGGCCCGGCTCACGCTCCAGCCGTCACCGGCCTCGGAAGCGCTGACCCACAGCAACCTGCACCCCGGCCGCTCCCTGGAGGCCTACCTGAACCAGCCCGCGCTGCGTGACGCCGTCAAGCAGATCGGCGGGAACATCCTGCTCGGCGTGCCGTTCGGCGTGCTGCTGCCCATGCTGGCGCCCGGGACACGGGGCATCCTGCGCGTGCCGGTACTGACCGCCATGGTCATGCTTCTGGTGGAACTGGTGCAGGGGGCAATGATCACGGGGCGCGCCTTCGACATCGACGACGTCATCCTCAACACCACGGGCGCACTGCTGGGGTACGTCCTGCTGGGTCGACGACTGGGCCACGCCGTGCACCCGCCCGAGCAGAGCAAGCCCTCGGGCAAGAAGAGCCGCAGGCGCCCTCGCTTCCGCCTCCCACGTCGCAAGGCCTAGGGCCTGTACGGAGTCGTGATCACCTGCTGGTACAACTCTCGTGTGGCGAGGCGTGAACTCAGCGACGACGAGTGGGCGTTGGTCGAGCCGTTGCTGCCGATCGGCGCCTGTGGCCCCTATCCG
>NZ_VMNX01000066.1 GCF_009377235.1 Streptomyces acidicola
CCCCCCACCTCGACGCAGCCCTGGTCGGCTACCTGCCCACCCCCCACCAGCTGGCCGCCTTCGCCGGACTGCCCCCGCAGGCGGCACCGGGGCGGGAACAGTTGCGCGCCCTGCTCTTCCCGGACGGCCGGGCCAGGCTGCTGGAGGCCGTCACCACGCCTCTCGGCAGATCGGGTTTCGTCTCCCTCCCGGTGTTCGCCGACGAACTGGCCCGCGGCGGCGACCTGGCCGCCCGGACCGCCCGCGGTGTCGAGCTCGCCGCGTCGCTCGGAGCCCGGTGCGTGTCGCTCGCCGGCATGATCCCGTCCCTGACCGGCTACGGCTACGACGTCCTGCGGGAGACCCCCGCGACGACGACGGCGCTCACCACCGGGCACGCGACGACCACCGTCTCCGTGGTCAAGACCGTGAACGCCGCGCTCGACGCGACCGGCCGCGAGCTGTCGGAACTCACCCTCGCCGTCGTCGGCTGCGGATCGATCGGTACCTCGTCGCTGCGGCTGCTGCTGGCCCGCGGTCCCCGTTCGCCGGCCCGGCTGGTCCTGTGCGACCTGCCCGGCAGCGGCCCGCGGCTCGGCCGACTGGCCGCGGAGCTGTCCGCCGAGCACCCCACGATGCACATACGGGTCGTCGAGTCCGGCCGGGAGCTGCCCGCCGAGGTGTACGAGGCGGACGTCGTCGTCACCGCGGTCAGCGGCCCGACGACGCTGCTGGACCCCGACCGGCTGCGGCCCGGCACGATCGTCGTCGACGACTCCTTCCCGCACTGCTTCGACACCGGACGAGCCCTCGACCGTATGAAGAACGAGCAGGACGTCCTCGTCGTCGGAGGCGGCCTGCTCGCGCTCGCCGCCACCGAGACGCACGTGCCGGAGGATCTCCGCAACCTCGCACTCGCATCCGGCACGGGCCCGGCAGCCACCGGCCGCCACCACCTCCCCGGCACCCTCGCCTCATGCCGCCTGGAGTCCCTGCTCCACGCCCACATGACCGACCCGGCCCGCCCGACGCCACCCCACGGAAACCGCACCGCGCCACCACTGATCCACGGCCTGGTCGACCTGCCCCGCGCCCTCGCCTACTGGAACGCCACGGACCTCACCGAAGTCCGCCCCGCCCCCCTGCACCTCCTCGACCACGTCATCCCCAGAAGCACCCTCGACGCCTTGCCTCCACCACGATGAGCGGCAGACACGGCGGACGGTTTCCCACGCGCCCGACGACCTTCGAGCCGTCGGGTGCGCGGGCTGCCGCGCCGACGGGGCTCACCGGCGGGGCTCACCGGCGGGGCTCAGCGCAAGGCGTGCGCCTGCGACAGGCCCTGCTTGACCTGCCGGGTGACGTCGTCGGCGAGGATCTCGGGGTTGCCCGCCTCGATCCCGTCCAGGGCCTGGGCCGCGATGTGGGCCGGGTCCGCCTTGTCTGCCGTGGGCCTGTTCGCGGTCATGTCGGTGTCCATGAAGCCGACGTGCAGCGCGGAGACCGTGATGCTGCGGGGTGCCAACTCCTCGCGGACGGCGTCGCTCATCGCCCACGCGGCGGCCTTGGACGCGGCATAGGAGCCGGCCTCGGCGGGATGCCACCAGGCGATCACGGAGAGGATGTTGAGGACGGCTCCGCCGCCGTTGCCCTCGATGACCGGGGCGAACGCACGCGTCAGGGCGAGCGGTCCGTAGTAGTTGGTGTCCATCTCAGCGCGCACCGCCTTCATGTCGCCGGCGATCAGCGGGGTGCCGAGGGAGATACCGGCATTGTTGATCAGCAGCGTCGCGTCGGACGCGACGCGGGCGGCCTCCTGGATCGTGGCGTCGTCCGTGACGTCGAGGCGGAGCGGCGTGACGCCGACCAGGTCCACGGTCTCCGGTCGGCGCGCTGCGGCGAACACCTTCGCACCGCGCTGCACGAGCTGCTCGGCCAGGTGACGCCCCAGTCCTCGGTTGGCGCCGGTCACGACGGCGGTCGCACCCTTGATGTCCATGATCACTCCCAATGGCGAAGTTAGATTATGTACGTAATCTAAATCTGACCCTACTATAGATGACGAGTGACATCCAACCGGGAGGCGGGCGATGAGCCGCGTATCGCAGGCGCAGGCGGAAGAGAACCGGCAACGTGTGGTCGAGACCGCGTCGCGGCTGTTCCGGGAGCAGGGGGCCCAGGTCAGCGTCGCCGAGCTGATGAAAGCGGCCGGACTGACCCACGGCGGCTTCTACAAGCAGTTCCCTTCCAAGGAGGCGCTCTTCGACGAAGCCACCGCCCACGCCTTCGCGGCCCTGGCCGACGGCACCCCGGGGAGCCCCTCGGCCGCGGACGCCCCTTCCGAGGCGGTGATCGACGCCTACCTGTCCACCGAGCACCGCGACGACGTGGCCGGTGGCTGCCCGGTGGCCGCCCTCGCCACCGATATCGCGCGGGGCCAGGGCGGTCCCGCGTCGCAGCACAGGTACAGCGAGGGCGTCACCGAGTTCGCACAGCGCCTTTCCACGGACCAGGACGACGGCCTCAGCCGACTGAGCACCATGGTCGGAGCACTGGTCCTCGCGCGCGCGACCAAGGGCACGCCCGTCTCCGAGAAGATCCTCGCCGCCGCCTGCGAAGCACTGGGCCAGGACGAACGCGATCGAGGTGCAGCACCGCGCTCCGGGGCCTGATCTCCGGCCGCCTGGACTCAGTTGGGCACGGTGCCGTCGAGCGCAGGCTCTGCGGCGGGCCTTTCGGAGCTGCGGGGTGTCTGGGTGCGGTAGGAATGGCCGAGTTCCGGGCCGAGGCCGAAGTAGTGGCGAAAGTTGTAGATGAGGGGGCTCCACGCGGCGGGGTCGATGTGGTCGGTGCCGGGAACGACAATGCGCGAGTCGGCGTGGACTTTGCGCACCACGGCCTCGACGATGGCGAATCCGCCGGAGACGTCCTGCCGCACCCTCTCGGCGCGGGCCTCCAGCTGGATCGGGCATTCGGCGACGCGAGGCGGCCGGACCAGGTGGGACGGTTCGCCGGTCAGTCCGGCTGCGGCGAACTTGTCCGGCTCGAAGCGGCAGCCGTTGGGCTTGGTCGACGGCACGGGGTTTCGGCCGGTCAGTGGAGCCAGCCGCTCCACCGCCGACCACTGGGCGGGGGCCGGCAAACTGATCACCAGATCGGGTCGGCTGCCAAGGTTGTACGCGGTCTGTCCCTCGCGGCCCAGTCCGATGACAACCGTCTGCCCGAGGGCCCACGCGGAGGATATCGGGGCAAGGTTGAACGAGCCGTCCTGGTTCTCTGTCGAGACGAGCACCACTGGCGTCCCGAAGTACAGGATGCTGGGCTCGATCTCCAAGTGGGTGACGGCTGCCTCCGCAGGCAGGGTGCCGGGTGATGCAGTGTTCATGGTGGGCAGCCTAGGATCCGCTTGTTTCGGCAGTGGCCGAAGCTTCACGGCGACGCCTCACCGGTCCTCGCTCCTCATCAGTCACCCGCGCTGACGCTCGCGCTCAGCGCGCCGAGCGCGGCCAAGGACGGCCGGCGAGGTGTTCGATGTCGGTGTTGAACTGCTCCAGGTCGGAGACGAAGCGGCGCAGGCGTTCGGTGGGCCAGTCCGTCAGGACCTCGGCCAGTCTGGTGACGGTTTCCTCGCGTTGGGCGGAGAGGCGCTTCGCGCCCTCCTCGGTGATGCGGAACTTGCGGGCCACCCCGCCGTCCGGGTCGAGCATCCGTTCCACGAGGCCGTCGCGCAGGAGAGGCGCGGTCTGGCGGGTGAAGGTGGACGGGGCGAGCCCGAACGCCTCGACGAAGTCGGGGATGGACATGGGCCCCTGGACTTCGAGTCTGCTGAGCAGGACGTAGGCGCTGCGGTCCAGGGCGCCGCCGTCGCGGGCTCCGGCTCCTCGGGGCACCGACAGTTCCCGGTGCCGCATAAGGATCATCAGCTCCCGCTCGATGTGCTCCCCCGCCTCCCTGGCCTCCACGCCCTTCTCCTTCATCCCCTTCACCGCCCGGTCCGCACGGCCTCACCCTACGTGGAGTTGCAGGATGCGGGAGGAGTGCAGAATGCACCAGTGTTGCATCATACACAGCGCGTGTAGTGTGCAATTCCATGAGCGCTCCCCGACGGGCACGCCCGCTACGGCACCGGCGTCGCCACAGACGTCCAGGCCTAGGCGCCCCCGTCGCCGTCGCCTGACCGCGAGGTCTCCTCCATCGCCCGCCCTCGGAACAGCGATCCCCCACAAGGAGATGTCAGATGAGCCCGAGCCCCAACGACCAGGCCATGCGTCTGCCCCTGCCCACCGACGGGCCACTGGAGGCGCCGGCCGAATGGCAGGAGTTACGCCGCAAGTGCCCGGTGGCCACCGTCGAACTCCCCAGCGGGGACAAGGCGGCGTACCTCACCCGCTACGACGACATCAAGGCCCTCCTGTCCGACCCCCGCTTCGTCCGCCCGACCGCCGCGGACGGAGCCGCCAGGATCGCCCCCGAAGGCGCGGGCGGCCCGGTCGCAAACGGCGACGCCTCGCTGGCCATCGCCGACCGGGGCGAGGCACATCTGCGGTGGCGGCGGCACATCGGCAAGTACCTCACCGCCAAGCGCGTGACCGCGCTGCGCCCCGGCATGACGGCCATCGCGGAATCCCTCGTCGACAACCTGGTCGACCAAGGACAGCCCGGCGACCTCAAGGCGACGGTGGGCTTCCCGCTGCCGGTCTACGTGATCTGCGACCTCCTGGGCGCGCCCGCCGAGGACCGGGACCGCTTCTCCCACTGGTCCGACGCGTTCCTGAACATCAGCCGCTACACGACCGAGGAGGCGCGGGAGTCGTACACCGAGTTCGCGGAGTACATGTCCGCGCTCATCGCGGCCAAGCGCGCCGAACCCGGCGACGACCTGATCGGCAACCTGATCAAGGACAGTACGGAGGACGGCGAGGGCCTGTCCGACGACCTGCTGCTGAACACCGGCATGGGGCTGCTGGTCGCCGGGCACGAGACCACCGCGAACATGATCGGCAAGATGGTCTCCATGCTGCTGGCCGACCGCACCCGCTGGGAGCGGCTGCTGGCCGACCCCTCCCTGGTGCGTACCGCGGTCGACGAGGTCCTGCGTTTTGACGCCAACTTCGGCTTCGGTGTGCGTCGTTACCTCGGGGAGGACGTGGAGGTGGGCGGTGAGCTGCTGCCGGGCGGCACCACCGTCGTCTGCAGTCTGTCCGCCGCCAACCGCGACGAGCAGGTCTTCGCCGACCCGGGGGAGATGGACCTCACCCGGGCCCCGAACCCGCACATGACCTTCGGCGCCGGACCGCACGCCTGTCTCGGCCAGTCGCTGGCCCGCACCGAGCTCCAGGTCGTCCTCGAAACCCTGCTGCGCAGGCTGCCGACCCTCCGACTGGCCGTGCCCGTCGAGGAGTTGCAGCGTGTCGAGGGCCTCCTCGTGGGCGGTCTGCGTACGGTGCCCGTGCGGTGGTGAATGAGTGAGTGAGTTGTCAGGGAGGACCATGAAGGTCAGCGTCGACGAGGCCAAGTGCTGCGGTGCCGGGCAGTGCGTACTGCTCGCACCGGAGGTGTTCGACCAGCGGGACGACGACGGCATCGTCGTCCTCCTCGCCCCCGAGCCCGCCCCGGACCAGCACTCGAACGTCCGGGAGGCGGCCGCGGTGTGCCCCGCGTCCGCCATCACGCTCCACGAAGCCCCCTAGTACTCCAGAGGAGTGTGGCGGGCTGACGGTTGATCAGGGGCGGTCGCGTGGAGGCCGCCCCTCGATCGTGCGCCGCCGACGCCGGCGGGCTCGCCGGTTGATCTAGGGTTCTGACAGTCATGCGTTCAGTCGTGCGTTCAGTCGTGCGTTGCAGAGTCCGCTGGGGGTCCTGTCGTGGGTGAGCCACGGTACGTGGTCATTGCGAACGACCTGATGGCCAAGCTGTCGGCGGGCCACTGGGCGGTGGGGACCATGCTCCCGACCGAACCGGAACTGGCGGCCACGTACAAGGTCTCGCGGGAAACGCTTCGCCGTGCTCTGCAACGGCTCGAATCGAGCGGCCTCATCTCCCGGCATCCGGGCATGGGCACCCGGGTGGAGCGGGCACGGCCCGTGCCGGCTTTCACGACGCGGCTCGGCAGCCTTCAGGAGCTCACGCAGTACGGGAAGTCCGCGGTCCGGAGCATCCTGTCCGTCGAGTCGATCGTCGTGGACAAGGAGCTGGCCGAGGTCACGGGGCTCGCGGAAGGGAGTCCCACGGTGTGCGTCACGTCCGTGCGCAGGGACCCGGAGCGTTCCGGCCAGGTGGTGTCCTGGGCCAGGGTCTATCTGGAGCCCGCGGATGCGAAGGCCATCGCCGCTTCCCTGGATGACAGTCCGCGCTTGATCTCCGACCTCGTCGAGTCGCACGTGGGCCGGTCCGTGGACCGTGTGGTGCAGCGGGTGCAGGCGGTGGGTGTGCCGGCGGAGGCAGCGGCCCATCTGGGGGTCGCACCGGGAAGTCCCGGCATCGAATTCGTACGCCGCTACTTCGACGCCGACGGGCGGCTTTTCGAGGTCAGCGTGAGCACCCACGCCCAGGGCACCTTCGTCTACGAGACGACGCTCCAGCGCGGCTGACCGATCGAGTGTCCAGCAACGAGCAAGGCGCCGCCGCGCGTAAGGCGTCGGCACCGTTCAGCGCCATACAGCGCCGCCGCACAGCTCCGCATACCCGGCCTAAACCGCCGTCGGTGATCCCGCCGCCCCCGCCCCGGATGCCGGGATGCGCGGCCCCGAGTCCCGTGAACACCTCTTGACAACCGCGTTTCCACGAGCATCCTTGTCTAGACACAGCTCATGTCTAGACAAGGATGTGCTCGCATGAGGTCACCGGAGCAGCTGATCACCACCGATCCCGCACCCACGCCGGCCCGTCGCTGGTACCGCGGGATCGGGGCCCAGATCGCCGTCGCCATGGCGCTGGGCGTCGCCGTCGGGTTCCTGTTCCCCGGCTTCGCCGTCGATCTGAAGATCGTCGGGGATCTCTTCCTCGCCCTGGTCAAAGCGGGCGTCGCCCCGCTCGTGTTCTTCACCGTCGTCATGGGCATCGCGTCGGCGGGCGACCTGAGGAAGGCGAGCCGCATCGGCTTCCTGGCGCTGGTGTACTTCGAGATCGTCTCGACCCTCGCGCTCGTCATCGGCCTGGTCGCGGCGAACGTCCTGGACGTCGGCAAGGGTGTGGGCTCCACCGCCGCGGTCACCGGCGACGCGCCCCCGGTCCAGGAGGGCGAGCACGGCTTCACCGCCTTCCTCAAGGGCATCGTCCCCGACAATTTCGTCGGCGCGTTCTCCTCCGGCCAACTGCTTCAGGTCGTGGTCCTGGCCGTCCTGTTCGGCATCGGCCTGCTGAGCCTGAAGCGCTCTCTGCAGGTCCAGGTCAACAAGGGCCTGGAAGTCATCTCCGAGGCGTTCTTCGCCTTCGTCAACATCGTCATGAAGCTCGCCCCGGTCGGCGCCTTCGGCGCCATCGCCTACTCCGTCGGCGCGAACGGCAGCAGCATGCTCCTGGCCCTGGCCGAACTGGTCCTTCAGTACTGGGCAGTCGTGGCCCTGTTCATCGGCGCCGTCCTCGGCCTGGTCTGCCTGCTGGCCGGCTTCAACATCTGGCGCATCCTGCAGTACGTGCGCGTCGAGATGGTCCTGGTCCTCGGCACGGCGTCCTCCGAGTCCGCGCTGCCCGGCCTCCTCAAGAAGCTCACCAGGATCGGCTGTTCGCAGCAGACCGTCGGTCTCGTCGTGCCGACCGGCTATGCCTTCAACCTCGACGGCACCTCGCTCTACATGGCCATCTGCACCATGTTCGTCGCCAATGCCTACGGCATCGACATGAGCATCCCCCAGCAGTTGGGACTGCTGCTCATCATGCTGCTCACCTCGAAGGGAGCGGCCACCGTCTCCGGCGGCACCTTCGTCGTCTTCGCCTCCACCGTCGCCGCCACCGGCTACCTCCCGGTCGAAGGCGTGGCCATCCTCTTCGGCGTCTACCGCCTGATGTCCATGGCCACGGCCTTCTGCAACACCTTCGGCAACGTCGTCGCCACCTTCGTGATCGCCAAATGGTCCAAGGAGATGGACACCGACAAGGTCAACCGCGCTCTCGCCGACCCCAAGGCCTTCCTCGCCCAGTCGGAACAGGACGGCATCCCGGATGGCATCCCGGCCGAGGACCGGACCACCACTCCCGTAACCGAGGACCGGACCACCGCCCCCGTAACCGAAGACCGGACCACCACCCCCGTAACCGCCGCCACCCCCACGCAGAAGTGAGACCCACCATGAGCACGACCGTCTTCGACTCCCTGCTCTTCCGCGACATGTTCGGCACCCCTGCCATGCGCGAGGTGTTCAGCGACACCGCCTACATCCAGCGCATCATCGACACCGAGACCGCACTCGCCCGCGCCCAGTCCAAGGTCGGCGTCATCCCCGCCGCGGCGGCCGGGGACATCACCCTCAAGGCCCGTTTCGAGGGCCTGGACCTGGACCGGCTGCGTGCGGAGACCGAGATCGTCGGCTACCCGGTGCTGCCCATCGTCAAGCAGGTCGCCGACCAGTGCGGCGAAGCCGGCCGCTACCTCCACTGGGGCGCCACCACCCAGGACATCATGGACACCGCCGTGATGCTCCAGTGCAAGCAGGGCATCGCTCTGCTCCAGACGCAGCTGGACCAGGTCCGCCACACGCTCCGGGCCCTGGCCGCGGAGCACGTGGACACCGTCACCGCCGGCCGCACCCACCTCCAGCACGCCCTGCCCGTCACCTTCGGCTACCGCTGCGCCGTCTGGCTCTCGGCCCTCGACCGCCATGCCGAACGCCTCGAACAGGCCCGCCGACGCGCGCTGATGGTCCAGTTCGGGGGCGCCGCCGGCACGCTCGCCTCCCTGGGTGAAGGACCGGAGGGACTGGCCACCCGGGCCGCGCTCGCCGAGGAGCTCGGCCTGCGCGACCCCGCCATCACCTGGCACGTGGCCCGCGACGGACTCGTCGAACTGGTCGGCCTGTTCGCCTCCGTCGGCGGCTCCCTCGGCAAGATCGCCTGGGACGTGATGATGATGTGCTCCTCCGAGTTCGGAGAACTGGCCGAGCCCTTCGTACCCGGCCGCGGCGCGAGCTCCACGATGCCGCAGAAGCGCAACCCCATCTCCAGTGAGCTCATGTTCGCGGCCGCCAAGCTGCTCCGGGACAGGTCCTCGACCATGCTGGACGCGACGATGCAGGACTTCGAACGCGCCACCGGCCCCTGGCACCTGGAGTGGGCCACCGTGCCGGAGGCCTTCCTGCTCATCGCCGGCTCACTGCACCAGGCCGAGTTCATGCTCTCCGGCCTGGAGGTCAAGGCCGACAGGATGCGGCAGAACACCCACCTCACCGGCGGCCTCATCGTCGCCGAGGCCGTGATGATGGACGTCGCCCCCGTCCTGGGACGGAACCAGGCCCACGAGATCGTCTACGACGCCTGCCGTGCGGCCATCGAGACGGGCACCACGCTGGAGGCCGAGCTGCTCGCACACTCCGACCTCGTCCACCATCTCGGCCCTGACCGGATCAAGGAACTCTGCGACCCCGCCCGCTACCTCGGCAGCGCCAAGGCCATGACCCTCAACGTCATCCGGCCCGCGACGCACTAGCCCTGGGTGTGCCCTGTGGCCCCGTGGCCCTGTGGCCTTGCGGCCCTCGCCTCGCGCCACAGGGTCACAGGGTCACAGGGCACACCCACGCCGGTTCATCCCCGTGCCGCGACGTCCGCGGACTCGGAGGCCCCCGCGGACTCGTCCCGTGCCGTCCGGTCCAGGCGGTCCTGCTGCACCTTCGTGAGGGTGCGGACGACGAGCGCGCAGGCCACGGCCGCGCCGATGACGGCCGCGTCGGCCGCCAGCAGCAGCCCTACGTCGGTGTAGGCGCGCCCGATGACGTCGTCCGTGTCGTCGGCGTAGATCAG
Source organism: Streptomyces acidicola (assembly GCF_009377235.1). GTDB lineage: Bacteria > Actinomycetota > Actinomycetes > Streptomycetales > Streptomycetaceae > Streptomyces > Streptomyces acidicola. Next base: position 9,931 of record NZ_VMNX01000066.1, read on the forward strand.
GCCCGCCCCGCCGAGCATCCCGGCCAGCCACAGCCCCCACCACCAGTTCACGACGCCCGGCAGCCGCTCGCCCGGGGCGCTCGCCCGGTGGATGTCCACGACGAGGCCGCGCGGCACCCACAGGTTCATGATGGGCACGATCCAGCCCAGGTACATCCAGGGCCAGATGTAGCGCGGGCGTTCCCCCGAGAAGGCGCGGGCGTTGTCCCGGACGCGCCACAGCCAGTTCAGGAACATGGCCGCGCAGAGCACCGTGACGGCGTCCCCCAGAGAACTGACGATGTGGTACCCGTCCTCCAGCGCGGTCGGCGGGCGGTGCTGTCCGCCGCCCTGGTCCATCGGCCCGGCCGCCGGCATGCCCGCCACGGCGAGCCGTGTGTGCCATACGGCTCGGGCCGCCCAGGCGACGGCCGCCAGGGCGAGGGCCACGACGGCGACGCGGGCGGTACCGCGGACCGGGCGCAGGGGCGGGTGTGTCGTGTGGCCGTTCACCGGGTCATCCTTGTCCGTGTCATGTCCTCGTAGACGTTGAATCTGTTCCTCCGGATGCAGCGTCAGCCACATTCATGCATCCGCACGTCCGCCGCACATGCGACGCACATGCGACGAGGGCGGTCGGCCACGGTGGCCGACTGCCCTCGTCGGTGCGTCGAGCGGGTCGCCTGCTCAGGCCGCCCTGCCCGGCAGCGCACCGTCGCCCGACGCCGACCCGGCCCCGAGCCGCCCCCGGGTGGCGACGAGCACGATGAGGGCCCCCACCAGGGAGCCGAGCAGGAAGGCGCTGCTCGCGTCCTGGCGGGTCATCCCCGGGAACATGTCCATCGCGGCGATGGAGAAGAAGTTGTTGACTCCGCAGTGCAGCAGCATGACCAGCGGCATGCTCCCGCTGGAGCGGTTGAACACCCAGGTCATCACAAAGCTGAAGGCGATCGCGGTGATGACGAACTTCAGCACGTCGACCCAGGTCACGTCCGGGTAGCCGCCCCACTCGGTCAGGAACAGCGGCAGGTGCCAGACGCCCCACAGCGGGCCGACGATGGCAGTGGCGGCCAGCGGGCCGTAGCGCTCCTGCAACCGGGGCATGGCGAACTCGCGCCAGCCGGGCTCCTCGGCGAGACCAGTGGTGACCATCTGCCCGATCAGGCCGGGCAGGAACGCGGCCAGCACCATGGCGGTCGGCATCGCGGGGCCGCTGTCGGACACCACGGCCGAGGTGATGGTCAGCGCCGCGGGCACCGAGAGGAGAACCACGGCGTACCAGCGCCAGTTGACCCGGAACTTGGTCATCCGGCCGCGCCAGGCCCGCAGTCCGGCGCGGCCCTCGGTGAGCCCGGTCAGCAGGAGGGCCGACACGATCGGGCCGAGGTAGCCGCCGGGCAGGATGCCGAGGAGCTGGGGGGCGGCGCCGGTTCCGGGGAAGGCGAAGTCCCAGACCCCCAGGCCGTTCTGGGACAGCACGTACGGTGTCCAGGCGGCCCAGCTCAGCACATAGGCCAGCACGAAGAACCAGGTCACGGGGCGGCGGTGGATGCTGCCCCGCAGGCCGGTGGCGCGTTCCTCACGGGCCTTGGCGGCCTTGGCGGCCTCAACGGCCGGTCCGGTCTCGGTGCTGACGGGTGTTCGGGGGCTCACCGTGATGTCCCTTCGGAGGGGGCTGGCTTGACGTGTTAAGCACATCAGCCCCAGGTCCGGGGGTCATTGCCGTGCGCGCCCCAGGCGGAGGTACAGCAGGCTGTACCTCCGGGGTCGTCACGCCCGGCGCCGCGCGTCCTCCAGGTACTGCAGGACGGCGGCCACCCGCCGGTCCACCTGGTCGGCGGGCGACAGGTCGAGCTTGGCGAAGATGCTGCGGATGTGCTTGTGCACGGCGCCGTCCGTCACGACGAGCCGCTCCGCGATCGCGCTGTTGCCCAGCCCCTCGGCCATCAGGGCGAGGACGTCCCGCTCGCGGGGGCTGAGCCGCTCCAGGCGGGTGTCCTGGTGGGAGCGGGTGAAGAGCTGGGCGACGACCTCGGGGTCGATGGCGGTGCCGCCGGACGCCACCCGGTCCAGTGCGTCGAGGAACTCCTCCACCCGCCCGACCCGTTCCTTGAGCAGATAACCGAGGCCGTTCACCCCGCCGGTGAGCAGTTCGGTGGCGAAGGACTGCTCGACGTACGCGGACAGTACGAGGACGGCCAGGTCGGGGCGGCGGCGCCGGGCCTCGACGGCCGCGCGGACGCCTTCGTCGGTGTGCGTGGGCGGCATCCGTACGTCGAGGATGGCGACGTCCGGCTTGTGCGCGTCGATGGCGTCCAGGATCCCGTCGGCATCGCCCGCCGTGGCCACCACATCGAGCCCCTCGGCCCGCAGCAGCAGGGCGAGCCCCTCGCGCAGCAACGGGTCGTCCTCGGCTATCACGATGCGCAGGTCACGATCCACAGGGAAGATCCACTTCAAGGGTTGTCGGGCCGCCGGGCGGGCTGGTCACGCGGAGCGTACCGTCGTGCGCGGCAACGCGACGGCGGATTCCCGTGAGCCCGGAGCCGCCGTCCTCGTCCGCGCCGCCCCGGCCGTCGTCCTCGATACGGAGGTTCAGCCGGCTGCCGCGGGCACGGACCGTCACCGCGGCCTGTCCGGCGCCGCTGTGCTTGGCGATGTTCGTCAGTGCCTCGGCGACGACGAAGTAGGCGGTCGCCTCCACGGAGGCGGCGCACCGCTCGGGTGCCTCGACATCGGTACGGCAGGGCACCGCGCTCTCGGCGGCCAGCCCGGACAGCGCGCCGGCCAGTCCCCGGTCGGCGAGGACCGGGGGCAGGATGCTCCGCGAGACGGTGCGCAGTTCGGCCAGCGCCTGTTCGGCGGCGGACTGGGCGCGTTCGAGGAGTTCGTCCGCCCCGGCCGGGTCGCGGGCCACCTGGCGGCGGGCGGCCCCGAGCAGGACGGTGACCGTGACGAGCCGGTTCTGGGTGCCGTCGTGCAGCGAACGCTCGATACGGCGCAGCTCGGTGGCGTGGGCGTCCAGGGCGGCGGCGCGGGTGGCGGTCAACTCCGCGATACGCAGAGAGAGATCGGTGTCGGGGCCGGCCGCGAGGAGCAGCCGTCCCGGCTGCGCCTGGAGCCGCGCCATACCGGGCGAGAGGCCGAGGATGATGGCGATCCAGCCCACACCGAGCAGGGTCACGGCGAAGGCTTCCGGCCAGGATTCCGCGGTGCCGAAGCCGATGGACGTGGCGGTCGCGCCGTCGGGCATGAGCTTCCACATCAGCGGGAAGGCCGTGTCGCGCACGGCGACGAGCGGCAGCAGCGCACCGAGCACGCCGAGCAGCAGCCCCAGGGTGGCGTGCCGGACCAGCCAGCGCAGCTCCCGCCGGGTGGTGGGGTCGACGAGAGCGAGCCGCAGCTGGGTGGGCGGAGGCTCCGGGGCGACGACCTCGGGGCCGTAACGGGCGAGCCGGGCGCGTTCCCGGCCGGCCAGGGCGTGCAGCGCGCCCAGCACGCCGGGCACCATCAGCAGCCCCACCCCGACGACGCTCAGCACGGCGGTGACGGCCAGCCAGACCAGCACGAGCAACGCGGTCACAGCCGTACCGATCCCGGAGGCGAGCTGTCCGATCGCGCCGCCCGCGTCACTCATGGCCCGCAGGGCAACGTCCTTGAAGCCCGCACCCCCCTCCGGGCCCTGCTCGACGTCCCGTTCCCCACCCTGCTCGGGTTCCCGCCGCGCACCCCGCTCGCCGGCCGCGGTGTCCTGTATGGCCATACGCCCTCACCCTCCCTCGGTCGCGAACGACCCTATGCAGCGGGCGAGTTGGCCGTCAGTCCGGGAGCCGGAAGGTACAGCCTGCTGTACCTCGGACCGGGCGGGCTGCGGGATCGGCCGGGAGGGGCCCCGATCCGTAGCGTCGGTGACGACAGCCGACGAGGAACGAACCGAGCAGAGGAAGCCCCCATGGCCGGCACCCACACGGACGCGGACCCCTACCGCCTCACCGCCGCCGACAGCACTCCCGGCACGGCGTCGCCCGCCGTCTCCCGCGGGGACGTCGCCCGGACGCTGCTGTGGATACTCCTGGTGATCAGCGTGGTCGCCAACACGGTCGCCTCGATCGGCGGTGCCGACCTCTGGGTGCACCTGGCCTGCGGTGTCGTCACCGCCCTCTGCGCGGGCACCCTCGCCGTGCGCGGTCTGCGGGGACGTCGATGAACAACGCCACCACCCGGCCCGGCCACTTCGGACCCGCGGCGGGCCACGCCCCCGCGCCCGCCATCGCGCTGGCCAACCTGAGCAAGACGTACCCGGGGGACGTCCGCGCCCTCGACGACGTGTCGCTGACCGTGGAGCACGGCACGTTCCTCGCCGTGATGGGGCCCTCCGGCTCCGGCAAGAGCACGCTGATGCACTGCGCCGCCGGGCTCGACTCCCCCACCTCCGGCAGCATCCGCATCGACGGCCACGAGATCGCCGGCCTGAACGAGACCCGCCGTACCGAACTGCGCCGGGAACGCATCGGGTTCGTGTTCCAGGCGTACAACCTCATCCCCTCCCTCTCCATCGAGGACAACATCACGCTGCCCCTGCGCCTGGCCGGCGGGCGTCCGGACCGGGACTGGGTGAGCACGCTAGTCGAGCGGGTCGGGCTGACCGGCCGGCTCGACCACCGCCCGGCGGAGCTCTCCGGCGGCCAACAGCAACGGGCAGCGGTGGTACGGGCGTTGGCGGCGAGGCCGGCCGTCGTGTTCGCGGACGAGCCGACCGGCGCGCTGGATCTGCACAGCGCCCACCAGGTCCTCGACCTGCTGCGCGACCTCGTGGACGAGCTGCGCCAGACCGTGGTGATGGTCACCCACGACCCGGCCGCCGCGGCGCGGGCACACCGGGCGCTGGTGATGGCCGACGGCCGCGTCGTCGAGGCCCTCGACGCCCCGACCGCCCCCCAACTGGCCGACCGTCTCGTTGCGTTGGGGGAGCGCTAGACCATGCTGCATCTCGCCCTGCGCATGGCCGCGCACCGGATCACGGCACTGCTCGCCGTGGCCTGCGCGGTCCTCGGCGGCGCACTGATGATCACCGCCACCGGGGTCCTCGCCGAGTCCGGGCTGCGCTCCCAGCTGCCGCCCGGCCGGCTCGCCGGCGCGGACGTCGTCGTCGCGGCCGACCAGGAGTACCACCCGGACGCGGACCTGCCGATCGCGCTCCCCGAGCGCGCCCCGGTCCCCGCCGGGCTCGTGGACCGGCTGGCCGGGCTGCCGGGCGTCACGGACGCGGTCGGCGACATCGGCTTCCCCGTCGCGCTCGTCGACGCGCGGGGCCGGGTCGTCCCGGTGGCGAACGATGATCCGCGGACGGCCGGGCACGGCTGGTCCTCGACGAAGCTGCTGGACGGCCCCCGGGTCGACGGCCGCGAGCCGTCCGGTTCCCGCGAGGTCGCCGTGGACGCCGCGACGGCCGCCGCGGCCGGGATCGGCACGGGCGACCGCGTCGAGGTCGTCGCGGGCGGCCGTCCCGCCGCCGCCTACCGCGTCTCCGCGGTGGTCGACGCACCGGACGCGGGCGTGTACTTCGCGGACGCGACCGCCGTACGGCTCTCGGGCCCAGAAGGCCCCGAAGGCCGTGACCGCCCCGAAAGCCGTGACCGCACCGACGGCGCGGCATCGCGCGCCGGAACCGTCGACCTGATCGGCCTGCGCACCGAGCCCGGCACCGAGGACCGGGTCGCCTCGGCGGTCCGTGAGCAGGTCGAGGGCACCGGGCTGAAGGTCCTCACGGGCGCGGAGCGCGGCGAGGCCGTGGCACCCGGCGTCGGCTCGTCCCGCTCGCTGCTCGTCCTCCTCGCTGGTTCGCTCGGCGGGATCGTCCTGCTGATCACCGGGTTCGTCACGGCGGGCGCGCTGGGTGTGGCGGTCGCCGGGCAGCGCCGGGATCTCGCGCTGATGCGTGCCGTCGGGGCGACCCCGAAGCAGATCCGCCGGCTCGCCGCCGCCCAGTCGATGGTCGTCGCGGCCGTGGCCGTGGTGCCGGGTGTGGCCCTGGGCTATCTGCTGGCCGGGCAGTTCCGGGGCCAACTCGCGGACCGCGGCATCCTCCCCGCCGAACTCCCCCTGACCGTCAGCCCGTTGCCCGCGCTCGCCACGCTCCTCCTCATGGCGGCGGCCGTGCAGGTCTCGGCCCGGTCCGCTGCCTGGCGCACCTCCCGGATGCCGGCCACCGAGGCGGTCGCCGAGTCGCGCAGCGAGCCCCGCGAGCCGTCGCGGATCCGGACCCGCACCGGTCTGCTGCTGATCGTCGCCGCGACCGCCCTGTCGGCCGCGCCACTGCTGAGCCGCACCGTCCTCGGCGCCTCCACCACCTCCATCGCGGGCATCGTCGCCGCGATCGGCCTGGCCCTGGCGGGCCCGGCCCTGGTCAAGGGCGCGGGCGAAGCAGCCGTACGACGCCTGCGGCCCGACACTCCGGCCCCCACCTGGCTGGCGCTGGCCAACGTCCGCGCCTACGCCCTGCGCATCTCCGGTGTCGTCAGCCCGCTGGCCATGGCGGTCGTGTTCGTGCTGACGTACACGCTCACGCAGACCACCGTGCTGGCCGCCACCGCGGACGACACCCGCACCGGCACCCTCGCCCAGCACCAGGTGAGCGCCCCGGGCCTGGGCGGACTGCCGTCGGGCACGCTGTCCGCCGTACGGGACGTGCCGGGCGTACGGGCCGCGGCGCCCGTCGGCACGACCACCGTGGTGTGGCCGTACCAGCTGTTCGGCGAGACGGAGACCGAGGAGAGCTCCGCGATGATCCTGACCCCGGCCGCGGCGGACGTCCTCGACCTCGGGGTGCGGGACGGCGATCCGGCCCGTCTCACCGGTGCCACGGTCGCCGTGAGCAGCGAGGTCGCCCGCTCTCGCGGGGCGGAGACGGGACAACGGGTACGGCTGGTCCTCGGCGACGGCGCGCAGGTCGACGCCCGGGTCGTCGCCGTGTACGACCGCGGCCTCGGCTTCGGCCCGGTGGTCCTCTCCCACGACCTGGCCAAGGGGCACACCACGACGGACCTCGACCAGAGCGTCCTCGTCCGCACCGACGGCACGGCCGCCGCCGAGCGCGCCCTCACCGAACTGACCGCCGCCAGGCCCGGCCTGCTCCTGGAGGACACCGCCTCCGACTCCGACACCGCCTCCGACTCCGGTACGGGCGGCACCGACACCCCGCCCGAGGTGTGGATCAACCTGGCCGTCATCGTCGTCCTGCTCGGCTATCTGCTGCTCAGCATCGCCAACAAGCTCGTCGCCGCCACCGCCCAGCGCCGGGCCGAGATCGCCGCCCTGCGCCTGGTCGGCACGACACCCCGTCAGATCCGGGTCATGATGCGGCGGGAGGCCGCGGTGATCGCCGCCGCCGCGCTCACCACGGGCCTGCTGCTGTCCGCCGTCCCGCTCGCGCTGCTCGGCCAGGGCTTCCTCGGCCGCCCCTGGCCCCAGGGCCCCGCCTGGCTCCTGCCGGCCATCGCGGTCACGGTCGTCGTGACGGCCTTCCTCACCATCGACCTGCCCACCCGGCAGGCACTGCGCACACCACCGGCGGACGCCCTCCGCGCGCCGTGACCGCGCCCGCTCCCGCGCCCGTTCAAGGCGAAACCCCCAGGTCGCCGACCTGGGGGTTTCTGCTGCACGACGGTTGGCTACGGGGCGTCGATCAGGTCGTGCGGCGGGACCTGCACGGTCCGGGCGCCCGGCTCACCGCCCAGAACGACCTTGCGGAGCGCGACGTTGTTGTCCAGGTTGGTCTCCTGGAGCCGCTTCTCCGGGTTGGCTATCACCTGGATGTAGTAGGTGCCGTTCGGCAGGTCGGTGATGTCGAAGGACTGACCGGGACGGTACTGGGTGTACGTGTCACCGGAGCCGACGTCCAGGACCTCGCGCACCGAGATCGAGTTCTCCTGACCGCAGGCGGTCGACAGGTCGGTGTTGTACGGGTGCCAGTTGGCGTTCTCCACCGTGTAGTCGATGGCGTCGGTGTTGGCCAGGCAGAACGCCTCCTTGCCGCTGCGCACCTCCTTCGTCTGATCCTCGCTCAGCAGCCGGTAGCTGGCGAAGTCCGTGAAGTGCCAGTGCTCGTGGCCGGATCGCGGGTCCCACTCCATGGTGCCGCTGGGCGTGTACCCGACCTGCTTGCCGTCGGCGTCGTAGAAGTACTGGTACGAGTCCATCAGGTCCTTGCCGGGGCTGCGGAAGCCGTCCACGACGAGGGGCGCGGGGCCCGCGTTCCAGACGTTGGCGCTGAAGGCGAGGTAGTCCTTGCCCGGTACGTCGCCGTCCTCACCGTCGGTGATGGCGATGTCCCAGGCCGGCAGGGAACGCAGGTCCGGCTTGGGCACGTCCGCCGGGACGCCGGCCCGGCCGGTGGGCCGCTTGGCGTTGGGCCTGAGCGCGGGCGCGATGCGCGAGCCGTCGGTGTGGCCGCGCCCGTCACCCAGGTGGGTCGCCGTGCCGCGGTCCTCCAACGCGTGCGACAGGGCACCCGGGGTGGGGGCGTCGGCGCCGCGGGGACCGTAGTGGTGGGCGGCGCTGCCGGCGGACTTGGCGGAGGGGGCGCCCTGAGCGGCTCCGTGGCCGGCTCCGTGGCCGCCGCCGTGTTGGGCGGAGGACCGGGAGGAGGAGGCCCGGCCCACGCCACCATCCTCGTTCTCCCGCACCGTCACCTTGATGGTCGGCCGGTCGTCGGGGATGCCGAACAGTTCGCGGTACTTCTCGGCCACGGACACCTTGGCCGTGTACTCGCCCGCCGGCAGGTCCACCGGCTTGTCGTAGTCGACCGTGCTGGTGTTCGACGCCCAGCCCTGCTGGACGCCCCACACCGAGCCCAGCGTCCACGGGTTGGTGGAGCAGCTCTCCGGGTAGTGCGCGGTCGCCGGGGCGTCCGGACGGATCCGGCCGGCGGCGTTGTTCGGGCAGTAGGTGCCGTCGGTCTTCACCACCACCTCACCGGCCGCGTTCTCGATCGACACGTCGAGGAAGCCGGACAGACCGGAGAAGTCGGTCACCATCCCCTCGGGCAGCTCCCGCGTCTTCGTGTTCGCGCCGTCGCGGAGGATCTGCTGGGCGACGACGGGGTCCTTGTACGACTCCCGGGTCACCCTGAACTCGAACGGGGCGTCGTCGACCGTGAGATACGTGCCGAGGTCCAGGTAGACCCCGTCGTTCCACTCGTACCGGTCGAGCGTCACGGAGTTCGACGCGGCTATCAGCTTGAGCCGGGGCTCCCCGGGTGCGCCCGCCGGGTCCGCCCCGGCTCCGGGAGCGGCCCCGGCGCCGGCGACGACGACGGTGAGTGCGGCTCCGGTGGCGAACGCCGTACGCCGTAAGCGACTGCGGTGTTCCTGTTTGGTCATCGGTTCCTCGTCTGCGAGTGCCATGGTCAGTGGCATCGGACTGGACAGCCCACAGCCGACCCAGGCAGGGCACACGCACCTCGCGCGCCCTCGCGCCGAATCTGTGAGCGATCTGTGAGAGGGGCGAAAAGAGGGACGGGGTTGCCTGGTGAGGCGAAAAAGCAGGGGTGGACGGGAGCGCACCCACCGGCAAAAAATCCTGGAAGTCCCGTTCATCCACCATCCGACGAACGGCACATGGCCGAAAGTCGCGCGACGGGCGGGAGAATCCGTGCAGGAGTGTCACACAGCCTGCACACACACTTTCGAATGCCTCGTTAGTGTGGTGGGCCGCTCGTTACCACGTGCGACCGTGACCAGGCCACAGCCCGGCTGGGTCGACGGGCCTGTCAACCCGGGAAGACAAGACCACAGATGGACTACTGCTCCTCGTGTCGTCGACATCTCAATAGCGCCCTGGTGTGCCCCGGGTGCGGTGCCTACGCCCCGGACATCGCTCCGGTCACCGGCGGCGGTCGTACCGTGTCCGCCCTGCCCGCCGCGGCGTCGGCGGACGACGCGGCGACCGCGGTGCCGTCGTGGGAGCGCACGGAATCGGACACGTGGCACGACGGCCGTCCGCGCGACGCCCGTCCGCACGGCGGGGCAGCGCTCGGGGCGGGCCTGGACGGGGCCCCGGTGAACGACCCGTCCGACGACTTCGAGGGCGCCGGCGAAGGCGGACCTCTCGCACCGCAGGGGCGGGCGGCGCGGCGGCGCGAGCGGGCCGCCTGGAAGAAGAACAAGCGCCGCGCCGTGGTCGCGACCACCGTCGCCCTCATCGGAGGCGGCCTGACCCTCTCGACGATGGAGCGGAACTCGGGCGACCGGGCACAGGCGGCCACCGCGCCGGAACTCCCGCGCACGGACATCGGCGCGGAGGAACCGACGGCGGAGCGCACCGACCCGAAGTCACAGGGCAGCGACAAGCGCCGTTCCTCGCCCACCCCTTCGCAGACGCCGGCGACCAACGCCCCGCACGAGCAGTCCGCCGCCGCCCCGCCCTACGTCGCCCCGCAGAAGGTCCAGTCGAACACCGTCACCGCGCCTCGCACGACGCTCCCGCTGGTCCCGAAGCCGAAGCCCAGCTCCCCGTCCTCCGGTGGATCGGACTCCGGCCAGAGCAGCCAGAGCCAGAGCGGTACGGGTACGGAGGCGCAGACGCCCACGCCCACTCCCTCCGACAACGCGGACTCCGGCTCGAACTCGGGCTCGGGGTCGAACTCGAACTCCGGCTCTGGCTCGAACTCGGGCACCGCACCGGCGAGCCCCGCACCGGAGGCGACGTCACCGCCGAAGCTCTGCCTGCTCGTGATCTGCCTGGGCGGCTGACGGGCTGCTGACCGGGGTACTGACTGACAAGACTCTGACAAGGGACAAGGGCCTGCCGACTGACCAGGCCCTTGTCCCTTGTCGACTGTCTCTTGTCGACTGTCTCTTGTCCCTTGTCGACGTCCTGTTGTCGAATGTCCTGTCAGATGTCCCTTGTCAAAGGGCCCGGTTCAGGAGGTCCAGCAGGGCCGTCCAGTGGCGTTCGGTGGCCTCGGCGTCGTGCATGGCGGTGTCGGCCTGGGTGAAGCCGTGGTGGGCGCCGGCGTAGACCTCGGTGCGATGGCGGACGCCCGCAGCGGTGAGGGCCTTGTCGAGCCGGTCGATCTGCTCGGCGGGGTTGGTCGCGTCCTGGTCGGCGTGGCCGAAGTAGAGCTCGGCGGTGACCCGGTCGACAAGCAGGTGGGGGCTGTCCGGTGCGTCGGTCGCGAGGTACGCCCCGTGGAACCCGGCCGCCGCGGCGACCCGGTCCGGGTGGGTACCGGCAGTCCGCAGGGCCAGTCCAGCGCCCATGCAGTAGCCCGTGACGCCCGCCGGGCCGTCGGTGGTCAGCGGTGAGGCGGCCAGCCAGTCGAGGTAGGCGGCGGCGTCCCGCATGGCCGCCTCGGGGGTGAGCGTCACCATGAACGGGCGGATGTTCTGGATGATCTCCGGACGCTCGGCCGGGTTGATGAACTCGGGCAGCTCCACCAGGGGCGCCCGGCCGTGGCGGTACATGACGTTGGGCACCAGGACGGTGTAACCGGCGGCGGCGAGACGGTCCGCCATCTTCTTCAGGTGCGGGCGCAGACCGAAGGCGTCCATGTACATCAGGACGGCGGGGTGCGGGGCGTCGCCGTCGGGGACGGCCAGGTAGGCGTCGGCGGTTCCGTTCGGGGTCGGAACGTCGACGGTCGATCCGTGCACGGCTGCGCTCATGGGGGTGGGGTCCCTCTTTCTCGTAGTACCAGGGTCTCGTAGTACCTGGGTGGCAAGGGGCGGGGTGGTCGGGGGTCGGACCCAGCCGCCGGACCCAGCCGCCGGACCCAGCCGCCGGGCTCAGTCGCCGGGCTCAGTCGCCGGAGAGGGCCGCGCGGGAGCCGCCCGCCGGGCCTCGGACGGCCGTCGCGGTCAGTTCCTCGACCCGCGCGGCGGGTACGGGGACGCCCGGGGTCTCGAAGAACCAGCGCCGTCCCTCCTCCTCACCCATCCCCTCGGGCCGCCGCGCCATGTACGGCGTGACGTACACGGGTGTGCCGGGTTCGCTGCGCCAGCTGCCGGCGAGGGTGCCGATGTCCACCGCGTCGTAGCCGAGGAGGTCGAGGAGCCGGGCCGCGTCCGCCTTGGCGGCCGGGTCGTCGCCCGCGACGGGCAGGGCGCTGCGGTCGGGGGCGCCGGCAGGCCGGGCGGAGGTGAACAGGCGGCGGAAGTCGATGTTGTTGAACGCCTTCACCACGCGGGCCCCGGCCAGGTGCCGCTGGACCAGGGCACTGGAGGTGAGCTCGCTCGCGTCCAGCTCGGAGACGCGGCCGTCGCGCTCCGGGTAGTAGTTCATCGTGTCGATCACGGTCCGGCCCGCGAGTTCGGCGGCGGGCAACTGGTCGTAGGCGTGCAGGGGAACGGTGGCCACGACCAGGTCACCGTCCCGTGCGGCCTCGGCGGGCGTGGCCGCACGGGCGTGCGCGCCGAGTTCGGCGACGAGGTCGGCGAGGGTCTCCGGGCCGCGGGAGTTGCTCAGCACGACGTCCAGGCCGGCGCCGACGGCGAGCCGGGCCAGCGCGCCACCGATCATGCCGCTGCCGATGAGTGAGAGGGTCCTGATCACTGGGGCGCATCTCCATTCGGCCGACGTTCCGGACCAGCACACGATGGAGGCGCGAGCCAGATCCAGATCCAGATCCAGAAATGAAACTGAGTGTCACACTAGTAACCGAGTATCGACTGTGCAATCAGGGATCGATGAGGAAGCTACGATCGCAGGGTGACCGGAAGAGAACGAAGAGAGCGTACGAACACACGAGACATCGCCCGGGCGGCCGTGCGGGCCCAACTGGCGCAGGTGGCCTTCGAGTTGTTCTGTCGCGAGGGCTTCGACAAGGTCACGCTCGACGACCTGGCGGCAGCCGCCGGGGTCTCGCGCAGCACATTCCTGCGCTACTTCGGCACCAAGGAGGACGCCGTCCTCGGCGCCTTCGACGGTCACGACCGGCGGGTCGCCGACGCCCTGCGCGCCCGTCCCGCCGACGAGGACGAGTGGACGGCACTGCGGCACGCCCTGGACACCGTCATCGAGCGCTACCACCAGGACCCGGCCGCCGCTCTCGCAACGACCCGGCTCGTCCGGGAGACACCCGCCCTGTGCGCCCGGCACCTGGAGAAACAGCACCGCTGGCGCCCCGCCCTGGCCGAGGCCCTCGCGGAACGCTCCGGCTCCGCCGAGGCCCCGACACTCGGCCAGTCGGTACGGGCCGCCGCGGCCCTGGACTGCCTGTACGTCGCCCTCGACCACTGGCTGGCCTCCGAGGGCCGCCTGGACCTGGTCGGCCTCCTCGACGATGCGTTCGCCGCACTCGCACCCCGGTGAACGCCGCTCAGTTCAGCTGCTTCAGTCCCGTCGCCCGCCCCTCCTCGTCCCACCGGACCTCCAGGATCCGCTCAACGGCGTCGCGGTTGACGGGACCGAACACATGGGGGAACCGGACGCCCCCGGAGACCCCGGGCGGCGGGACGGGCACCGGCTCCTCCCACTCCACCGTGGCGGCCAGCCGGTCCTCGTCGAGGAGCAGCGCCAGCAGCGGCCTCGGCGCTGTCCGGTAGAAGGCGTTGACGACGGCCAGCGTGGTCGCCTCGTCGGGCGAGCAGTGGACGAACCCGTCCTCCGCGAGGGAAGCGGGCGCGTACGGACGGCCGGGGTCGGCGTTCCAGTCACCGAGCGGTACGACGTGATAGATCATGGCGCGGTTATACGTCGCCCCGGCGAGTTGTTCCACTCGGGCGTGGACGTCCGCGAAGGGGCGGCCGGGCGCTGAACCGCGCACCGACCACCCCCCTTCCTTCCGCGCCTGCGGCTACCGCTGCCGCTGCCGCTCAGCGTCGTGCGACCCAGTTCCCGGAAGAGAGATCCACGCCGGGCAGCCCCTCAGGAAGCAGCCGACGGGCTTCGCCGTCCGCCGACCGGGACTCCGACTCGGACTCCGGCTCGGACTCCGACACGGGCTCGGTGGCCGGGCAGAGCGCACGGCCGATGTGCTCGTTGAGGGCGTCGTCGATCGGGCTCGGCTCCAGCCCGGTGCCGTCCTCATTGAGGCGCTGGTACTTCATGAGGTTCCAGCCCAGGGCGAGTTGGCGCTCGCCATCGGGGCTGGACAGCGCGATCGTGCCGGCGCCGAAGACCGCGCCGTCATGGCCCCAGAAGCGGCCGCAACCGGGCAGTTCGAGGGCGTAGATCCCCAGTCCGTAGTCGATACCGCCCGCGGGGACCGTGGTCAGCATCTCGCCGAGGGCCGCCCGGCCGATCAGCCCGCCGCCCAGCAGGGTGCGGTAGAAACGGTTCAGGTCGTCGGTGGTCGACACGATCGCGCCGGCCGTGCTCGCCCAGGACTGGTCGTAGACGCTGTAGTCGCGGGGCGGGTCGATCAGGCCGTAGAACGACTCGTACATCCTGGCGTGCGGGCCCTTGATGTACGGGGTGCGCGGGTACGTGGTGTCGCGCAGCCCGGCGCGGTCGATGACGTTGCGGGTGATGTACCTCCCGGCGTCCTGGCCTGTGACCTTCTCCAGGATCAGCCCGGCGATCACGTAGTTGGTGTTGGAGTACGACCACCGCTCGCCGGGCCGTCCCGTGGAGGGCGCCTCCAGGCCGAGGCGCACCAGTTCGCCGGGCGCGATGGAGCGGAAGCGATTCTCGTCGAGGCTCGCCGTGGAGTTCTGGGCGAGGGAGGGGAAGGCGCCGAGGATGTAGTCGCCGATCCCGCTGGTGTGGTTGAGGAGCATCCGTACGGTGACGTCCTGGCCCAGCTGCCCCGGGACCAGGTCCGGGACGTACTCGCCGATCGGCGCGTCGAGCCGGATCTTGCCGCGCTCCACCTGCTGGAGCAGGGCCACGGCGGTGAACGTCTTGCTGATGCTGCCCACACGGTGCCGCATGTCGGAGGTGACCGGACGCCCCGTGTCCACGTCGGCGAGTCCGGCCGCGCCGGTCCACCGGTCACGGTCCTCGCGGACGGACGAGTAGACGCCGTACATGCCCGCCTCGTGCACGGCACGCAGCGTGCTGCGCAGGGCGGCGCGGTCCAGCGACTCGTCCGTGGACGGGGCGGTTCTGGTGCCGGCGGAGGCGGAGGCAGTGGCGGAGGCCGCCGGTAACGCGCTGGTCAGCAGGAGCGTGGTGCCCAAGACGGTTCCGATGAGCCGGGTCATGCGAGTGATGCGCAAGGCCGTTCCCTTCCCTGGTTGCGGGCATGCCAGGGGTAATTGTCATGGGCGAGCCATGCGCCTTACATCCTTCCCACGGATGATCAGGGCCTCGTTCGGCCTACCGACATCTCGTCATCTCCCTTGAGCTATCCGGCGGTTGACACAGGCTGGGCGGCGCCGACACAAGGTGAGCGGGTGAGCGTCGCACGTGGCGGTCCGCTGCCCCAGGAAGTCATGTCCCGCCAGGGACGGGACCTGTTACGACGGCGAAGCAGGCTCTGTCTCCGCCTCGGGACGCCGCGAGGAGGCTCGTCGGCGCGCCACCAGGGTGGTACCGATCACCACCAGGCCGACCGCGACGATCTTCGCGGCCTGATAGATCAAGGGGACGCTCGAGCCCGACCGGCCCAGGAAGCCCCACAGAAGGAGACAAAGCCCCGAGACAATCAGGAGAACACCCCCGACGAGGCCGCCGAGGCCCGCCCACCAGGGCTCGGGCGGCGCACCTAACGCAGGCTCCACGCCCGGTTCTTCACGTTGATCAGCCGTCATTCCTCGCACATTAACAAGGCGCCGGTCAATGGTCGTGCCGGCCCTGGACCGCCAAGGGGAAGCCGACGCCGGTGGTCGCCAAGGACGGGCTTCCTCCTCGTGCGCCCCGCAGGACCGGTACTTCCCTCGATGCCGAGAGCCTCACCAACGCGGTATTGATCCGCCCTCGCCCCCGGCCCCAGCGGCTCCGACCACAGCGGCCCGGCCTCGGCCCCAGCGGCTCCGACCACAGCGGCCCGGCCTCGGCCCCAGCGGCTCCGACCACAGCGGCCCGGCCTCGGCCCCAGCGGTTCCGACGACAACACCATGCTCGTGTCGATCCGCCCGTAATGCTTCGGGCGGCGTCGTCTCACGGCTTCTCGTCGAAGCTCGCGAAATACGCGGCGGCCATGTCCTCCTCCCCGTGCCCCTGCTCGGCGGCCCGCGCCAGGCGTTCGGCGCTCGCGGCGGCCACGTCGAGGCGTACGCCGCTCTGCTCCCCCGCGGCGACGATCAGCCGGGCGTCCTTGGCGGCGGTGGTCACGGCGAAGGATGCGGGTGAAAGCTGACCCCCCAGGATCAGCGCGGCCTTGGCCCGCAGATACCCCATGTCCAGCGGGCCACCGGCGATGGCGTCGAAGAAGCCCTGCGGGTCCACACCGAGGGCCTGCGCCAGGGCCAGGACCTCACCGGTCGCGCTGGTGGCCGCGAGCACCCAGCTGTTGGCCACCAGCTTCAGCCGGGTGGCGCTGCCGGCCGCGCCGTCCTCGCCGGTCCACACCGTACGGGCGCCGACCGCATCGAAGACCGGCGACACCACCTCCCGGCCCTCGACGGGCCCCGCCGCGAGCACGGTCAGCTGTCCGGCCTCCGCGGGCTGCTTGGTCCCGAGGACCGGCGCGTCGTAGAAGACCAGCCGGTGCTCGCGGGCGAACCCGGCCAGCTCGCCGATGGCCTCAATGCCCGCAGTCGTGGACTGCACCCAGACGGCACCCGGCCGCAGGGCCTCGGCCGCCTGCTCCATCACATCCAGCGCGGCCGGACCGTCGTACAGCATGGTCAGGACGACATCGGCGCCCTGCACCGCCTCGGCCGGCGTGTCCGCGACGTACACGCCCTCGGCGGCCAGCGGCTCGGCCTTGTCGCGACTACGGTTCCACGCACGCACGCCGAGTCCGGCGCGGGCGAGGTTACGGGCCATCGGGGCGCCCATGATGCCGGTGCCCAGGACTGTCACGGTGAGGTTGTCGGTCATGACGTCAACTTCCTGATCTGTGTTCGCTCTGATCTGCGTTCGCTGCCGTCGGAGCATGCTCAGGACATGCTCCCGGTCCCGTACAAGTCCCGCATCCCCACCACGAGCCCACGCCCGCCCTGCGCCGCCTCCCTCAACTCGGGCGCGGGCTCGTTTCGCACGTAGAGCGTGAGAACAGCCTCGTCCGCGTCCCACCCCTGCGCACACAGCAGATCCCGGATGTGCTCAAGGCGCCTCAGGTCGGCTGCTGTTCGCGGCTTGTTGGTCGCCTTGGCCTCGCCGAGGAGGGTGATACGGGCGCTCTTGTCCCGCGCACGGGACGTGCGGCCGAGGGCGACGACATCGACCTCGTGTCCCCTGTGCTCGCGGCAGGCCA
Source organism: Streptomyces acidicola (assembly GCF_009377235.1). GTDB lineage: Bacteria > Actinomycetota > Actinomycetes > Streptomycetales > Streptomycetaceae > Streptomyces > Streptomyces acidicola. The sequence goes on from NZ_VMNX01000066.1 coordinate 27,215, forward strand.
CGGTCGTTGTGCCGACCTGTCCGATGTCGTCCAGACCCTGCTCGCGCCCGTACCGGAGTGTCCACTGGCGCGCCAGATCCTCGAAATGCGGGCCGAGGACCTTGGAGGAGAAGGTCTCCCTCGACCGCTCCCATGCGGCCCGCCCCTCCCTCATCTCGAAGTCGACGAGGTTCGGACGCACGATCAGGTCATGGACGCGGACGATGGGGTCGGCCACGGTGATCAGGGGCTTGCGCTGGAGCAGCAGATCCTGTTCGTACCGGATGAAGGCCGCCGCCTTCATGATGTTGAGGTGGTACGTCAGCGACTTCGCGTCCATGCCGACAAGCCCACCGATCTGCGTGGGCGTCGCGGCGCCGGACGACACCGCCTCCCAGATGGCGTGGTACGTGGCGCGATCACTGATGCGCGGATCCTCGGCCAGCAGGTACTCGGGTTCGGTGAACAGGATGTGGGACGGGTTGAACACGCTGCGCGCGAGCCACGCATAGAACCCCTCGACTCCAGGCTCCGGCGGATCCCCCACCACATCCCGGTACCCCGCCGCTCCCCCGAGCACGGCGTCCACGAGGAACGCCGTCTCCGGGTCGCTGACCCTCCAGTACTCCGCCGCGTCCCGGAACCCGAAGGGCCCGATCCGCATGTCGATCACGGCCCTCCCGCGCAGCGCCTGGTCACCGGCGAGCAGGGTCGACATGGTCGAGATCGCGGAACCGCAGAGGATGATCCGCAGGGCCGGCTTCCCTGAGGACGGGCCACGTTGGTCGTAGAGCGCCTGCAGGACGGAGGGCAGTTCCGGGGAGTGCGTGACCAGGTACGGGAACTCGTCGAGGACGAGGAGTGGGGGTGCGGTGCGGTCGCTGCGGCTGGTGAGCACGTCGGCGGCTGTGTCAAGGGCCTCGACCCATGAGGTGAACCGCCCGATCCGGAAGCCGATCGCTTGGGCCAGACTGTCGGAGAACCGGTCGAGGGCCATGGCCCGGCTCTGCTGGAGGGCGAGGGTGTAGACGCCGTCGACAGCCCGGCACAGGTGCTCCAGTAGAAAGGACTTGCCGTGCCGCCTCCGCCCCCGAACGACGCCGATGCGCAGGCCCGGCGCCCGGTCCGTACAGAAACGGGTGAGCTCGTCCCACTCATGGGTACGGTCGAAGACAGCGGCGGGTTTGGGGATGGACATGGGCTGGACCTCCTGACCGGCGCGCGTGGTCCTTAGCCGGAATTCATTTAGCCTAAACACAACCCGGCTAGCTACAGGAAAGTAATCATCCCGCTACCCGTCGTCATTTGAACTTGCAGTGTCCACTCGGGGACAGGGGTGCGCCAGTCACAGGAAGGTGACCTGCATGATGTACAGCCGTTCGTGCCGGGGGACGATCAGGTAGTCGGACAGGCCGCCGGGCACATGGGCGAAGCCTCCTTTCGGGCCTTCTCCCTGGTAGGTGGTGCCGTCGAGGTAGAAGGCTTCGTCAGCCCGAACCAGTTCGTCGGCCCTTCTTCTCGACCTCGGCGAGGAATGCCGGAGGAGCGCCCCCTGCGACGTGCAGTTCGTCCGGGTCGTACTCCCACTGCCACGTCACACGGTCACCGCCCGCTGGGCCTCCGCTTCGACGGCGGTCAGTTCGTTCATGCCGGACCGGAATACGGGGTCACCCTTACTGCCTGTGCCGTTCACCGCGGCAAGCGCGGTGCGGTGGCGAGCGGACAAGTCGGGGCGGCGTTCGATCTCGACCTGTGCATGCCAGTACGTGAGCCAGTGCTGGAGGTGACCGATCTTGCCGTCTGCGATAGCGGCTGCGAGCACTTGCTCCTTGTGCCGTTCCATCTCGCCCAGCCGATGGGGAGCGATGCGCGCGAGGGCGACACGGACGGCGTCGGGGGTTCGCTCCGGCCGGGGGATCAGCTCCTGCCCGTGATCAGGCTGAGTGGTCACGCGAGGCTCCTTCGGTCTGTGCTCCTTGCCCACCACGGTAGCGGCGACAGCGGACAACAGCGCCGGGCTCACCGCTCGGCCTTCGCCGAGGGCGGGCATCACGCGACCTCGCGTTGACACCGGGCTCCCGCCCCACCCACCTCGAACCACATCAGCTTCCCCGCGCTCCGCCCGAACCGGTCACCTCCGAGCGGCCACCCGCCCCACGCGTCCGCACACTGCCGTACGAGCAGCAGCCCACGCCCGTGAGTGGCGTCGACCGGGGGCGGGGCGGCGGGTGGCGGCGCACCCTTGGCCGGGGGTTCGTCGAAGGGTGGCGGGATGTACGGATCGGTGTCCCACACGAACACCCTGAGCCGCCCCTCTCCGAGCGCGCGGAGGCGCAGGGACGCCGGGCCCTTGGCGTGCCGGTACGCGTTGGTGACCAGCTCCGACGTCAACAGCTCGGTGACGTCGAGGAGTTCCTTCAAGCCGTGGCTCGTGAGTGCGGCGCGTACGGTCATGCGGGCGACGCGGGCCGAGTGGAGGTCGTTGGGCAGGCGGAGGACGTAGCACCAGTTCTCGGACGAGGAGATTTCGGGCAACGCACAGTCGGACGGAGATACGGTGACCATGAACACCTCTGGGGAGGAAGGGGACTTGGATCACTCAACGGCGGGCGCCGAACGGTGGCAGTGCCTGGGGTGGTGCGCTTCCGGCTTACGGGCAAAGGCTGTTGAGCAGCTTGCGCAACACAACGTAGCGGCAAATTTGTAAGGTCTTCCAATGGAACGGTGAATATCTACCAACTCCCACTCATGTGAGTGACGCCTCCGGCTCGCATCACGGAAGGAAGCACACACCATGCCGCCCAGCCCGACCGTGACCCTGCGCCAGCAGCGCCTCGGCGCCGAGCTGCGGAAACTCCGCGAACGCGCGGGGCTCACGTCAACCGCAGCAGCCGCACTTCTCGGCGGGCCTCAAGCCCGGATCAGCAACATCGAGGCCGGACGGTACGCCGTGAGCGCCGACCGCGTACGCACACTGGCCCGCAACTACTGCTGCCTGGACGAGGCGTACGTCGACGCCCTCGCCGCCATGACGGGTGGCCGCAAACGCGGCTGGTGGGAGGAGTACCGCGACACACTCCCGACCGGCTTGCTGGACCTGGCCGAACTGGAGCACCACGCCACCGCACTCCGGGTGGCTGTCACCGTCCACATGCCCGGCCTCCTCCAGACGACGGAGCACGCCCGCGCCACCATGCGCGAGGCCGTACCGCCGCTGCGGTCGTACGAGATCGAGCACCGCGTCTCGTACCGAGCGAAGCGCCAAGCGATCCTCTTCGAAGGAACCCCGACCCCGCACTCGGCGATCGTCCACGAGGCGGCCCTGCGCATGGGCTTCGGCGGTCCGGACATCGCGCGGGCGCAACTGCACCATCTGCTGGAGATGAGCGAACAGCCCACCATCACCATCCAGGTAATCCCCTTCGGAGAAGCGGGCTTCCCGGCGTCGGGCCAGCCCATCACCTGGACGGCAGGCCCGGTTCCACAGCTGGACACCGTCATCCTGGACACCGACCACGGTTGCGAATTCCTGGACGCGGAGGCCCAGTTGGACCGCTACCGCTCCGTACTGGACCGCATGGAGTCCCGAGCCCTCCCCGAGGAGAAGTCCCGAGACCTCATCCAGCACATCGCCCGCAGCCTCTGAGGAGCCCCTGATGCACGAACTCGCCTGGCAGAAGTCCACCTACAGCGCCGAAGCGGCCAACTGCCTCTACGTCGCCGCCGCCCCCACAGGAGCCGTCCACCTCCGCGAGAGCGACGAACCCGACACCATCCTCACCACGACCCCGGCCCCCCTCCACTCCCTCATACGCACCCTGAAGACGCTCCCGCCAGAACGTGCCTGAGTGTGCTCAGCTCCGCGGCGTGGCCGCTGTTGTCAGACCTGCCTGGCATCCTCCGGGTATGGAGATGACGCTGCAGCTGGGCATCGACTGTGCTGACCCGCAGAGGCTGGCGAGCTTCTGGGCCGAGGCTCTGGGGTACGTTCCAGAGCCTCCGCCGGGCGGGCACTCCACGTGGCGGGAGTATTGGGCGGCCATGGGGGTGCCCGAGGAGGAGTTGCCCGCCGGTGCCGGGGAGGCGCCGGAGTCGATCATCGATCCTGCCGGACAGGGGCCGCGGGTGTGGTTCCAGCAGGTCCCCGAGCCGAAGGTCACCAAGAACCGGGTACACCTCGACTTGAAAGTGGGCGGAGGGCGTGAGGTCCCGTTGGCGGTCCGCGCTCAGCGGGTCACCGCCAAGGTGGAACGGCTCACCGAGGCCGGTGCCACCGTGCTGCGGATCATGGATGAGCCGGACATGGAGCACTACGCCGTCGTTCTGCAGGACCCCGAGGGCAACGAATTCTGCGTCGTTTAGAACCCCGATAGAACCCCGAGGCTGCGCACGCGTGGTGGCGGCCCAGGTAGTCGCCTGCTGTGGAGGGTGAGGAGGAGCGTGGACATCCGGCAGTTGGAATACTTTCTGGCGGTCGTCGACAAGGGCGGGTTCACCCGGGCCGCCTCGGCGCTGTACGTGTCGCAGCCGTCCCTGTCGCAGGCCGTGCGGGCGCTGGAGCGTGATCTGGGCACGGAGCTGTTCCACCGGATCGGGCGTCGTGCGGTGCTGACGGAGGCGGGCCGGGCGTTGATCGACCCGGCCCGTGAGGCCGTGCGAAGTCTGGAGACCGCCCGGGCGAGCGTGGCCGCGGTGCACGAACTGCGCGAGGGACGGCTGGATGTCGCGGCGATGCCGTCCCAGGCGGTTGAGCCCCTGACGACGCTGATCCGGTCCTTCGCCGAGCGGTATCCCGGCGTGGCGGTGTCGGTCAAGGCGGCCTTCACCGCACGCGACGTCATCGACGCGGTGCGGACCGGAGCCGTGGAGCTGGGCCTGCTGGCTTCCACCGGCGCCGTGCCGGACAAGGAGGTCCGCTCGCATGTGCTGGGCGAGCAGCGATTCGTGCTGGTGGTTCCGCCCGGATCGTTCACCGGTCGGCAGGCCGTGCGGTGTGAGGAGCTGGCGGGTCAGCGGCTGATCGTGGGGCAGCCCGGGACCGGGATGCGGGCATACGTCGACTCCCTGCGCGAACAGGGCATCGACTTCACCGTGGCAGCCGAGACCGAGCACCGCGTTGCTCTGCTGCCTCTGGTGCTGGCCGGGGTCGGGCTTGCGGTGGTGACGGAGTCCTGGCGGGAGATCGCCCGGCAGACGGGGGCCGGCGTCCTGGACATCGAACCCACGACCGCGCTGCAGATCTCGCTCGTCAGCCGCCGTGGCGTCCTGTCCCCGGCCGCCGCGGCGTTCTGGGCAACGGCCGTGGGCGCCGGCCACTGACAGACAGGCAGCGGTTATACAGATAGGCAGCGGTTATAAGGCAGATCCGGATTGCGTCTTGGACGCCTCACCAGGCGCCTTGCTGCAATCGACGGCATGACGACGAACCACCGCATCGCTCTCATCCCCGGTGACGGCATCGGCGCCGAGGTGCTGCCCCCCGCACAGCAGGTCCTCGATGTCCTGGGCCGCCGCCACGGCTTCACCCTGTCCTACACGTCGTACGACGACTGGTCGTGCGAGCGGTATCTGCGCGAGGGAGCGATGATGCCCGCCGACGGCATCGACCAGCTCCGCGACAAGGACGCGATCCTGCTGGGCGCGGTGGGATACCCGGGAGTCCCCGACCATGTCTCGCTGTGGGGCCTGCTCATCCCGATCCGGCGCAGCTTCCGCCAGTACGTCAACCTCCGGCCCATCCGTGTCTTCGAAGGCATCGACAGCCCGGTGCACGGCGCGCGGCCGGGCGAGGTCGACTTCGTCGTCGTGCGGGAGAACGTGGAGGGCGAGTACAGCGAGGTCGGCGGCCGGCTCAACAGCGGCTTCCCGGACGAGATCGCCGTACAGGAGGCCGTGTTCACGAGGGCCGGTGTGACGCGCGTGCTGGACTACGCCTTCAAGCTCGCCTCGGAGCGTGGCGGCCGACTGACTTCCGCGACGAAGTCGAACGGCATCGTGCACACCATGCCCTTCTGGGACCAGCTCGTCGCCGAGCGCGGCACCTCGTTCCCGCAGGTCGAGTGGGACCAGGAGCACATCGACGCACTCGCGGCCAAGTTCGTCCTCGAACCGGCCCGATTCGACGTGGTCGTCGCCTCCAACCTCTTCGGCGACATCCTCAGCGACCTCGCGGCCGCGGTCGCCGGGTCCATCGGCATCGCCCCGGCCGCCAACCTCAACCCGGAGCGCGAGTTCCCCTCCATGTTCGAGCCGGTCCACGGCTCCGCCCCCGACATCGCCGGACAGGGCATCGCCAACCCGCTGGGCGCGATCTGGTCGGCGGCCATGATGCTCGACCACCTCGGCCACCCCGCCGCCGCCAAGGACATCACCGAAGCGATCGGCTCCGTTCTGGCCAAGACCGACATCCGCACCCGCGACCTGGGCGGCACCGCCACAACCGCCGAGTTCACCGACAAGCTGATCGAGCTCCTCTGAGCCTGAGCCCTCTCCCTGCGTCTGAGCCTTCTCCCCTCTGTGGGCGACGTGGACGACGCCGCCCACAGCTCACCCCAGGCACTCCCGCGCCTTCCCCTCTTTCCCCTCTTTCCCCTCTTTCCCGAGCCGCGCTCCCCCACCGGTCCTCCCCTCTCCGAGGACCGTTCCGCGTCCCGGTTGCGCCCCGTTCCTCAACGAGGAGAAACGCCATGGCAGCACCCGCGTCCCCGGCACCCGCTTCCCCAGCCGCCCCCGCCCAGGCCGAAACCGCCAAGCGGCCCTGGTACAGGCAGCTCTACTTCTGGGTCCTGACCGCCATCGTCACCGGCATTCTCACCGGCTGGCTGTGGCCCTCGATCGGCACCGCGATGGAACCGGTCGGCACGACCTTCGTCGCCGCCATCAAAATGCTCATCACCCCGATCGTGTTCCTGACCATCGTGGGAGGCATCGGCAGCGTCGACAGCCTCGGCCGCGTCGGCCGCGTGGGGCTGAAATCCCTGCTCTACTTCCAGGCGGGCACGCTCGCCGCCCTGCTCGTGGGCCTGATCGCCGTCAACGTCTTCCAGCCCGGTGCCGGTGTGCACGCACAGCCCGGAGACCTCCACCTCGCGGGCGACGCCGGACAGTACGTGAAGGACGGGGAGAACCAGGACTGGTGGCACTTCCTGACCGACCTCGTGCCCACCAGCGCCGTCGGTGCCTTCGCGGAGGGCAACGTCCTCCAGGTCATCTTCTTCTCCGTGCTCTTCGGCATCGCGCTGAAGGCGGTCGGGCCACTCGGCGAGCCTCTCGTCGACGGCGTCCACCGCCTCACCGCCGTCGTCTTCAAGATCCTGCACTACGTCATGCTGGCTGCCCCCGTCGGTGCGTTCGGCGCCATGGCCTTCACCATCGGCAAGTACGGCATCTCCACCCTCACCAGCCTCGGTCAGCTGATCGGGCTCTTCTACGGCACGTCGGCGTTCTTCGTGATCGTCATCCTCGGCGCCGTCACCGCGGCCCTCAAGGTCAACATCTTCCGGCTGCTGCGGTACCTGCGGGAGGAGTTCGTCCTCGTCCTGGGCACCTCCTCCTCCGAAAGCGCCCTGCCCCGGCTGATGATGAAGCTCGAAGGACTCGGCATCCGTCGCGACATCGTCGGACTGACCGTCCCCACCGGCTACTCCTTCAACCTTGACGGCAGCTCCATCTATCTCTCCCTGGCCGCCGTCTACATCGCCCAGGCCACCGACACACCCCTGAGCATCGGCCAGCAACTCGGCCTGCTCGCCGTCATGATCCTGACCTCAAAGGGTTCCGGCGGCGTCACCGGCGCCGGCTTCATCGCCCTCGCCGCCACACTCACCACCGTCGGCACCGTCCCGGCCGCCGGCATCATGCTCATCTTCGGCATCGACAAGTTCATGTCCGAGTGCCGCGCCCTGACCAACCTCGCCGGCAACAGCGTGGCCACCCTCGTCGTCGCCCGCTGGGAAAACGCCCTCGACACCGCCCACGTCAACACGGTCCTGCACACCCGCACACCACTGCCTCAACCCCAGCAGGGCCAGGAAGCCGGCCTCCCTGCTCAGCTGCCGACGAAAGCCTGACCAGCCCCCTGCACGCCCCGGGCCCTTCATCGCGCCAGGCCCGGGCAAGGCGTACGCCAGACGCGTACGCCAACTCGGTGCCCGGCCGTCCGAGGCCGGGCACCGAGCCTTGGCAGGCAATGGGCGACGCGTGGTTCAGCGAAGAGGAACCAATCAATTGGCAGATCTGGGCCACCCGGCCACTCCACGAAGTCCGAGTTCCCGGGTCACGTGCCGCTGACCCGTGGCCCAAAACTGCCAATCGACGCGCGCCCGACCGAGGGCCGAGCAGGCACAGAGCAGAGGACCGGCGCGGCTGCCGAAAATTCTGACGGCCGTCCGTACCCCGCGCCTCTACGTAGCTGCTGCGGTTGTCTGTTCGTCGTGTTCGCGCAGCATCCGCATGACGGTCGCGGGCGAGGGGTGCTGTCCCTTCTTCTTGCCCGCGGTGATGACGAGGCGCTGGGCGATGTCGCGCAGGCTCATCTCCTGCTCGCGCAGGTGGAGGGCCATGGACAGCATGTCGTCGTCGGTGACGCCCGCGCCGCCGATGGTCCTGCCGCGCTTGCGGGCGGACTCGTGGCCTTCCAGGGTGCGGTCGCGGATGTACTCGCGTTCCATACCGGACAAGGCGGCCGGCACGGTGAACACGACTCCGGAGGGGTCGTGCGAGCCCTGGAGCTCACCGGTGAGGAACTCCAGGCCGACGTCGCTCGCCTTCAGTTCCTCGGCCAGGGTCGCCAGTTCGATGCCGCGGCCGAGCCGCTTGTGCTCGTGGACGACGAGCGTGACGCGCACCCCGACGCCTGCGACGAGCAGGAGGGGTTGCCGTGGCGCACGCGCCAACGGGACGGCACCCCTGGAGTCGCCGATGACGACGCCCGTCTGCACCGAGGCGCAGGAGCGGGAAGCCGGTCGCCGTTGGGATCGGTTGCCGGGCGGTGGGGACTGCCGGTCCTGAAGGGGCCGGGCTTGCTTCCGTGCTGCATGCAGACCGGGGGCGGCAGCACGGACGTCTCCGCGAGCGAAGCGGTATCGGTCTGCCTCCGCCCCGGTCGGCCGGTATCGGTCTGCCTCCGCCCTGGTCGGCCGGCACCGGTCTGCCTCCGCCCCGGTCGGCCGGCACCGGTCTGCCTCCGCCCCGGTCGGCCGACACCGGTCAGCCCTGGCGCTGGACGGGAACTCTAGAGATAGATAGATTGTCTGTATAGCGTTAGACGAAAAATCCGAGAACATTGGATGCCGGTCCCTGCGCACGGCCGCAGGCCTGGCGAGAGCGAACTCCTGCGGCGCGTGAGTGACGGCACAGATCACCGGGCGGAAGCGGGATCAGGAGATGAGCGGCAGTGACACCACTACGGAGGGCCGGGCTATGACCTCGGAAGACAACCGCCACGCGAGCGGCCAGGACGGCACGCAGCTACGGGACGGGCGGCTCCCCGGGCCGGCGATGTCCGGGGCGCCGGAGGACGAGCACCTCCTGGCCGAGGCCGAGAAGATCGCCCAGGCGCTGGGCCGCATGTTCCCCGGCATCTGCGAGGTCGTGCTGCACGACCTGCGCGATCCGGACCACGCCATCCGGTTCATCGAGAACAACCTGTCGGGACGCCAGGTGGGAGAGTCCGCGACGGAACTGGGGCTCGCCCGTATCCGGGACCCGCACTACCCCGGCGTCATCCAGAACTACGCCAACCAGTTCCCCGACGGACGCCCCGCGAAGAGCACCTCGATCGGGATCAAGAACGCCGCCGGGCAGTACATCGCCGCCCTCTGCCTGAACCTGGACATCTCGACGCTCTCGCCCATCACGCTGACGCTGTCGAATCTGGTCGCGACCGATCCCGAGAACCGGGACGTCCAGCTCGAGAGGCTGAGCGACCGGAGCCGCCGGGAACTGCGCGAAGTCATCGAGACAGCGGCCGCCGAGCGCTCCACGACCCCGCGGGCGCTGCCCCGGGAAGCGAAGAAGGACCTTGTGCGACGCCTGTACGAGGACGGCTACTTCGACACCCGCAACGCCGCCCAGACCATCGCCGACCTCCTCGGCATCTCCCGAGCCAGCGTTTACTCCTACACGAAGTGAGACGATGACCACCAGCGAGATCACCACGGGGAGTGACCGCCCCCACTCGGGCGGCACCCCCTCGATCGACACGTTCGACAGCCCGCAGCTGGCACCGCCGGCAGGCCACTACTCGCACATCGCCACCCACCGCGGCGTGGCCTACATCTCCGGCCGACTCCCCGTGACACCCGACGGCTCCCCCCTGGCCGGCGAGCCGTTCGAGGCCCAGGCGTGCCAAGCGCTCAGCAACCTCGATGCATGCCTGGCCACGGCCGGCACCAGCCGCGAGAGGCTGATCTCGGTCACCGTCCACGTGACCGAGATCAGTGACTGGCCGGCCTTCGACCAGGTGCACAAGGAGTGGCTCGGTGCGAGCAGGCCCGCGCGGGCCGTCGCCGGCGCCAGGGAGCTGCACTACGGGTCCGCGGTGGAGGTGCACGCAGTTGCAGCCCTCGACTGACCGCCACCCTGTGCCGAGCGCGGACCGGCTGCCGGGACCGTCCGGCCTGCTGTACGTCACTGAGCAGCAGACCGCCGCGCTGGTGGATGAGGTCCTCGCGTTCGACGCGGCCCGCGCCGCGTTCGCCGCCACCGTGGACGCTGCCGTCCTGCCCAGCCTTGTCGTGCATGGATCCGACCCGCGTAATCGGTTCAGCCTCAAGCCGTCCGCCTCGGCGACCCATGCGGGGGTGAAGATCGGTACCTTCTGGCCGGACAATCCCGCGCAGGGGCTGCCGCGGCACCACTCCACCCTGCTGCTGTTCGACCAGACCATCGGCAGGATCGCTGCCGTCCTGGAGGTCGGCACCGCCAACGCCTACCGGACCGCCGCCGCCGACGCCCTGGCCGTGGACCTTCTCGCCCGCACCGACGCCGCGACCCTGGCCGTTTTCGGCACCGGGCACCAGGCCGCCTACGAGGTCCGGGCCGTCAGCCGCGTACGACCCATCAGCACGGTGCTGGTCGTGGGACGGGACAAGGACCGCGCCGGCCGGCTGGCCGCACAGCTGACCGCAGAAGGCCACGGCGCGCAGACCAGCAGCGCCGAGGAAGCCTGCGTACGGGCCGACGTCATCGTCACCGCCACCACCGCCCAGGCCGGCACTCCGCCCCTGTTCGAGGCCGACTGGGTCCGCCCCGGCACCCACATCTCCTGCATGGGCGCCGACGCCCCCGGCAAGCGGGAACTCCCGCCCGAACTGTTCGCCCGCGCCCGCGTCTTCTGCGATCTTCCCGAGCAGGCCCGGCGCATGGGCGAGAGCCAGCACGCCCCACAGGGCACGGTGCTCACCGCGCTCGGCGCCGTCCTCACCGGGCGCGCCCCGGGGCGGGGCGGCAACGACGACATCACGGTCTTCGACAGCTCCGGGATCGGTCTGCAGGACCTCTGCCTGGGCCTGGCCCTCCTCAAGAAGATGGACATAACCCTGTGAACACCACCCCGCCCCCGGCCTCCGCGACGACGCTGGCCGACCCCGACACCCCGTTCGCCGTCGTCGACGTGCACAAGGCCCTGCGCAACATCGAACGACTGGCGACGCGAGCCGACCGGCTCGGGGTCACCCTGCGGCCGCACGTGAAGACGGCCAAGAGCCCCGACATCGCCGCCCTGATGCACGGCGGCACCCCGTGTCCGGTCACCGTCTCCACCCTCGCCGAGGCCGAGGCGTTCGCCGACGGCGGCTACACCGACATCACGTACGCCGTCGGCATCGACGCGCACAAGCTTCCCCGCGTCATCGCTCTCCTGCGCCGCGGCGTCACCCTGCGTGTCCTGCTGGACAGCCGCGAACAGGCCGCCTTCGTCGCCGACGCCTCCCGTGAAGCCGGTCTCGCCGTCCCGGCGCAGATCGAGATCGACTGCGACGGCCACCGCGGCGGCCTCAAGGCCGATGCCCCCGGACTCGTCGACATCGGCCGCATCCTGCACGAGGCCGGATGCCTCGACGGCGTTCTGACCCACGCGGGCGAGTCCTACTTCGCCTACACCCCGGAAGACCAGCGGCTGGCAGCCAAGAACGAACGCGACTCCGCGGTCGCGGCAGCGGAGCGGCTGCGCGCCGCCGGTCTGCCCGTCAGCACGGTCAGCGTCGGCTCCACACCGACCGCGCACGCGGCCGAGGACCTCACCGGCGTCACCGAACTGCGCGCCGGCAACTACGTCTTCTTCGACCTCGTCATGGCCGGTCTGGGCGTCTGCCGCATGGAGGACCTCGCCCTGTCGGTGGTCGTGACCGTCATCGGCCACCGCCCCGAGTACGGCTGGATCGTCACCGACGGCGGCTGGATGGCCATGTCCCGGGACCGCGGCACCGCCGGCCAGGCCCAGGACCAGGGCTACGGCCTCGTCCTCGACCTGGCCGGAAACCCGATCCCGAACCTGGTCATGAGCGCCGCGAGCCAGGAGCACGGCACCCTCACCTGCCGCGACGGCGCCGACCTGCCCAACCTGCCCGTCGGCACCCGGCTGCGCATCCTGCCCAACCACGCGTGCGCCACCGCCGCCCAGCACCGCGGCTATCACGTCATCGACAGCACCCGGCCCACGGACCCCGCGCCCGCCATCCAGGCCCACTGGGAGCGCATCACCGGCTGGTGACCAGCAACAGGACCGCCCTCACCCTGCCGCCCGACTCGCCCTCCCTCCCGGGCCTGCTCAAGGACACCCCATGGCCACTGCCTTGCCCGTGACCTTCGACGACGTCCACGATGCCGCCGCCCGCCTCAACGGCATCGCCCACCGCACCCCCGTGCTGACCTCCCGGACTCTCAACTCCATGCTCGGCGCGGAGGTGTTCATCAAGTGCGAGAACTTCCAGCGCATCGGCGCTTTCAAGTTCCGCGGCGCCTACAACGCCGCCGCGCAGCTGCCCCCTGAGCAGCTGACGAAAAGGCCGAGTTAAAGCGTTTTAAGTACTGCTACCATCAACCCGGTTTCACGAGCGTGTCACGGTGCCGCGCAAGAAGAACCCGGCAGCAGGAGTCCCGCAGGAGGGAGCGGTAGGACCCGTGTCCGAGAAAGCAGCCCGCCCCCGCCTGGAAGACGTCGCCGCCCGCGTGGGCCTGTCCACCGCATCCGTCTCCCTGGTGCTGCGCGGCGTGCCCGGCCCCAGCGAGCGCACTCGGCAGCGGGTGCTGAAGGCGGCCGCGGAACTCGGGTACCAGCCCGACCGCAACGCCAGCATGCTGGCCCGCCGGCGGAGCCGTCTGCTCGGCGTGATGGTCGACATCCACAGCCCGTTCCACGCCGAGCTGGTCGAGCACCTCCACACGGCCGCCGAGCAGGTCGGCTACGACCTCGTCCTGAGCACCCAGACCCGTACGCGCGACGAGGCCACCGCCGTGGAGACCCTCCTCGCCTTCCGCAGCGAGGCGCTGATCCTGCTCGGCCCGGTCGCCCCGGCCGCCACGCTCGTGGCCCTCCACCAGAAGGCGCCGGTCGTCTCGGTGGGCCGCCGCATCCCCGACGCCGAGCTGGACGTCGTACGCACGGCGGACGACGACGGGGTCGGCCAGATCGTCGACCACCTGACCGGGCTCGGCCACCGGTCGATCGCGTACGTGGACGGCGGCAAGGGCGTCATCGCCACCGACCGGCGCCGCGGCTACCGCGAGGCCATGCGCCGCCACGGCCTGGACGACCACATCCGCGTCCTGCACGGCGACCACACGGAAGAGGCGGGCGAACGGGCCACCCGCCAGCTCCTGAGCGGCACCCGACTGCCCACCGCCGTCGTCGCGTTCAACGACCAGTGCGCCATCGGCGTCCTCACCGCCCTCGGCCGGGCGGGAGTCCCCGTCCCCGGCGCGGTGTCCGTCGCCGGATACGACGACGACGCGCTCTCCCGCCTCAGCTGCTTCAACCTGACAACGGTCAGCCAGAGCGCCGAGGAACAGGCCCACCACGCGGTCACAGCCGCACTGGAACGCCTCGACGAGGACCGCACGGAACCCCGAGAGATCATCCTCCCGCCCCGGCTGGTGGTACGCGGCACGACGGCGCCGGTCGCCTGATCCGTAGGGCACACCCGGATCACCGCCGCGAGAGATCGAGAGATAGGGGGAGAGGGGGAGAGG
>NZ_VMNX01000067.1 GCF_009377235.1 Streptomyces acidicola
GATGCCGGGGGTGGGCGCTTCACGCCCTGATAGTCCGACTCTGTCGCCTCACGCCGGATTCGGGGATCAATGCCGGTTTCGCGCATGGAGGAAACCATGAATCTGAGAATTCGCTGAACAATCGGCGCTCAGATCCGTATCCAAGGGAGCTTCACACACACCGGACGTAATCGCCGGCTCAGAGGAAGTTTCAGAGAGGCCTGATGAGACGCAACACGCGAAAGAGATCGAAGACCACCGTTCGAGCGGTGGGCGCGGTGGCAGCACTGGCCATGGGAGCCGGTGGAATCGTGGCGGCCAACATCTACGCCTCAGCCGGTGAGACCAACACGGCGCAGCGTTCCGCCCAGAATCAGTTGGCGGCGACGGCGGCCTCCACCATCGACTGCCCCGACGTCGGCCAGCAGTTGAAGGCGGTTCCCGACCAGGCGCGGTCTCAGGTGGACAAGGAACTGGCGCTCCTCGACAAGCAGATATCCGAGGCCTACCAGCGTCTTGCCACGTCCCAGCGGGCGATTCAGCAGGACGCCAACTTCGCGCAGAACGCGATCGTGAGTCCGCTGAAGGACAAGCGGACGGCCACGATCGACCGGATCGTCATCGCCATCGGCCGCTCGGCGGCCAAGCCGCAGGGCCTTGAGGCTCTGGCCACCTGCAAGTTGCTGTCCACCGGTGGTAACCAGACCAACGCCGGTCAGGGCAACAACCAGGGCGGCAACAACAATCAGGGTGGCAACAACCAGGGCGGCAACCAGGGTGGCGGCAACGGCAATGCCGGACAGCCGGCCGTCGGCGGCCCCGCCGCCGCCGACTACGTGGACATCACCAAGGTCCGCCCCAATGTGAGCGCACAGCGCAAGTCGGGGAAGGCTTCGAAGGGCGCGTTCGCCACCAAGTGCGGCGTGAACGCCAACAAGCTGTACAACACCGACAACGTCATCGTCGCGCCCGGTGTCACCAACGGCGCACACCACACGCACGACTACGTCGGCAACCAGTCCAACGACGCCTTCGCGACCGACCAGGACTTCGCCAAGGCCAAGACCAGTTGCCAGAACCGCAGCGACAAGTCCTCCTACTACTGGCCGGTGCTGCGTCTGCAGGACGGCAGCAAGGAGTTCGACGCGGACCAGCAGGGCGGCGGCGCCGAGGGCAACATCGGCAAGATCCTGACGGCCAAGCAGTCCACCCTGACCTTCGTCGGCAGCCCCCGTGGCAAGGTGGTGGCGATGCCGAAGTTCCTGCGCATCATCACCGGTGACGCCAAGGCGTTCACCAACGGGACGGCCAACGCCAACGCCTCCTGGAGCTGCACCGGCTTCGAGAACAAGGTGCAGCTGAAGGACAAGTACCCCCTCTGCCCGTCGGGCAGCGATGTGGTGCGTACGTTCAAGTACCAGAGCTGCTGGGACGGCAGCAACATCGACAGCGCCAACCACCGTACGCACGTGGCCTTCGCCGACGCGAGCGGCAAGTGCCCGAGCGGCTTCAAGGCCATTCCGCAACTGGTGCACCGTCTGGTCTACGACGTGGACGCGCCCAGCCTGAAGGACAACGGGAAGACCCGTCCGTTCTTCGCCGTTGACGGCTTCCCCGAGCAGGCGCACAAGCCGGTCACCGACCACGACGACTTCATCAACGTCTTCGACGAGCGGCTGATGAAGAAGATGACCCAGTGCATCAACACCGGACGTAAGTGCAGTTGACCGTCCACGGGGGTGGGCGTCGCTCCGACGACACCCACCCCCACCCGGCGTCCCACCCTTCGCCGGCGTCCTCCTTCAGCGCCCGTCTCCAGCGCCCCTCTTCAACGTCCTACGTGTCGTCCCTGTGAGCTGCGGCGACCAACTGGCCGAGCGCGAGACCGCCGTCGCCCGGCGGGACCCGCCGGTGGCGGAGCACCGTGAAACCGTCCTCCGCCAGCAGCGCCGCGCAGGCGGAGTCGAGCAGCGCGTTGGCGAACACTCCGCCCGACAGCGCGGCCACGGCCGCTCCCGTCTCCCGGCGGGCGGCCCGGCAGACCTTCGCCACCGCCGCCGCGACCGCACGGTGGAAGCGGGCGGCGATCACAGGAACGGGCACCCCGTGCCGCAGGTCGGCCACGATCGCGGCCAGCACCGGCCCCGGGTCCAGGCCGCCGGCGAAGTGGTATGCCCCGGTCTTCTCCGGCCAGGCGAGGACCGCCGCCGCCTCCAGCTCGATCGTGGCCTGCGCCTCGTAGCGTGCGCGGTGGCAGACCCCGGCCAGGGAGGCGACCACATCGAAGAGCCGGCCCATGCTGGACGTCGGCACACAGCCGATGTCGAGGTCCAACTGCCGGTCCAGCAGGCGTAGTTCGGCGGGCGTGCAGGCGGCGACGCAGGGCATGTCCGCATCCCAGGGCAGGCAGGCGGCCCGCAACCGCGCCAGCGCCACACGGCACGGATCGGCCACGCCCGCGTCACCGCCGGGCAGCTGCGCGTACGGCAGCCGGGCGAAGAGGCGGTAGCCGTCGTAGCCGGCGATCAGCACCTCACCGCCCCAGATCGCCCCGTCGTCGCCGTACCCCGTGCCGTCGAAGGCGACGCCGATGACGCGCGCACCGCCGTCCAGACCGTGCTCGGCCATCACGGACGCGATATGGGCGTGGTGATGCTGCACCGGGTGCAGGTCGATGCCGCGCGCCTGCGCCGTACGCCGCGCCCAGCGGGACGAGTGGTACCCCGGATGCCGGTCGGCCGCCAGCAGCTCCGGGGCGACCCCGGTCAGCGCCCGCAGACGTCCCTCGGCCCGCTCGAAGGTCCGTACGGCGGTCAGGTCGGCCAGGTCGCCGATGTGCGGGGAGAACCAGGCGACGCCGTCCGCCCCGAGACACAGGGCGTTCTTCAGATCACCGCCCACGGCCAGCGCCGGGGTGATGGGCACCGGCAGCGCGACCGGCTCCGGGACATGGCCGCGCGACCGGCGCAGTACGACCTCGCCGCCCCCGTCCGCCCGGACACGCACCACGGAGTCGTCGCAGGGCGCCTCGATGACCTGGTCGTGCCACAGCCAGGCGTCAGCGATCCCGGTGAGCCGCTCCAGCGCCTCGGCGTCGTCGGTGACGATCGGTTCCCCGGCACGGTTGCCGCTGGTCATCACCAGCACCCGGGGACCCGGCGGATCGCCCGGCAGGCCGAACAGCAGCCGGTGCAGGGGGGTGTACGGGAGCATCACCCCGACGTCCGGGCTGCCCGGGCACACCGCCTCCGCCAGCCCGGCGGCCTGAGCCCTACGGCGCAGCAGCACGATCGGGCGCCGACGGCCCGTCAGAACCGACTGTTCCTCCGGGGCGACGTGGGCCAGCCGCTCGGCCGCCGCCAGGTCGGCGCACATGACCGCGAACGGTTTGCCGCCGCGCTCCTTGCGTGCGCGCAGGGCGGCGACGGCCCGCTCGTCGGCGGCGTCGCAGGCCAGGTGGTAGCCGCCGAGCCCCTTGACGGCCAGTACAGCACCCCGTGCCAGCAGCAGCCGGGCCTCGGCGAGAGCCGGCCCGCCCTCGTGGGGGCGTGTGCCGGGGACGGTGAGCCGCAGCCTGGGCCCGCAGTCGTGGCACGCCACCGGCTGGGCGTGGAACCGGCGGTCGGCCGGGTTCGCGTACTCGGTGGCGCAGTCCCGGCACAGGGGGAACACGGACATGGTGGTCGTCGCCCGGTCGTAGGGCACGCCTGTGGAGATGGTGAAGCGGGGGCCGCAGTGCGTGCACGTGATGAACGGGTGCCGGTGGCGGCGGTCCGCCGGGTCCGCCAGCTCCCGCAGACAGTCCTCGCACGTCGCGGTGTCCGGCGGAATGAGCGTCCGGCCCGTGCCGCCGTCCTCGGACGTGTGGATGACGAAACTGCCCGCGCCGAGAGCCGGGACGGTCTCGTACGCCACCTCCTGCACGTCCGCCAGCGGCGGTGGTCTCTCGGCCAGTGCCCGGCAGAACTCGGCCACCGAGTCCGGGGCGCCCTCCACCTCGGCGACCACGCCCTCGATGCCGTTGCGTACGTGGCCCGCGAGGCCCAGCTCCGCCGCCAGCCGGTGCACGAAGGGCCGGAACCCCACGCCCTGCACGGTCCCGCGCACGGTCACCCGCCGCCGTTCCGCGGACGGTGCGGCCGTGTTCGGGGCGGCCGTGCTCGGGGTCGTCGTCGCGGAGGTCACGTGACGGCGGCCCGGGACACCCGCCCCTGGCCGTGAGCGTCGTGGGCCTCGGCGGGGCCGTTGTCGTGGCCCTGGCGGCGCGGGTGATCCACCGCGAGCAGCGGGGCGTGCGGCGCCGCTCCGTCCGCGACGGCGAGGACGCGGTCGAGCAGGATGTCGACGCCCCGCCCGTCACGGGACGAGGTGCGCAGGATCTCCACGCCGGGATTGACGCGTTCCACGGCCGTCGCGAAGGCGGCGTCGTCGAAGCCGGTGGCGTCCGAGAGATCCGTCTTCGTCAGCACCACGAGATGGGCCGCGCCGAAGGCGGGCGGGTACTTCAGCGGCTTGTCCTCGCCCTCCGTCACCGACATCAGCGTCACGCGCAGCGTCTCGCCCAGGTCGTAGGAGGCGGGACAGACCAGGTTCCCGACGTTCTCCACGAACAGCAGGCGGGTTCCGTCCGGGAGCCAGCCGTCGATGAGGCCGGACACCTGCGCGGCCTCAAGGTGGCACAGGCCACCGGTCAGCACCTGCTTCACGGGCGCTCCGGAGCGGGCGAGGCGGCGGGCGTCGTTCTCCGTGGCCAGGCCCGCGGTGAGCGCGGCGACGGCCAGTCCCCGCTCGCGGGCACGGCGCAGCACCACCTCCAGCAGCGCGGTCTTGCCGCTGCCGGGGCTGGAGAGCAGACTGACGGCGGTCACCCGCCGCCGCGCCAGATCGGCGCGGAGCTCCGCGGCCAGACCGTCGTTCCTGGCCGGCACGGCCGTCCGTACGTCGACGCTGCGGCACATCACGGGCTCCCTGCCATTCGTACCTCCGCCAGTTCCAGTTCCCGCCCGGTCAGCAGTTCGGCCGCCGGGGTGTCGCAGCGCGGGCACCACAGCGCGGCCGGCGAACCGACCGCGAACCGCGCGTCGCAGTCGCCGCAGCGGGCCCGCACTGATACCTCCTCGACGACCAGTTCGGCGCGGTCCAGCGCGATGCCCTCGGCGACGAGCGAGAACGAGCAGCGCAGCGCGTCCGGGACCACACCCGCCACCGCGTCCGCCCCGTGCACGCGGGCGACGCCCTCGGCGCTCTCCACGACGACGGCGGCGATCGACAGCTCGTGCATGGTCCGCCACGGTAAGCACGGCCCGGGACCGGGCCCGGCACCCGGCTGCTGATGAACTGTGTTTTCCCCTGGGCGGCCCACGCCGAAGACCGCCGGGGGAGTGGACTTCAGCGGGTCGGGACGGGACGGCACCAGCGGAGCCCGTCACCGCTGTCCCTCCGATGGCAGTCCCGGCTTGACAGACGGACGATGGACAGGGGGAGCGGAATTGCCGGAATACAGGGAGCCGTCATGATTGAGGCGAAAATGGTCGGCAAGCCCGACGAACGGCGCGATTTCCCGCGCGGACACCTGGAGGCAGTCCACCTGACCGGACTGGACTTCGCCGTGGCCACCTTCGATCCCGGCTGGCGCTGGACGGAGTCCGTGGCCCCGATCATGGGCACGGAGCACTGCCAAGTCCACCACAACGGCTACGTCGTCCAGGGACGTATGCGTATCCGTATGGAGGACGGTGAGGAAGCCGAGCTCGAAGCAGGCGAGGCCTTCGTCGTCCCGCCCGGGCACGACGCATGGGTCGTGGGTGACGAACAGTGCGTGATTTACGACTTCGCGGGTGGCATGGCGAAGGACTACGCCAAGTCACAGGGTTAGGCCGACGACCCGCACGAAGTCGCCGAAAGGACGGTGTGTCGTCAAAAGGCCGGCCGACCAGCGCGGCGATGCGCGCAGGGCGGCCCTGGTCGTTGTGGTGCGCGAGCGCCCCAGCCCGTGAGTGCCTCAGCCGGGACCGCCCGTCATGATCTTCCAGACCCTTGTCGCCCCCGGCAGGTTGAGCCGGTGGTCGAACTTCTCCACCAGGGCCGCCCCGCAGGCGAGGCATGCCGCCATCCACGAACGAATCCCGGAACGGATCCGGGAAAGAAGGGCAGGTGATGGGCGATGACCTTGCCCGTGCGGAGCCGGCGGAGTGGCGGAGCGACGACGGAGCGGCCCCTCGGGTGGGCACGCAATCCGCTGCTGGAATTCGATGAACTCCTCAACCAGATGAGCGGGCTGATCGAATCCACGGTGGGCGGCACGGCCCCCGCGGTCGCGTGGACACCCCTCGCGGACGTCAGGGAAACCGACGACGCGTTCCACGTCGAGATCGAACTCCCCGGTGTCAGGAGCAAGGACGTCGACATCGAGGCCGGTGGCCAGGAACTGGTCGTCACCGGAGCGGTCGAGGAGAAGGAGCGCGAGGGAGTCCTGCGCCGGAGCACCCGCCGGACCGGCGCCTTCGAGTACCGGTTGCGGATGCCGGGATACCCCGGAAACATCGACACCGAGAAGATCAAGGCGGACATGTCGGACGGCGTGGTCTCGATCACCGTCCCCAAGGCGGAGGTCGACAAGCCCCGGCACATCCACATCACCGAGAGCGGTGAGAGCGGCGAGAGCACCGGCCACTGAGTACGCGACTCGCCGGCGCCGGACAGCGTTCCGGCGCCGACGCGTGGCCGCAGGTCACCTGCGCGATCGGCGGCGCCACCGAACCCGCTACCGGAAATCGGGCCATCTGAATTGTTTCTTTGGTCCGAATGGCGGGAAATGAGCGTTTAGTGCTTCGGACAGGAGGCACGTCCGTGGGAGCTGGTGCGCCAGGCCCCGAATGTCTCCCCGTACGGTCCGAGTGCGCGCCCTCCCATGGTGACTGCCCGGTCACTCGTGGAGGGAGATGCGACGCACATGCGCATCACCGTGAGAACGAGGCAACACCCGCACGACGACGCCCCCGACACGGCCGACGCGTTCGACAGGCTCCGGGCGCTGCCGGACGGGCCGGAGCGCCAGACGCTGCGTGACGAGATCGTCCAGGCGTGGCTGCCCATGGCCGAGCGGATCGCCGTCCGGTTCCGGGGGCGCGGCGAGTCCCTCGAAGACCTCTGCCAGGTGGCGGCGCTCGGCCTCGTCAAGGCCGTCGACCGCTACGACCCGGTGCGGGGCAACGCCTTCGAGAGCTACGCCGTCCCCACCATCACCGGCGAGATCAAGCGGCACTTCCGGGACCACATGTGGGTCCTGCACGTGCCGCGCCGCGTCCAGGACCTGCGCAACCGGGTGCGCTCGGCATCGAAGGACCTGTCGCAGGAGGTCTCCGGGCGCAGTCCGACCGTCGGCGAGATCGCCGAGTACGCCCATCTGAGCGAGGAGGACGTGCTCGTCGGCATGGAGGCCCTGGACTGCTTCAGCACGCTGTCGCTGGACGCCGAGCTCCAGGGCAGCGACGACGGCTTCTCGCTGGGGGACGCCCTCGGCGGACCGGACGGCGGCTTCGACCTCGTCGTCGACCGCGAGTCCGTCAAGCCATGCCTGCGCGCGCTCCCGGAACGGGAGCGGACCATTCTCTACCTGCGGTTCTTCCGCGGTATGACCCAGAGCCACATCGCGCAGCAGCTCGGCATCTCCCAGATGCACGTCTCCCGGCTGATCAGCGGCTGCTGCGCCCGCCTGCGCGACGAGATGCTCACCGAGCCCGTGTGACCCACGAGAAGAGTCTGGCGCCGTCGAACCAGCCGCCCAGCCACCCCGGTCGATCCAGCCGCCCGGTCGAGAATCCTCGACCGGGCGGCCGGACGGTGAGCTCACTGTCGAACCCTCCCGGGACGGGTTCGTCAGAACCGTGCCTCAACGCTCCGAACTAACCAGGATGAAGCCGCTGAAACACGCCGGAGCCGCCCGGGCGCCACTCCGACGTGTCCGGCACGCGCCCCTAGGGTGCGGCCTGCTCCTCCGGGAACTGGGTGGGCCCGTAGCGGTCGAGGGTGTTCTCCAGCTCGGCCCGGATCTCCGGCGGCAGTTCCCCGTTGCGGCCCCAGATGATGATCATCTCGGCTATGTTGCGCAGCTTGATGTTCGTGTGCTGCGAAACCTCCCGCAGGACCGACCAGCCCTGGTCGGGCGTGACCCGGGCCCAGGCGACGATCATGCCGATCGCCTGGTCCACGACGGCATGCGAGGTGACGGCCTCCTTGAGCTGGTGGACCTCTTCTTCGAGCTCAAAGATCCGTTCGGTGGCGTCCGTCGCCGTCTCCGGGAAGTCGCTGCCTTCCGGATGGGTCTGTGAGGGCATCGTCCCTCCCGCGTGACGCGAGCCGTCTCTTGTCTCCATGGCACTGCGGTGAGCGCCTGTTCGCATCTTGAGGAGCGGTCCCGACGCGTTCGCGGGACCCGAGGGGGTACTCGGACTCGCTGGAGGTGAGCGCACATGTGCCCCTCGAAGACCACGCGGGAGAACACGAGCGGCAGCCAGGCCTACGATGCCGGGCCGTATCTGCCGCGCAGCGGTGGCCTCGACGCGTACCGGCGGGCCGCCGCGCGCTGCCAGGGCTGCCCCCTGTACGAGAACGCCACCCGGACCGTCTTCGGCAAGGGCCCCGAGTCCGCCCGCATCATGCTGGTCGGCGAACAGCCCGGGGACCAGGAGGACAGGCGGGGCGAGCCCTTCGTCGGGCCGGCCGGGCGGCTCCTCGGCAAGGCGCTGGAGGAGGCCGGCATCGACCGGGACGAGGCGTACGTGACCAACGCGGTCAAGCACTTCAAGTTCACCGTGACCCCGGGCGGCAAACGCCGCATCCACAAGGCGCCGGACCTGCGTGAGATCTCCGCCTGCCGCCCCTGGCTGCTGGCCGAACTGCACCTGACGCGTCCCGACGTCGTGGTGGCCCTGGGCGCGACCGCGGGCAAGGCCCTGATGGGCAGCTCGTTCCGGGTCACGAAGGACCGCGGTGCCCTGCTCCGGATGCCGGGCGCGGAGCAGGGTGCGTACGTCGTGGCGACGCTGCACCCGTCGGCGATCCTGCGCGCCTCCGACAAGGACCGGGAGGCCGCGTACGCGGGGCTGGTGTCCGACCTGAGCGTGGCCGCGAAGGCACTGGCGGAGTGCGAGCCGACGGCCTGACCAGCCACACGCGGACCGTTCGCTCTACGGCTTGCGGGCCACACCGGCGACGCTGTCCACCTCGGCCGGCAGCTGCGCATCGGTCTGCTCCGGGCGCCCGTGGGCGACGGAGAGCAGGCTGGGCTCCAGCAGGCCGAGACCGTCGAAATCGACCGCCGCCGTCGTCGCGGCATACGCCCCGGGCGGCCGCCCGAAGCAGCCGCCCGTTGCCGTGCGGGACCACACGCTCACGCGGCCAACGCGACCGCCTCCACCGCCGGCGTCCGCAGCGTTCGCCGGGCCGTGCCGAGGCTGGTGCCCAGCGTCGCCACCGCCGCGACCGCGACGATGCCCAGCCACATGCCCAGGCCCTGCTCCGGCCACACCGAGTCCGTACGGACCATCGTGAAGGGCAGGATCCCGGCGAGCCCGGCCACCGAACCGAAGGAGACACCGGTCGCCGTCAGCACCAGCCCCTCCACGCCGACCGCCCCCAGCACCTGCCCCGGAGTCGCGCCCGCCAGCCGCTGCTGGCCGAACTCACGGCGGCGGTACGTCGTCGCCGCGTACAGGGAGTTGACCAGCATGATGCAGGCGAAGACCACGATGATGCCGACGACCGTGAGGTTGAGGGTCTCCAGGTTCTTCGCGTCGACCGACTTCGGCACACCGGACGCGTCGATGACGTCGTTCTCGACCGCCTGCATGTACAGCGTCGCTGTCGCCAAGCAGGTGAAGAGAGTCAACGGCATGAGTACACCGGAGAGCTGACTCGCGCGCTCCCTCAGCGTCCGCACGGCCACCCAGCCGCTCGCCCCGGCCAGCGGCAGCCGGCCGAGCATGCCCGACAGCAGCCGCGGCGTGAGAAGCGCGAACCCGGCCGACAGCAGGACCGCCCCGTACACGGGAGGTGCCATCAGCGCGGCGTCCGTGGCGGAGAACGCGAACGTGGAGCACACTCCCAGAGCACCGAGGACCAGCGCGGCGTACGCGAGCAGCGTTCGCGCACCGCCCCGCGGTGGTCGGCGCCGTGTCGCCCGCCGTACGGCGAGGAAGGCCGCGCCCACCGTCGCGAGCAGCGTGATGTCGATGCCCGTCAGCAGGGCGACGGGACCGAAGGAGTACGACACCGAGTCGGCGACCTGACCGGTGTCCTGGAACATCTCCAGCAACAGCCGCCCGCCCAGCATCGCGGGCCCGATCGCGACGACCGCCCCGATCAGGGCGACCGCCACCGACTCACCCACGACCATCCGCCTGAACTGCCCCGGAGTCGCCCCTGAGCAGCGCAACAGCTCCATTTCAGCGGTCCGTTGACGGATGTTCACCGTCACCGTGGACGCCACAGCGAAGAACACCAGCAGCGTGCCGTACCCGCCGACGACGGCCGCCGTCGTGGACAGCGTCTCCGCGCTCACGGAGTCGACGCCCCGCTGCCCGGCCGTGTCGTGCATCGAGTTGAACGTCATGATGATCGCCGCGCCCAGGAACGCGGACAGCAGCGTCGCCATGAAGCGCCCCGGCCGCTGCCGGATCGAACGCATCGCCAGCACGAACATCGCTCACACCCCCGCCGTCACGCCGTCGCCCAGGTGCGCCAGCCGCTCCGCGACCGCGTCCACCGTGGGTGCCGGCATCTCGCCCGCGAGCCGTCCGTCGGCGAGGAACACCACGGAGTCCGCGTACGAGGCGGCCACCGGGTCGTGCGTCACCATCACCACGGTCCGGCCGTGCGTCCGTACGGCATCCCGCAGCAGCTCCAGCACCTCGCGCGCGCTGCGCGTGTCGAGCGCGCCCGTCGGCTCGTCCGCGAAGATCACCCGCGGTTCGGTGACCAGCGCCCGCGCGATCGCCACCCGCTGCCGCTGCCCGCCGGACAGCTGGTCCGGCCGGTGCCCGAGCCGGTCACCGAGACCGACCGCCGTCAGCATCTCCTTCACGCGGCGGCGGTCGACCCGCCGCCCGGCGAGCTTCAGCGGGAGGATGGTGTTCTGGGCCACCGTCAGCGTCGGCAGCAGGTTGTACTGCTGGAACACGAACCCGATCCGCTCCCGCCGGAACCGGGTCAGCGCGGCCTCGCCGTCACCCGTCATCTCCGTGCCGTCGACCACCACGATGCCGCGGTCGGGCCGGTCCAGCCCCGCCGCGCACTGCAACAGCGTGGACTTGCCGGACCCCGAAGGCCCCATCACCGCGGTGAACGTGCCCCGCGCCAGACTGAGCGTCACCCCGTCCAGCGCCGTCACGGCACTGTCGTCGCTGCCGTACGTCCTGCTGACCTTGACCAGCCGGAGCGCTTCCGGGGCGGGCCCCGCATCGGCCGTGCCCCGCCTGTTTCGCCGGAACATCTCGTCCCTCCCCGTCCTGGCACGCCGTGTGCCTCGCCAACGAAGCTACGGAGATCGGAGCGGGGCCACACTGGGCGCAGAACCCGTATCGGGGGGTGTACCCAGCGACACCCCCCGGGGTCCCTCAGACAGCCAGGTGCTGGGAGGTGACCTCGGCTTCGGGCGGCGTACCGCTCACGAGCACCACCTCCAGGGTGCGCGGACCGTGCACCCCCTCGACGCGGTCCAACTCGATGTCACTGGTCGCCGACGGACCGGAGATCCAGGTCAACGGGCGTGCCGCGTCGAGGCGTTCGAGGCCCTGCGGGACCGAGGAGACGACCTGGCCGGGGACGCGTACGACGCAGATGTGGTGGTCGGGGACGAGGGTGATGCGGCGGCGGCCCTGGTCGGGCGAGCCGTCCAGGACGATGGTGCCGGTCTCGGCGATCGCGACCGCGCAGCCCGTCACCACGCTGTCGACACGGTCCAGTTCATGCGGGGTGCTCTCCGCACGGTCGTGGACACGGGTCGCGTCCACCGCCTTCAACCAGGAGGGCGGCAGCTCCGGCGGGACAAGCACGCTCGTCGACCCTCGCTCGGTGAGGAGCCGCATGAGCACCTCCGGCAACTCCTCCTCCGTGCAGCGGTGCACGAGCGCCCGGTAGTCGGCCAGGTTCTCGGCGAGGAGGTCCACCGTCTCCTTGACGCTCCGGTCGCCGTGCTCGCGCAGATAACTCCGGTCGATGGCCTCGTCGTACTGGGGGTACCTCCCAGGCCGTTCAGGCACTGGGGGAGTGTCGTCCTGGCGTACGTCCGCGAGTGCGCGCCGTACGCGGCCCAGGATCGCGTCCCTGCTGCTCACTTTCCGCTGTCCTTTCCACCGTGGGTGCGCTGCCACCAGTCGCGGAACGGCTCCGCGGGGACGGCGGGGAGGTCGCGGCTCCCGGTCCACGCCTTCCCCGGCCCCGGCAACGCGCGCGGGTGGAGGCGGCGGGTGCGGGACGCGAGCCGCTGACCGGTGCGCAGGGCGCCGGGGCGGCTGAGCGCCCAGCGGGCCGCACGCATCGCCGCGCGCTCGGCGGCGTGGCCCTTGGCCGGTTTGAGGACGACCTTGTTGCCGCGCTGGGTGACCTGGCCGCCCTGCGTGACCCGCTCCCGCAGGTGCACCAGCACCTCGGGGATGTCGATGGCGACCGGGCACACCTCGTAGCAGGCGCCGCACAGGGACGATGCATACGGCAGGGAAGCGTCGATCTCGCTTGCCGTGCCCCGGAGTTGGGGACTGAGGATGGCGCCGATCGGGCCCGGGTAGACCGAGCCGTACGCGTGGCCGCCCGCCCGCTCGAACACCGGGCAGACGTTGAGGCACGCCGAGCAGCGGATGCAGCGCAGGGCCTGGCGTCCGACCTCGTCGGCGAGGGTGTCGGTGCGGCCGTTGTCCAGCAGGACCAGATGGAAGGTGCGCGGACCGTCCGCCGTCTCCGCGTCCGTCGTGCCCGTCCACATCGACGTGTACGGGTTCATGCGCTCGGCCGTCGAGGAGCGGGGGAGGGTCTGGAGGAACACCTCCAGGTCCTGCCAGGTGGGCACGATCTTCTCGATGCCGACCACCGAGATCAGTGTCTCGGGCAGGGTCAGGCACATGCGGCCGTTGCCCTCGGACTCCACGACGACCAGCGTGCCGGTCTCGGCGACCATGAAGTTGGCGCCGGAGATGCCGACCTTGGCACGCAGGAACTTCTCTCGCAGATGGAGACGGGCGGCCTCGGCGAGTTCGGCGGGCGTGTCGGTGAGGCCCTCGGGCGCCGGGCGGCCCCACGCACTCATCTCGCGGGCGAAGATGTCGCGGATCTCGCCGCGGTTGCGGTGGATCGCCGGGACGAGGATGTGGGAGGGCCGGTCCTTGCCCAACTGCACGATGAGTTCGGCGAGATCGGTCTCGTAGGCGTGGATGCCCTCGGCCTCCAGGGCCTCGTTCAGTCCGATCTCCTGCGTGGCCATCGACTTGACCTTGACGACCTCTCTCTCGCCGGTCGCCTTCACGAGGTCCGCCACGATCCGGTTGGCCTCGTCGGCGTCGGCCGCCCAGTGGACCGTGCCGCCCGCCCGTGTGACCGACTCCTCCAACTGCACGAGGTAGCGGTCGAGATGGCGGAGCGTGTGGTCCTTGATCTGCTTGCCCGCCTCGCGCAGCGCCGCCCAGTCGGAGACCTCGGCGACCGCCCTGGCGCGCTTGGCGCGGATGGTGTGGGTGGCGTGGCGGAGGTTGCCGCGCAGGGTCGGGTTGTTGACGGCCTCCCGGGCCGCCTTGGGGAACGCAGGAAAGGCGGGTGGGGGAAACGCAGGCATCCCGACGAACGTCTCGCTCATCCCAGAGGCTCCTCTTCCGTACTCGCCAGGATCTCGGCGATGTGGACCGGACGCATCCCGGTCCGCAGCCGGGTCATCGTGCCGCCGATGTGCATCAGACAGGAGTTGTCGGCCGCGCACAGCACCTCGGCTCCGGTGGACTCGGCGTTGTGTACCTTGTCCGTCCCCATGGCCGCCGAGACATCGGAGTTCTTCACCGCGAAGGTGCCACCGAAGCCACAGCACTCGTCGGCGCCGGGCAGCTCGCGCAGTTCGAGTCCCTTGACCGCCTTCAGGAGCCGGCGGGGACGGTCGCCCAGGCCCAGGCTGCGCAGCCCGTGGCAGGTCGGGTGGTAGGTCACCGTGTGCGGGTAGTACGCGCCCACGTCCGTCACGCCCAGCACGTCCACCAGGAACTCGGTGAGCTCGTACGTCTTCGGCACGACCGGCGCCAGCGTGCGTGCGAGCGTGTCCCCGCGCCCCTCCGCCCGCGCCCGCTCACCCATGCGTGGATACAGCTCCCGCACCATCGCGCCGCACGACCCGGACGGCGTCACGATCGCCTCGTAGTCCCGGAAGACATCGGAGAACTGCCGGGCCAGTGGCTCCGCCTCATGCCGGTACCCGGTGTTGTAGTGGGCCTGCCCGCAGCAGGTCTGCCCCATGGGGAAGTCGACGTCGACGCCCAGCCTGGTCAGTAGTTTCACCACGGCACGGCCGGTGTCCGGATAGAGCGTGTCGTTGACGCAGGTCAGGAACAGGGCGACACGCATCGCGGCTCCTTGGGGTCGATCATCGGATGAGTGCAGGTTACGGCGTGGGCGCCCTGACGGGGAGGGGGCCCGCTCACGGAGTGGTGAGCCGGCCCGCTCAGCGAGTGGTGAGCCGGGCCTGAGCCGCGCGCCACGCCGCCGTGTCGCCGCGCGGCTCGTATCGCTCCAGCGGCTGCGTACGGGTGAGAAGCCGCCGCATCGCCACGCGGTCGCCGACCAGTCCCTGGGCCCGCGCCTGGACGAGGACGTTGCCGAGCGCGGCCGCCTCCGCCGGGCCCGCCACCACCGGGAGCCCGCAGGCGTCGGCGGTGAGCTGGCAGAGCAGCGCGTTGCGGGTGCCGCCGCCGACCACGTGGACCACGTCGACCGGGTGATCGGCGAGCTCCTGGGCCTCGGTGACGGCCCGGCGGTGGGCGAGGGCGAGCGAGTCGAGGATGCAGCGGGTGATCCCGGCGGGAGTGTCCGGCACGGGCTGCCCCGACTCCCGGCACGCCTCGGCGATCCGCTCGGGCATCCGTCCGGGCGCCAGGAACGCCGCGTCTCCCGCGTCCACCACCGACCGCAGCGCCGGCAACTCGCCTGCCGCCCGCAGCAGTTCACCGAGATCCGGTTCGCCCCACTCCCGCAGGCACTCCTGGAGCAGCCACAGCCCCATGATGTTCCGCAGGTAGCGGACCGTGCCGTCCAGGCCCAGCTCGTTGGTGAAGTTGGCGGCCCGGCTCGCCTCGGTGAGGACGGGGGCGTCCAGCTCCAGGCCCGCCAGGGACCAGGTGCCGGTGCAGATGTACGCGAAGCGCTCACCGGCAGCCGGGACGGCGGCCACCGCGGACGCCGTGTCGTGCGAGCCGACCGTCGTCACCGGCACCGGACCGGTCAGCCCCGTCTCCTCCAGTACCCGCTCCCGCAGCAGCCCCGCCGGGTCCCCGGGCTGCCGCAGCGGCGCGAACAGCTCCAGATCGATGTCGAGGCGCGCCGCCACGCCGTACGCCCAGTCACGGGTGCGCGGGTCGATCAGCTGGGTGGTCGAGGCGTTGGTGAGCTCGGTGCCTGGCTCGCCCGTGAGCCAGTACGTCAGCAGGTCGGGGATGAGCAACAGCCGTTTTGCGTACGCCAGTTGGGTAGACTCGCGGGCGGCCGCCAGCTGGTACAGGGTGTTGAAGGGCGCGTACTGCAGCCCCGTCGCCGCGTACAGCTCGGCGGCGGGCAGCGTGGCCCACACCTTCTCGGCGACGCCCTCGGTGCGCGCGTCCCGGTAGTGGACCGGGTTGCCGAGCAGGGTACCGTCGGCGTCCAGCAGGCCGTAGTCCACGGCCCAACTGTCGATGCCGACGGAGTCGAGACGGCCACCGCAGCGGGCACCGGCGGCCCGCAGCCCGTCCAGCACGCCCCCGTACAGCGCGAGGACGTCCCACCGCAGCCCCTCCGGCACGCGCACCGGCCGGTTCGGGAAGCGGTGGGCCTCCGTCAGCTCCAGGGAGCCGGCCCCCACCCGGCCGACCATGACGCGCCCGCTGGACGCGCCGAGATCGACCGCGGCGAAGGCCTTCACCCCCGTGCCCGTGCCCATGTCCGTGGTCATCTCCGCAGTCATCGCAGGAAGGCGGCGGCTACGCCGGCGTCGACCGGGACGTGCAGCCCGGTGGTGTGCGTCAGGTCGCCGCCCGTCAGCGCGAACACCGCGTTCGCGACGTGCTCCGGCAGCACCTCCCGCTTGAGGATGGTCCGCTGGGCGTAGAACTCGCCCAGCTTCTCCTCCTCCACCCCGTACACGGCGGCGCGCTTCGCTCCCCACCCGCCGGCGAAGATCCCGGAGCCGCGCACGACCCCGTCCGGGTTGATCCCGTTGACGCGGATGCCGTGCTCGCCCAGCTCGGCGGCCAGCAGCCGCACCTGGTGCGCCTGGTCGGCCTTCGTGGCGGAGTACGCGATGTTGTTGGGCCCGGCGAAGACGGCGTTCTTCGAGGCGATGTAGACGATGTCGCCGCCGAGCTTCTGCCGGATCATCACCCGGGCCGCCTCGCGCGAGACGAGGAACGAGCCGCGGGCCATGATGTCGTGCTGGAGGTCCCAGTCCTTCGTGGTCGTCTCCAGCAGCGGCTTGGAGATGGAGATGCCGGCGTTGTTGACGACGAGGTCGACCCCGCCGAAGGCGAGCACCGCCGTCTTGAAGGCCGCGACGATTCTCTCCTCGTCCGTGACGTCCACGGTGACGGAGACGGCCTTGTCGGGCCCGCCCAGCTCCTCGGCGACGGCGGCGGCGCCCTCGGCGTTCACATCGGCGACGACGACACACGCCCCCTCGGCCACGAGCCGCTGCGCGATGGCCTTCCCGATCCCGCTGCCCGCGCCCGTCACCAGCGCGACCCGTGTCGCGAGCGGCTTGGGCTTCGGCATCCGCTGGAGCTTGGCCTCCTCCAGGGCCCAGTACTCGATACGGAACTTCTCCGACTCCTCGATCGGCGCGTACGTCGACACGGCCTCGGCCCCGCGCATCACGTTGATCGCGTTGACGTAGAACTCACCGGCCACCCGGGCGGTCTGCTTGTCCTTGCCGAAGGAGAACATGCCCACGCCGGGGATGAGGACGATGGCCGGGTCGGCGCCGCGCATGGCGGGGGAGTCGGGCTCGGCGTGCCGCTGGTAGTAGGCGGCGTATTCCTCGCGGTACTCGGCGTGCAGCTCGCCCAGCCGGGCGACCGCCTCGTCCAGCGGAGCCGTGGGCGGCAGGTCCAGCACCAGCGGCCGCACCTTGGTCCGCAGGAAGTGGTCGGGGCAGGACGTCCCCAGCGCCGCCAGCCGCGGGTGCTCGGCGCGGGCCACGAAGTCGAGGACGACCTCGGAGTCGCCGAAGTGCCCCACCTGCGGCCGGTCCTGAGAGGCGATCGCCCGGACGTACGGCGCGAGCGCGGCGGCGCGCTCCCGCCGCTGGGCCTCGGGCAGCGCGTCGTACCCCTCGATGACGGGCCCGAAGGGCTCGGGCCTGCCCCGCTCGGCGAGGAAGGCCTCGGCGGTCCGGATGATGTGCAGCGAGTTCCGCTCGCACTCCTCGGCGGTGTCACCCCACGCCGTGATCCCGTGCCCGCCGAGGACGCACCCGATGGCCCCCGGGTTGCCGGCCTTCACCGCGGCGATGTCCAGCCCGAGCTGGAACCCGGGCCGACGCCACGGCACCCACACCACGCTGTCCCCGAAGCACTCGGCGGTCAGCTTCTCGCCGTCGGCCGCACAGGCGAGCGCGATACCGGAGTCGGGGTGCAGGTGGTCCACGTGGGCCGCGTCCACGAGCCCGTGCATGGCCGTGTCGATGGAGGGAGCCGCACCGCCCTTGCCGTGCAGGCAGTAGTCGAACGCGGCCACCATCTCGTCCTCGCGGTCCACACCGGGATACACCTCGGTGAGCGCCCGCAGCCGGTCAAGGCGCAGCACGGCGAGCCCTGCTTCGGTGAGCGTGCCGAGGTCGCCCCCGGACCCCTTCACCCACATCAGCTCGACGTCCCCGCCGGTCACCGGATCGGTCTCGGTGCCCTTCGCGGAGGCGTTGCCGCCGGCGTAGTTGGTGTTACGGGGGTCGGCACCGAGCCGGTGCGAACGGGCGAGGAGGGCGGCGGCTTCGGGGTGAGGTGCCATGTCTGTTCAGTCCTTCTCAAGAATGGGGTACGGGGAGCGCCCCTCAAGGGGCGCGGGGCTGTGTTCAATGTGCGGCTCCGCCGCGTGGGTGCGACCAGCCACAACCGGCCCGCGGCCTGCGACCGGGCCTCACCCGGCAGACGAGACCCAGCGATCACGCCCCCCAACCCGCTTGCTGCCCACCGACCCGCTCCTCCACAACCTTCGCAGCCCACCCGGACGCGGCGTACGCCGCCATGGGGTCGGGGTCCAACCCCATCTCCTCCCGCACCTCACGAAGCAACGGCCGCACGTCGGTGTTGTAGGCGTCCATGAGCACGGCATTGGCGCCCAGCACATCCCCGGCCACCTGCGCGGAGCGCAACGCCTCCCGGTCCACCAGCAGCGCCTTCGCCGTGGCCTCCTGCACGTTCATCACCGACCGGATGATCGCCGGGATCTTGGCCTCGATGTTGTGGCACTGGTCGAGCATGAACGCGACCTCGGGCGTGAACCCGCCCCCGCGCACCACCTCGTACATGATCCGGAACAACTGGAACGGGTCCGCGGCCCCCACCATCAGGTCGTCGTCCGCGTAGAACCGCGAGTTGAAGTCGAACCCGCCGAGCTTGCCCTCCCGCAGCAGCGTGGCGACGATGAACTCGATGTTCGTGCCCGGCGCGTGGTGCCCCGTGTCGACGACGACCTGCGCCTTCGGCCCGAGCTTCAGGCAGTGGGCGTAGGCCGTGCCCCAGTCCGGGACGTCCGTCGTGTAGAAGGCGGGCTCGAAGAACTTGTACTCCAGCAGCATCCGCTGCCCCTCGCCGAGCCGCTCGTACACCTCGGCGAGACCTTCGGCGAGCCGGTCCTGGCGCTCCCGCACATCATCCTGACCGGGATAGTTCGTACCGTCGGCGAACCACAGCTTCAGATCCCTCGAACCCGTCGCGTCCATGATGTCGACGCACTCCAGCAGATGATCAACGGCCTTGCGCCGCACCGCCGCGCTGGGGTGGCAGATGCTCCCCAGCTTGTAGTCGTCGTCCTGGAAGGTGTTGGAGTTGATCGCGCCCAGCTTCACACCGCGGTCCTCGGCGTACTTCGCGAGCGCCGCATAGTCGTCCACCGTGTCCCACGGGATGTGCAGCGCCACGGTCGGCGCGACACCCGTGTACTCGTGCACCTTCGCCGCGTCGGCCAGTTTCTCCCGTGGAGTGCGGGGGACACCCGCCTGCGCGAACACCTTGAAGCGGGTCCCCGAGTTCCCGTACGCCCACGACGGCGTCTCGACGGCCTGGGTCTTGAGCGCGGCCTTCACCGCGGCGAGCTCGGTCACTTCAGGGCTCCTGTGACATCGGGTCCGGACAACGGGCGACGGCCGTCTGGAAGGACGTCCGTCTGAAACGATTCAGAGAGTGAAGCTAAGAGGCCCCGGAAGGGCTGTCAACCCCTCACGCGCAGAGTGTCCGTCGTGACCAGGATGTGACCTCTGGCTATCGAAAGAATTTCGATACGAACCCATTGACGCGACCTGCGCGTCGTGCCTAACGTCCCGGCAACCCAGTTGAAACCTTTCACGACGCCGTGAGGCCCGACCTGCGGGCGTCGTCGAGGAGCCCCCATGACCCACCCGTCCGACACGGGTCCGGCCCCAGTGCTGGCGCTCAGGGACATCTCGAAGTCCTTCGGAGCGGTGCGCGCCCTGCGGGACGTGTCCCTGGAGCTGTTCCCCGGAGAGGTGCACGCCCTCGCGGGTGAGAACGGCGCGGGCAAGTCGACCCTCATCAAGACGCTCGCCGGGGTGCACCGTCCGGACGCCGGCCAGGTGCTGCTGGACGGTGAGCCGACCGTCTTCCACGGCCCGGCCGACGCCGGTGACGCCGGCATCGCCGTGATCTACCAGGAGCCCACGCTCTTCCCCGACCTGTCGATCGCCGAGAACATCTTCATGGGCCGCCAGCCGAAGCGTGCCCTCGGCCGCATCGACCACAGGGCCACGCACGCCGCCACCCTCGCCCTGATGCGGCGTCTCGGCGTCGAGCTCGACCCCGACCGCCCGGCCCGCGGCCTGTCCATCGCGGACCAGCAGATCGTCGAGATCGCCAAGGCGCTCTCCTTCGACGCCCGGGTCCTGATCATGGACGAGCCCACCGCGGCCCTCACCGGTAGCGAGGTCGCCCGTCTCTTCGGCGTCGTCCGCACACTGCGCGAGCAGGGCGCCGCCGTGCTGTTCATCTCGCACCGCCTTGAGGAGATCTTCCAGATCTGCGGGCGGGTCACGACCCTGCGCGACGGCGCCTGGATCTCCAGCGAGCTGATCGACGGCATGACCGAGGACGACCTCGTGCGCCGGATGGTCGGCCGCGACCTCGAAGAGCTCTACCCGAAGCAGGAGGTCGAGGCGGGCGAGGTGGCGCTGAGCGTGCGCCGGCTGACCCGGGAGGGCGTGTTCACCGATGTCTCCTTCGACGTGCGGCGCGGCGAGATCGTCGGCCTGGCCGGACTCGTCGGCGCCGGACGCACGGAGGTCGCCCGCGCCGTGTTCGGCGTCGACCGCTGGGACGCGGGCGAGGTCGAGGTCGACGGGAAGGCGCTGACGAACGGCGCCCCCTCCACCGCCATGGCCGCCGGGCTCGCGCTCGTCCCCGAGGACCGACGTGCCCAGGGCCTGGTGATGGACATGTCCATCGAGCGCAACATCGGCCTCACCGGCCTGCGCACCACCGTGAAGGCCGGCCTGATGGACCGTGGCGCCGAACGCAGCCGCTCCCTCGACTGGGCCGTGAAGCTCCAGGTCAAGTACGCGCGGATCGCCGACACCGTCTCCACACTGTCCGGCGGCAACCAGCAGAAGGTCGTCCTCGCCAAGTGGCTGGCCACCGGCCCCAAGGTACTGATCGTCGACGAGCCCACCCGCGGCATCGACGTCGGAACGAAGGCCGAAGTGCACCGACTGCTCAGCGAGTTGGCCGCCGACGGGGTGGCCGTCCTGATGATCTCCTCCGACCTGCCCGAGATCCTCGGCATGGCCGACCGCGTACTCGTGATGCACGAGGGCCGCCTCACCGCCGAGATCCCCCGCACCGACGCCACCGAGGAATCCGTGATGGCCGCAGCCACGGGGAGGGCCGCGTGAACTGGGGGTACCGCCCACGCCCTTCAGGCAGTGGGGGAGCACGCGCGACTGCCGCCCCGCAGACGAACACGTTGCCCGCACCCGTGCGCCGCGCGGGCCCGGAAGCGACCGACAAGAGGGCAGCATGACGGTGACCGCCCCGAACCCAGCCCCCGCCGCCGAGGTGCCCAAGTCCAGCGGCACCCGGCTCGTCGACCGCGTCTTCAAGATGCGAGAACTCGCCATCCTGCTCGTCTTCCTGGTGATGATCGTCATCACCCAGCTGGGCAACAGCGAGTTCCTCACCGAGCAGGGCATCAAGGACCTGCTGCTCAACGCGACCATCCTCGTACTGGTCGCCACCGGTCAGTCGCTGGTCGTCATCACCCGGAACGTCGACCTGTCGGTCGGCTCCACGCTCGGTATCAGCGCCTTCGCCGCCGGCACATATCTCCAGGGCGGCGGGAACACGCTCGTGGCCGTGGTCCTGGCGGTCCTGATGGGCATCGGCTTCGGCCTGCTCAACGGGCTCCTCGTCAGCCTCGGCCAGGTACCCGCGCTCGTTGTCACGCTCGGCACGCTGTACATCATCCGCGGCATCGACTCGATCTGGGTCGGCTCCCGCCAGATCACGGCGGCCGACCTCCCGGACGGATTCGTGAACTTCGGCTCCGGCGGCATCTCCGCGGTGCCGTGGCTGGCGCTGATCGCGCTCGCGGTGCTCGTGGCGACGGCGTACTACCTCAAACACTTCGGCGGTGGCCGCGAGCTGTACGCGCTCGGGTCGAACCCGGAGGCCGCCCGTCTCGCCGGCATCCCGGTCCGCAAGCGGATCCTCGCGGCCTACACCTTCTGCGGCGCCCTCGCCGGACTCGCGGGCGCCCTGTACCTGGCGCGCTTCGGCAACGTCGACTCCGGCACCGGCAACGGCTACGAACTCACCGTCGTCAGCGCCGTCGTGGTCGGTGGCGTCGTCTTCACCGGCGGCTCCGGCAGCGTCTACGGTGCCGCGCTCGGCGCCCTGCTGCTGACCTCCATCAACAGTGTGCTGCCCGCCCTCGGCGTCAGCTCGGTGTGGGTGCTCGCGATCAACGGCATCCTGCTCATCCTCGCCATCGCGGTCGACCGGATCGTCGCCCTGCGCGTGGCCTCCGCCCTGAAGAAGAGGAACGCCCGCCATGGCTGACTCGACGCATCCGCGCGCCGGCCGCTGGTCCGCCTCCTTGAGGTGGGACGGGGCCGTCGGCGCCCTCCTCATCGTGGTCCTGCTGCTGTCCTTCGGCACCGTCGACGGCTTCGGCAACGCCCTCAACCTGTCGTTCCTGATCGGCAACACCCTGCCGATCGCGCTGATCGCCCTGCCGATGACCCTGCTCGTGATCTCGGGCGAGATCGACCTCTCGGTGGCCTCCACCGCCGGCCTGTCCGGCGCGGTGATGGGCGCCCTGTGGAACCAGGGCATGGCCATCGAGACGATCATCCCGGTCTGCCTGCTGCTCGGCGTGGTGTGCGGCCTCGTCAACGGCCTCCTCGTCACCCGGCTCGGACTGCCCTCCCTCGCCGTCACCATCGGCACCCTCGCCGCCTACCGGGGCATCGCGCAGATCGTGCTCGGCTCCGACGCGGTGACCGACTTCCCCACCCAGTACCTGGACTTCGCGGCCGGACGCATCGGGGACACCTTCGTCCCGTACGCCTTCCTGCCCTTCCTGGTGCTGCTCGCGATCGCCGTGGTCGCGCTGCACGCCACCCCGTTCGGGCGGTCGCTGTTCGCGATCGGCGCGAGCGAGGAGGCCGCACGGTTCGCGGGCATCCGCGTCAGACGTCAGAAGCTCATCCTGTTCACGGTGACCGGCCTGATGGCCTCCCTCACCGGCATCTTCTGGGCGCTGCATTACGCCAGCGCCCGCTACGACAACGCCACGGGCCTCGAACTCTCCGTCGTGGCGGCCGTGTTGCTCGGCGGCATCGACTTCGACGGCGGCAAGGGCACGCTGGGCGGCGCGATCGCCGGTGTGTTCCTGCTGGGGGCGCTGCAGAACGTCATGAGCCTGTCGGACGTCTCCGCGCAGTCGCAGATCGTCGTCACCGGCGTCCTGCTCGTTCTCTCCGTGCTGGGCCCCCGGGTCGCACGGCAGATTTCGGCAGCGAGGGCCGCGCGCTCCACCGGATAGGCCCGCCCCCGCGCGGCGGAGCCGCACACCGAAACAGCACCGTACCCCACACGGGGCGCCACCCGCTCCCCTCCGTCCAAAGGACCCACACCATGCGCAAGTCATCCGTCCGCCGTGCCTGTGCGGCCCTCGCCGCCGTCACCTCCCTCACCCTCGCGGCCACCGCCTGCGGCGGCACCACCAAGAAGGACGTCAGCGAGGAGAACGCCTCCGCCGCCTCGGACGCCAAGGCCAACCCCGACGCCGAGCTGAAGAAGGGCCTGACCGTCGGCTTCCTGCCGAAGCAGGTCAACAACCCGTACTTCACCTCCGCCGACAAGGGCGGCGAGGCGGCCGTGAAGGAGCTGGGCTCCAGCTACAAGGAGGTCGGCCCGTCCAGCGCCACCGACACCGCCGGCCAGGTGAACTACGTCAACACCCTCACCCAGCAGCAGGTCGACGCGATGGCCGTGTCCGCGCAGGACCCGGGCGCCCTGTGCACCGCGCTCAAGCAGGCCATGAAGAACGACATCAAGGTCGTCACCTACGACTCCGACACCAAGACCGACTGCCGCAACGCCTTCGTCTCGCAGGCCGGCGCCGAGGACCTCGGCCGCACCGAGGTCCAGCTGCTCGCCGAACAGATCGGCTACAAGGGCGAGTTCGCGATCCTGTCCGCCGCGCAGACCGCGACGAACCAGAACACCTGGATCGACTTCATGAAGGACGAGCTCAAGGACCCCAAGTACAAGGACATGAAGCTCGTCAAGGTCGCCTACGGTGACGACGACGCCCAGAAGTCCTTCCAGCAGACCCAGGGCCTGCTCCAGGAGTACCCGGACCTGAAGGGGATCATCTCCCCGACCACCGTCGGCATCAAAGCGGCCGCCCAGTACCTGTCGGGCTCCAAGTACAAGGGCAAGGTCAAGCTGACGGGTCTCGGCACCCCGAACGACATGCGCAAGTACATCAAGAACGGCACGGTCGACGCGTTCGAGCTGTGGGACCCGGCGAAGCTCGGCGAGCTGGCCGCCCGTACGGCCGTGGCGCTGGTCTCCGGTCAGATCACCGGCAAGGAGGGCGAGACGTTCACGGCCGGTGACATGGGCGAGTACACCATCGGCAAGGACGGCGTGATCAGCCTCGGCAAGCCGACCGTTTTCGACGAGAAGAACATCGACCAGTTCGACTTCTGATCCCCGGAGGGTCGTTGATGAAGCGCGTGTGCTTCCTGCTGAAGGTGCGGGCGGACCGCCTCGACGAGTACCGCGAGCGGCACGCCGCCGTGTGGCCCGAGATGTGCGAGGCACTCTCGGCCACCGGCTGGCACAACTACTCGCTCTTCCTGCGCGAGGACGGTCTGCTGGTCGGCTACCTGGAGACCGAGGACTTCGAGGCCGCCCGGGCCGGCATGGAGGCCACCGACGTCAACGCCCGCTGGCAGGCGGAGATGGCGCCGTTCTTCGAGTCGCTGGACGGCGCCAGGCCCGACGAAGCCATGAAACCCCTCACCGAGGTGTTCCACCTGCCCTGAC
Source organism: Streptomyces acidicola (assembly GCF_009377235.1). Classification (GTDB taxonomy): domain Bacteria; phylum Actinomycetota; class Actinomycetes; order Streptomycetales; family Streptomycetaceae; genus Streptomyces; species Streptomyces acidicola. Next base: position 24,984 of record NZ_VMNX01000067.1, read on the forward strand.
CCCGCCGGCTCGTCCCACCGCTCGTTCGCCTCCCTCCGCACAGGAGTCCCCACACAGGAGCCCCCGGACATGAGAAGACGCACTCTGCTGGCGACCGCCCTGCTGAGCACCGCGGCCACCCCCGGCCTCACCGGTGTCGCCCGAGCCGCTGCCCCCGGTCCCTCGCTCACCCCGGCCGGCAGCACCACCCTCGATACGAGGGCCATCTACTTCGTGTCGTACGACGGCCTGGTCAACAACAACTCGTTCCAGAAGAACGGGCTGTTGACCTACAAGGGCCACCAGTACGCCGCCTGGTACACCGCCGACCGCAACGCCGTCGTGGGCCGCCGCGTCCTCGGGGCGAGCACCTGGGAGACCGTCAAGGCCGGCCACACCCTCAGGTACGACGACTCGCACAACGTCATCTCCATGGGTGTCTCCAGGGCCGACGGCCGGCTGCACCTGAACATGGACTCCCACAGCGACGGCTTCACCTACGTCAAGTCCGTGGCCGGGCTCATGGACAACCCGTCCGGGCTGAGCTGGACCGCGAGCCGCTTCGGCGCCCCGCAGTCCACGCTCGACGGGCTCGCGCTCACCTCGCAGTTCACGTACCCGCAGTTCGTCTCCACGCCCGAGGGGAAGCTCCAGCTGAGCTATCGCGTCGCCGTCTCCGGCAACGGCCGCAACGCGCTGGCCGAGTACGACGGCGCGTCCTGGGCCGCCCTCGGCGAGTGGACCAGCTCCACCGGCACCTACACCAGCGAACACGGCTCCAGCACGGCCCGCAACATGTACCTGCACGGCATCGACTACGACAGGAACGGGCGCCTGCACGCGTTCTTCACCTGGCGCGAGCAGAACAGCGCGGTGATGTGCAGCGGCGGCGGCATCACCAACCACGACACCGGCTACGTCTACTCCGACGACCGCGGCCGTACCTGGCGCAACAACGCGGGCACAGTCGTCGGCACCACCGGCGGCTCCGACAAGATCTCCGTCACCGACCCCGGGCTGGTCGTGGACCCGCTCAATCCGGACCACTCGCTGATGAACCAGGAGAGCCAGTTCACGGACTCGGCCGGCCTGCCGCACGCCGTCATCAGCTACGTGCCCGGCCGCTTCGGCCAGTGCACCACGAACTACGTCACCGACCGCACGAACAACGGCCGCGCCTTCCACCTCCGCAAGAACGCCTCCGGCTCGTGGCAGAAGACCGAGATACCGGTCCCGCTGAACTCCAGCCAGCGCACCAAACTGATCCTCGACAGGTACGACAACGCGTACGCGATCCTCCCCTTCTGCCGTGTCGCGGGGGCCTCCAAGGCGTCCGGGTACACGGACTGGACGATCCTGTACGACGGCGTCGACGCCGGACGAGACGCCTTCGGCGAGGTCGTGATCGACGAGACGCGGGTCGCCCAGGACGACGTCCTGTCGGTCATGTACCAGGTGAGGTCCAGCGGTACGACGCCCTCGGCGCTGCGCACCCTCGACTTCCGCCTGCCCGTCTGATCCATGGCGCCGTGACCGGGAGACCGTGACCGGCGCCGCTGTGGCGGGTGCGCTGGTCACGGCGCCACGAAGGTAATGTGAACGCGCACCCGCCGCTCCGTAACTCCCTGGAGGTCCTCGACCGATGGCCCAGTCGGTGGGTATCAAGGACGTCGCCCGTGCCGCCGGAGTCTCCGTGGGCACGGTGTCGAACGTGATCAACCGCCCGGACACGGTCGCGTCCGAGACCCGTGCCCGTGTGCTGTCGGCGATAGAGCGCCTCGGCTATGTCCGCAGCGAGTCGGCACGCCAGCTGAGGGCCGGGCGCAGCCGCATCATGGGCCTGCTCGTGCTCGACATGGGCAACCCCTTCTTCGTGGACGTGGCGCGCGGCGCCGAGCGGGCCGCACGCGAGGCCGGGCTCGGCGTGATGGTCTGCAACAGCGCGCAGAGCGCGAGCGAGGAGGCCGAGTACCTGTCGCTCTTCGCGGAGCAGCGGGTCCGGGGCGTCCTGCTGACCCCCGCCGACGCGACCGGCCGCAACATCAAGACGTTCCGCCGCCACGGCATCCCCTTCGTCCTCGTCGACCGGGTGGCCGAGGGCACCACCGAGTGCTCGGTGTCCGTCGACGACGTCGCGGGCGGCGCGCTCGCCGTACGGCATCTGGTGGACGCCGGACACCGCTCCATCGCGTACGTCAGCGGCCCGCCCGGCCTCAACCAGGTCCGCGACCGCCGCACCGGCGCCCTGAACGCGCTGGCCGAGGCCGGGCTGGGCCCCGACTCCCTGCGCGAGCTGCCCACCGAGCGGCTCGACGTGGCCGCGGGCCGCGACGCCGGCGCCCGGCTCCTCGGTCTCGCCGACCGCCCGACCGCCGTGTTCTGCGCCAACGACCTCCTCGCCCTCGGCGTGCTGCAGGCCATGTTCGCGGCCGGGGTGAGCGTGCCGGACGACCTCGCGATCGTCGGCTACGACGACATCGAGTTCGCCGCCGCCGCGGCCGTCCCCCTCACCTCCGTACGGCAACCCGCCGTGACCCTGGGCGCCATGGCCGCGGAGCTGCTCCTGGAGGAGACCGAGGCGGAGACGGCACCGGCGGTGCACGAGCACAAGCGGGTCGTCCTCCAGCCGGAGCTGGTGGTGCGCAGCTCCAGCCTGTCGGCGCGCTGACCGCCCGTTTCGTGGATTTTCTTGATCCACGGGGTCGGCCACGCGAAGAATCTGTGGTGGACTGGTGGGCGCCCTGGAAACCGTACGTCTCGGGAGCCCTGTTGACCGCCAGCTACCGCCAGCCCGGTGTCGTCCTCACCGACCGCCGCTTCACCGTGCCCCTCGACCACGACGACCCGGCAGGGGAGCGGATCGAGCTCTACGCGCGTGAAGTCGTCGGATGCGACAAGACGGACCAGGACCTGCCCTGGCTGGTCTACCTCCAGGGCGGTCCCGGCTTCGGCGCGAACCGGTTCGTCGGCACCCAGGCCTGGCTCGGCCGGGCCCTCAAGGAGTTCCGCGTCCTGCTGCTCGACCAGCGCGGCACCGGCGCCTCCACGCCCGCGGACCGGCAGACTCTCCCGCTGCGCGGCGGCCCCCGCGAACAGGCCGACTACCTGGCCCACTTCCGCGCCGACTCCATCGTCCGCGACTGCGAGGCCATTCGCCCCGAGGTCACCGGCGGCGCCCCCTGGACCGTACTCGGCCAGAGCTTCGGCGGCTTCTGCACGGTCAGCTACCTGTCCACCGCACCCGAGGGACTGAGCGCCGCCGTCATCACCGGAGGTCTGCCCTCCCTCGACGCACACGCGGACGACGTCTACCGCGCCGCCTACCCGCGCATCGAACGCAAGGTCGCCGCCCACTACGCCCGCTACCCGCAGGACGTCGAGCGGGCCCGCCGGATCGCCGAGCACCTGCTCGCGCACGAGGTCGTCCTGCCGAACGGCTACCGGCTCACCGTCGAGGCCTTCCAGTCCCTCGGCATCGCCCTCGGCAGGAGCGACGGCAGCCACCGCCTGCACTACCTCCTGGAGGACGCCTTCGTCCGCACCCCGCAGGGGCCCGCACTCTCCGACGCCTTCCAGGAGGAGGTCCTGGGACTGCTGTCGTTCGCGGGCCACCCGCTCTACGCGCTCGTCCACGAGGCCTGTTACGGCCAGGGCGAGCGGCCCACCGCCTGGTCCGCGGAGCGGGTGCGCGCCGAGTTCCCGCAGTTCGACGCGGCCAAGACGCTCACCGGGGACGGACCGCTGCTGTTCACCGGCGAGTCCATCCACCCCTGGACCTTCGACACCGACCCGGCCCTGCGCCCCCTGCGCGAGACCGCGGAGGAACTGGCCGCCCGCACCGACTGGAAGCCCCTGTACGACCCCGCCCGGCTCGCCGTCAACGAGGTGCCGGTCGCGGCGGCCGTCTACCACGACGACATGTACGTCGACACCGCACACTCGCTCCAGACGGCCCGCGCGATCCGCGGCCTGCGCACCTGGGTCACCGACGAGTACGAGCACGACGGGGTACGCGCCTCCGGGCCCCGCGTCCTGGACCGGCTGCTGGCGCTGACGCGGGACGAGGTCTGACCGTTGTCGGTGCCGCGGGTTACTGTGCGGTCATGACGGAGCCGACGAACGATCAGCTGGAGCCCATGCCGGAGGACTGGCAGCGTGCCCTCGCCGTCGTGGCCCACCCGGACGACCTCGAATACGGCTGTTCGGCGGCCATCGCCGCGTGGACCGAGGGGGGCCGCGAGGTCACCTACGTCCTCGCCACCCGCGGCGAGGCCGGCATCGACACGCTGGAGCCCCACGAGTGCGGCCCGCTGCGCGAGCGGGAGCAGCGGGCCGGCGCGGCGGCCGTGGGCGTGACCGAGGTGGAGTTCCTCGACCACAGGGACGGCGTCATCGAGTACGGCCCCGCGCTGCGCCGGGACATCGCGGCCGTCATCCGCAGACACCGGCCCGAGCTGGTCATCACCCTCAACCACCGCGACACCTGGGGCGGCACCGCCTGGAACACCCCCGACCATGTGGCCGTGGGCCGCGCCACCCTGGACGCGGCAGCCGATGCTGGCAACCGGTGGATCTTCCCCGAGCTCACCGAGCAGGGCCTGGAGCCCTGGAACGGCGTCCGCTGGGTCGCCGTCGCCGCCTCCGCGACGCCCACCCACGCGGCGGACGCCACCCGGGGACTCGACCGCGCGGTGCGCTCCCTGCTCGAACACCGCACGTACATCGAGGCGTTGACCGACCAGGATCCGGAGACGTACGCCCGAGAGTTCCTGGCGGGGGAGGCCCGGGCCGCGGGTGAGCGCTTCGGCGGGAAACCGGCCGTGGCGTTCGAACTGTTCAGCCGATGACGGACGACGCGGAACCGAGGGGAGAGCGACCGATGGCCGAGGAGGAACTGCTCGCCGAGCGGTTCGAGGAGCACCGAGGTCATCTGCGCGCGGTGGCCTACCGGATGCTCGGCTCGCTCAGCGAGGCCGACGACGCCGTGCAGGAGGCGTGGCTGCGGCTCAGCCGCTCCGACACGAGCGACGTGCACAGCCTCGGGGGCTGGCTGACGACCGTGACCGGACGGGTGTGCCTGGACATGCTGCGCTCGCGACGCACCCGGCGCGAGGAGTCCATGGACGCGTACGAGACGTATCTGCCCGATCCGGTCGTCCGCTCCCTGGATCGGGTGGACCCCGAGCAGGAGGTGCTCCAGGCGGACGCCGTCGGGCTCGCCCTGCTGGTGGTGATGGAGACGCTGGAGCCCGCCGAGCGGCTCGCGTTCGTGCTCCACGACATGTTCGTGGTGCCCTTCGACGACATCGCGCCGGTCGTGGACCGTTCCACGGCCGCGACCCGGCAGCTCGCGAGCCGCGCCCGGCGCCGCGTGCAGGGTTCCGTGCCCGCCTCGGACCCCGATCTGGTGAGGCAGAGGCAGGTGGTCGACGCCTTCCTCGCCGCCTCGCGCGGCGGGGACTTCGAGGCGCTGCTGTCGGTGCTCGACCCCGAGGTGGTGCTGCGCGCCGACGCCGGAGCCCTGGCCGTGGGCGCGGCCGCGTCCAAGCAGGTGCGGGGCAGGCAGCCGGTGGCCGAAGGGGCCTTCATATTCCGGCAGTTGTCGCAGTACGCGCGGCCGGTGCTCGTCAACGGATCGGTGGGCCTGCTCACGGTCGTCGACGGCACCCCAGTGTCGGTCGCGAGCTTCACGGTGGTGGACGGGAAGATCACCGCGATGCACATCCTGTCGGACCCGGAGCGACTCGCGCGGCTCGGTCTCACGGCGCTGTACGACGACCGGCCCGCGTCTCCCACCGGGGAGCACCGGGACGGAGGGGTGAGAGCGCTTCGTCGTTAGGCTGAACCGTATGGAACAGACAAGCGCCGACCGCCCCCTGGACCTGCGAGCCGACTGCTCCCGGTGCTTCGGGCTGTGCTGTGTGGCCCTGGCCTTCGCCCACTCGGCGGACTTCGCCGTCGACAAGGCGGCCGGCGAGCCGTGCGCCAACCTCCGGGAGGACTTCCGCTGCGGCATCCACACCGAGTTGCGGCAGAAGGGCTTCACCGGCTGCACGGTCTACGACTGCTTCGGCGCCGGACAGAAAGTCTCCCAGGTCACCTTCGGCGGGCGGGACTGGAGGACGGGATCGCGTGCGGACGCGCGGCGGATGTTCGACGTGTTTCCTGTCGTACGCCAACTCCACGAGCTGCTCCGGTACTTGGCGGAGGCTCTGACTCTGACCGCCGCCCGTGAGGTCCACGCGGACATACGCGCCCTGCTCGCCGAGACCGAACGGCTCACCCTCGGAACCCCGCAGGAGCTGGGGGAGTTGGACGTCCCCGCGCACCGGCAGCGCGTCAACGTCTCGCTGCTGCGGGCGAGCGAGCTGATGAGGGCGGGTGCGGGGCGACGGAAGCAGCGCCGGGGCGCCGATCTGATCGGAGCCCGTCTGAGGGGCGCCGACCTCCGCAAGGCCGACCTGCGCGGTGCGTACCTCATCGCCGCCGATCTGACGGGGGCCGACCTGCGGGGTGCGGACCTGATCGGCGCCGATCTGAGGGACGCCGACCTCACCGACGCCGACCTGACCGGCGCCTTCTTCCTCACCCAGCCCCAGCTCGATTCGGCCCGGGGGAGCGCCGGGGCGAGGCTGCCGGGGACGGTCACCCGCCCTGCTCACTGGACAGCGGGGTCCTGACACGGGTGTCGGCCGCGTGGAGCGGACCGCTCGCGGTGTGCCGGGAGACGGTTGGCGTACACCCCGATCTCCGATAGGTTAGGCAAGGCTTGCCTAAGGGAGGTTGGGATGGCTGACGGTCAGACCTGGACGGCCGCACCCGCCGCGGCCGAGCGCGCCCGCTCGGTGCTCGCCGCGGCGTGGTCCTGCGCGGTGACCGCGGAAGGCGGACGCGAGGAGTTCGTCGGCGCGCACACCGTGGCAGAGGACGGCCGTGTGCTGCTGCACGTGCCGGAGGACAGCAGGCTCGCCGCGGCCGCCGTCTGCGCCCCGCGCGGCGAGCCCTCCGCGGTGCTGGAGTTCGCCGACGTGGCGCCCGTGGCCATGCGGGGCCGTATCCGTGCCCGGCTCTGGATGGCCGGCTGGTTCGCCCCCGAGGACGGGCGGCTCGCGTTCCGGCCCACGCGGGTCGTGCTCCGCCCGTCGACCGGAGCGGTCGTCGTCGACCTCGACGAGTACGCCGCCGCCACGCCCGACCCGCTCGCCACGGCCGAGTTCCACCTGCTCACCCACCTCGCCGAAGCCCACCCCGACGCGGTCGAGCGGCTCACTCGCCTCGTCGACCCCGACAGCCTGCAGGGCGCCGTCCGCGTCCAGCCGCTGGCCGTCGACCGGCACGGCATCACCCTGCGCATCGAGCGGGCCCGCGACAACGGCGACGTGCGCCTGACCTTCCACCGGCCCGCCGACGACCTGGCGCAGCTCACCGAGCGCATGCACATGCTGCTCGCCCAGGCCGGCGCCGCTCGCCGCCCCCGCGCGCTACAGCGGCAGCACACAGACGGCGACGGGTGACGCGAACGGCTCTCCCGCGCGCCGGAGCCCACCGCTCTCGCGGTCCACGTGGAAGACACTGACCGCGTTCGACCGCTGGAGCGAGGCGAACAGCAGCGTCCCGTCGGGCGAGAACGCGATCTGACGCGGGAAGTCCCCGCCCACCGGCACCGTGTCCAACAGTTTCAGCCGCGCCCCGCCCGCCTCGACCGCGTAGCGCGTCAGGCTGTCGTGGCCGCGATTGGCGAGATAGGCGTACGACCCGTCCGCCGTCACCAGGAGCTGTGCGGGATAGTTCGTGCCGGAACCCGTCCCCGTGGACTGCGGCTCACCCGGGGTCAGCCGGCCACTGCCCGGGTCGTAGCCGCACACCACGACCGTGTTGTCGAGCTCGCCCGCGAGGTACGCGTGGCGGCCCCCCGGGTGGAACGTCAGATGCCGGGGCCCGGCGCCCGGCCGCGTCCGCGCCCGCGAGACCTCCGTGAGCGTGCCCTTCGCCTCGTCGAGCCGGTACGTGTACACGGTGTCCGTGCCGAGGTCCACGGCGAGGACATGGCCGCCGTCGGGGCTGGTGACGATCTGGTGCGCGTGCGGGCCCTCCTGCCCCGGTCCGGGCGCCGGACTGTCGTGCACGACGCGGTCCGTGCGCTCGCCGAGCGCACCCGAACCGTCGATGGGGTGCACGGCCACACTGCCCGAGCCGTAGTCGGCACTCAGCAGCCAGCGCCCGCTCGGGTGCACCGACAGATGGCAGGGGGCCGCGCCACCGGTGCTCCGGGTGCCGAGGACATGGTGGTCGGAGAGCCGTACGGCGGTCACGGTGCCCTCGGTCCGCTCATTGACGGCGTACAGCGTGCGGCCGTCCGGATGCGCCGCGAGGTACGACGGATCGGCGACACCGGTGATGGTCTGCCCGCCCTTGATGCCGCCGGTCCGCGCGTCGTACGTCGCCACGCGGATGCCGTCGCCGCCCCCCTCGGCCGAGGTGTACGTACCGATGTAGAGCGGGTGCGGGCCCGTGGGGCGAGGGGAGGGAGCGGTGCTCTGCGCGGAAGGGGACACGGAGGCGCCCGGCGTGGCAGGCGCGGCGCCGTCGGTCGCGGTGGTGGACCCGGAGCATCCCGCCAGCGACACCGGGACGGCCGACGCCGTGACCGCAGTCAGGAAACGGCGCCTGGTCCATTCGCGTCGGTCCCGCACCGGTTCACTCGTCACTGGCCGCACCTCGGTCCCTCGGTCGTCGTCCTGTCCGTGATCCACTTTCACCCGCGAGACCTCCGAAGCGCAAAAGCATCACTCCGTAACGCATCTGGTACGCTCAGTGCATTATCGGGGGCGATAGTCAAGTCCCCAACAACTCGAGCGAGTCCTGTACTTGCTCCGGCGGCCGGAAGGGTCGTCGCTGGACAGGCATGACCTGTCAAACTCCCCGGAGCGATCCAGGGGAGAATCTCCCGGATTCATGTGGGAGAGAACTTCAACAGTCGCCGTCCCCGACAGGCTTGCCCAACGCGCCCCCCAGCGGTTTCACCTGGTGGGGCGAGGGCTCCTGCCAGGGCTCGTGGTCGTCGCCGAGCCAGTCGCCGACCGGCCGCACGGAGCTCAGCGCGTCGCTGGGCGCGAGGTCGTGGGCGTCCTGGTCGTAGTAGTCGAACCACGGCAGCCCGGCCCGGGTGTACGCCGCCCGGTCCACGGGCGACGGCGGGGGCGCCTCCCCGGTGATACGGCGCCACTCCGGCGGCGTCACCAGGTGTACGAAGACGCGCCCGGCGGGCGCCTCGACCCAGCTGCCGCGCGGCCACACGTCCTGGTGGACCTCCTGGCGCATCGAGCCGCCGACACCGAGCCCCATCGCGGCGGGTGCGCGGGGCGGGCCGGCGGGAGCACCGCCCTGCGCGGCGCCCGGCGCGGCACCGGGCGCGGGCGGGGCCGCCATGGGAAACGCCGCGCCGTAGCCTCCAGTCGGCCTCGCCGACCGCACGACGGCCCGGTCCTCGGCGATCCGCCGCTGCGCCTCGCGCCACTCGGCCAGCTGCTCGCCGTTCAGCGGGAACGACTGCAGCTGTACGCCACCCCACACCTCCTCGCCGGTGACCTGGCCCTCGACCGTGGCACCCAGGCCCAGCGGGACGGCCACGAACTGGCGGACCGTGCCCTTCCCCGAGTTGATGCCGTCCAGCCACGGCTGTCGGGGCAGCACCACATAGTTCTGCGGATCACGACCGAGCCGGTCGCTCCACGGCTCGCCGGAGACCGCGCACACCTTGCCGACGCCCACCTGGAACGCGGCCGGCTCCGTCGTGCCCCCGAAGTGCAGCCACATCGCCTCGCGCAGGTACACCGGCAGCATCACCCCGCCACGCGCCCGCATCGGCTCGGGTGCCGTGTCCGGGTAGTCCTCGACGCGGCGGACCGGGAAGTCGCCGAGCCCCGGAGGCAGCGGGTGCGTGCCCGTCTCGGGCAACCGCAGGGTCCGTTTGAACCGCACCTGGACACCTCCCGGCAGGTGCAGTGTGGTGCCGTCGATCCGCACGGTGCCGTCGGCCATTCCGTACGCCCCCTCGCTGTGGTGCGGTGTCGCGTCGTCGCCGTGTACGACGCCCGATCGTCACTTGGCACGCCGGACGAGCACCACCCGGTTCCGCAGGCGCGTGCGGACGTGGTGCAGCCGGTCGCGCAGGCGGGTGAGGCGGGGGCTGCGCTCGCGTTCCTCGCGGGAGACGCGGTCGAGTTCCTCCAGCAGACGGCGGGAGCGGTGCTCGGTGTCCAGCTCGTCCAGGATGCGGTTGACCTCGGTGAGGACGGCCCCGCGCAGCTGCCACTGGCGGGCGTCCCGCTGCACGTCCTCCAGCAGCAGCTGGGCCAGCTTGTCGCGGGTCGCGGCCGCCGTGGCCAGCTCGGCGGCGAGCCGGGACTCGGCGGACTCGGCGTTGCTGCTGACGTCGGTGGTGACCAGCACCGCGAAGCTGACGACCGCGTCCGCGATCTCCGCGAGGAGCTGTTCGAGGACCGCCCCCGTCGCGGGCTCGAACAGCGGCTCGGGCTCCCGCTCCCGGGCGAGATCGGTGAGGGTGCGGGCGATGACCCGCAGGACCACCGTGCAGATCTCCAGCGTGTCGAGGCCCGTGCGCAGCACGACCCGGTGCAGCAGCCCCTCCCGAACCCGCGGGTTGAGCTTCAGGCTGTCCTCGGCCTGCCGGAGGGACGCGTCCACCTCGACGATGTCGTGGTCGAGCTGACGGGCCTCGTGGAGCTGGGCGGCGGCCTGCACGAAGGGAGTGCGGCCGGCGGCCTCCTCGCCGACGCGCAGCATCAACTGCCGCATCCGGCGCGCCATGTCCTCGATGGACTCACCGGCCGTCTTCACCCACACCGGGGGAGCGAGGACGAGGTTGAAGACGAGTCCCACGGCGGCACCGATCAGCGTCTCCAGCACCCGCGTCCAGGCCGTGCCCCCGACCTGGGTGACGCCGAGCACGAGCATGGCGCTGATCGCCACCTCGGGCACGAACTCGCTGACCCGCACGAGATGCCCGACGGCGAGCGAGGCGAGGATGATCAGCGCGAGGCTCCACCAGGTGAGCCCCACCAGAAGGCTGAACAGGATGGCGATGACGACGCCGGCCACCACCGCGTTCACACGGCGGATGCCGGTCTTGAGCGTGGCGTAGAGGGTGACCTGCACGACGAGTAGCGCGGTCAGCGGGGCCGTCAGGGGCGCCGCCTCGGGGCTCAGCCGCAGTGCGACCACATACGCCAGCGTCGCGGCCGCCGACGACCGCACCGACTGCACGACAATGGGGTCCTGGCGCCACTTCGTCATCTGTGGGCCGACCACGGCCCACGCACCACGTACGTCTCGCATCCTTGGGCTGTTCCCCTTCTGCCGCTGCCCGGAACGTTTCTGCGCGGACGTTGATCGTCCGCTTGGGAGAGTAGGCCGTACCTGCCGGTCATGAGCGGAGACGCCAAGGGGTGAGATGAGGAGGGGGAGGAGGGGGCGGATGGCCTCCCGCCCCCGGCTCACTCGTGCAACTTCCGCAGGAACGAGGACAGATTGCCCACCGTCCGCGCGATCTGTTCTTCCTGCGTGAGGGTCTCCTCGAAACGACCCCCTGACTCGGGGACCTTCTTGCCGCGTACGTAGAGGGAGCAGGCGAGGTCGGCGCACATGTACACCCCCACCGAGTTGCCCTCCCGCCCGGCCGCGCCCGCCTTGCGTGCCGTCATCAGGGAGACACCGCTGCCCGGGTGCGTGGTCAGGCACACCGAACACAGGCTCCGGTGCAGGAGACCGCGCCGGACGGACGGGAAACGCAACGCGACGCCGACCAGATCGCCGCCGTGCTCGGCCACGAGATAGCTCCGGTCGGGTGCGCCGGGGTCACGCCAGCCGAGGAAGTCCAGATCGTCCCAGGGGCGCCGGTCGAGATCACGGGGTAGCGCGAGCCGTTTCGCCTCTCCCTTGGTGCAGTTGACGAACGAGGTGCGGATGTCCTGCTCGGTGAGTGACCTCATGGGGAGCCTCCTGGGGAAGGTGGGAGAGAAGTCAGACAGATCCAAAACCTAGGGGTACTAGGCTGTGAGACAGGTTATGTAGGCAGATCGAGGAAAGCCAATGGATTTCGCACCGGACAACCGGTGTACGGGCGCACTGCCGACCTGCGAGAGTGTGGGCCGGCGGCGGTATGGACGAGGGGGAAGCGCACGGTGACGGACGCGGTGGAACGGGCACGGCGGATCCTGTCCGCGGCCGGGCTCGGCCAGGACGACCTCGTGACGGTCCGGCCACTCGACGGCGGTACCTACAACACGGTCGAGGAACTCGTGTTCACCGACGGCCGTCGACTGATCCTGAAAACACCACCGCCGCCTCAGGCCCCCGCCCTGCGCCATGAACATGAACTCCTCGGGGCGGAGGCCGAGTTCTACCGGGGAGCCGCCACCGTCGGCGCACCCGCTCCGCACGTGGTCGTCCTGGCGCACGGCCGCCTCCTGATGACCGCATGCCCCGGCACGCCCTGGCACCTCGCTTCCCTGGAGGAAGCCGAACAGCGGACGCTGCGCCGGGAGCTGGGCGGCCTGGTGGCCCGGCTCCACCGCGTGACCGGCCCCGGCTTCGGGTACCCGTCCGGCGCCCTCGGTCCGCTCGCCCCCGACTGGCGCACCGCCTTCACCGCCATGTACGACGCCGTACTCGCCGACGCGCGCCGCTTCCGGGCCTGGCTGCCGCGCACCGTGGACGAGGTGGCGCGCACGGCGAAGACCGCGTACGACGCACTCGACGAGGTCACCGTCCCGCATCTCGTCCACTTCGACCTGTGGCAGGGCAACATCCTCGTGGAGCGCGACGGCGCTCCGCGCGTCGGCGGACTGATCGACGGCGAGCGCATGTTCTGGGGTGACCCGCTGGCGGACTTCGTGTCGCTCGCGCTGCTCGGGAACATCGAGGACGACCCTGAGTTCCTGACCGTGTATCAAGAGGACGGCGGACAGGTCGAGTTCACGTCGACTGCCCGTCAGCGTCTCGCCCTCTACCGCAGTTACCTCTATCTGATCATGCTCACCGAGACGGTGCCGCGCGCTGCGGGTGACGAGCACGTCGGCTGGGTGCGCGAGGTGGTGGCACCTCAGCTCACGGCGGCCCTGGACGAGCTCGGCGGTTGACACGGGTCCCGGCCGACGCACCTGGTTTCGGCCGCCCCACCCGAGGTACTCGCGCCGGGGCGAGACGAAGGGAGTACGCCGTGACCGATCACCGTCAGGGGGGTCCCGGCGCGAACGGGGAGCCCGTACCGCGAGACATGCCCGACCAGCAGGCCCATGGCGGCGACGACCCCTGGGACGTCGTCCCCGAGGACGGCGACCCGAACGGCGAGGCCACACCCGCCACCGACGTACCGGACACGGACGAGGCGGGCTCGGGCAGACGAGGCGTCCCGAAGCCGGGAAGCATCCACCCCGAGCAGCCCGTGCCGTACGAGTCCACCGACTGAGTCCACCAACTGCAGTCCACCGAGGGAAGTCCAGCGACGGAAGCCGGACGGGTTTTTCGGTACGTCGACCTGCCGCCGCCCACGGAACGGCACCGTGTCGTTCGTGGGCGGCACCGTCACGCGGTCCGTGCGGGTACCGGCCGGGAACGCGAGGCCGCGCCCGGTCACACGTCCGCCGCCAGCGGACTCTCCTCCAGGGACGCCAGCAGATGCGCCGGGTCGCGGTAGACCGCCTCGGCGCCCGCCGCCTCCAGGTCGGCGCGGGGGATACCGCCGCTCAGTACGCCCACGCAGCGCACTCCGGCGCGGGTGCCCGCGCGCATGTCCCACACCGTGTCGCCGACGAAGACCGCGCGCCCGGCGGGCACCCCGGCCAGCTCCAGGGCGTACGCGACCGGCTCGGGGGCGGGCTTCCCGGCGACCACGTCGTCGGTGCTCGCCGTGGCCGTGATCGCGTCGTCGGCGTCGATCGCCCGGCGCAGCGCGGACAGTTCCGAACCGCCGGCCAACGTGGCGAGGACCACGCTCCAGCCCTCGCGGTCCAGACGCCGCAACAGCCGCCCGGCGCCCCGCAGCGCGGGCAGCCGGTCGAAGTACGTGCCGTACAGGGCCCTGTGAGCGGCGCTGAGCGCGGACACCTCGTCCGAGTCCGGGTTCTCGCCCAGAACGTGGGTGATCAGATCGCCCGGAGCGAGCCCCACAGCCCGGTGGATCGCGTGCATCTCCACGTCGTGACCGGCCTGCCGGAACGCCTCCCACCAGGTCGTCACGTGGAGATGGTTGGTGTCGACTAGCGTGCCGTCGACGTCGAACACGGCTGCTCGGCCCATGTACGTGTCCTCCTTTCTCACGGCTGACGGCCCGAATCCGGCGTCGCAGGTCCTGTGCGCCCCGGGTACCGCGTCACGCGCTCCCCACGCGCGACGGCACCAGGCCCTCCCGCGTCCAGGCCAGCACTTCGTCCGCGGTCCACGTCGTGATCACGCGCTCGGCGGGCACCCCGCACTCCTCGGCTCTTGCGCAGCCGTGGAGCTGCCAGTCCAGCTGGCCGGGGGCGTGCGCGTCGGTGTCGATCGAGAACAGCACGCCCGCGTCGAGCGCCCGGCGCAGCAGCCGTCTGGGCGGGTCGAGCCGCTCGGGGCGGCAGTTGATCTCCACGGCCGTGCCGGACTCGGCGCAGGCCGCGAAGACCTCTTCCGCGTCGAACTCCGACTCCGGCCGTTCCTGCCCGGACAGCCGCCGTCCGGTGCAGTGCCCAAGGATGTCGGCGTGCGGATCGCGGACGGCGGTGACCATGCGACGGGTCATCGCCCGCGCGTCCATGCGCAGCTTCGAGTGCACGGACACCACCACGACGTCGAGCCGCTCCAGCAGCTCGGGCTCCTGGTCGAGCGACCCGTCGTCGAGGATGTCGCACTCGATGCCGGTCAGCAGCCGGAACGGAGCCCACCGCTCGTTGAGCCCGGCCACCACGTCGAGCTGCTCGCGCAACCGGTCCGGGGACAGCCCCCGGGCCACCGTCAGCCTGGGCGAGTGGTCCGTCAGCGCCACCCACTCGTGCCCGAGGCGGGCCGCCGTCCGCCCCATCTCCTCGATCGGGCTCCCGCCGTCCGACCAGTCGGAGTGCACGTGGCAGTCGCCGCGCACCAGCGCCCGCAACCGTTCGCCGCCCGACGCGACCGGCCCCCCGGCCTCGTCCTCCAGCTTCCGGAGGTAATCGGGCACCTCACCGGCCAGCGCCTCACACACCACCTGTGCGGTCTTCGGGCCGACCCCGCGCAGCGACTCCAGCGAGCCGTCGGCCGCACGCTCGGCCACCTCGTCCGGGGGCAGCGCGCCCAGCACGCCGGCCGCGGTACGGAACGCCCGTACGCGATAGTCCGGCGCCTGGGACCGCTCCAGCAGGAACGCGATCCTGTCCAGGGCCTCGACGGGTTCCATGGGCACCTCCTCGTCCAGCGTTGCCCAACCGCGCCCGGACCGCACACGGGGCCGCACTGTCCGTGACCCACTCGCCGAGGAGATGGGGTCCGCTTTGGGTCCTATTGACCCGATGCGATCTACGCTCTCTTGTATGACCGAAATCGCGAGCCCCCGCGTACCTCACCCGCGGATCCTGGTGCTCGGGGTGCAGCCCGGCACACCCCCGTTCCGGATCGTGGAGATCGACGGCCAGGTCGTCGGCGAGGCCACGGCCATCACCGACGTCCTGGCCGCCGCTTCGGCGGCGGGCATCAGAGTCCACGACCTCGACGACCCCGATGTGGTCCGCTGGGTCGGCGGCGACAAGTTCACCTGGCTGCCGCACTAGGGCCTGTACGGAGTCGTGATCAGCGACTTGGCTGAAGGCTGCGGATCCAGATGACGGCGCCTCGTAGGTGGAGTCCGGCAAGGTAGCTCTCGGGGGTCTTGTCATAGCGGGTGGCAATGCCGCG
>NZ_VMNX01000068.1 GCF_009377235.1 Streptomyces acidicola
GGAGGAGGAAGTGAACGGGAACGGTCGGGTCGGGCGAGACGGTCGGGTCGGGCGAGACGGCCGGGTGGGACGAGACGGCCAGGTCGGGCGGGTCTTCAAGGCGCGGCGCATCGTGCTCGCAGCCGGCACGTACGGCACCCAGACGCTGCTGCACCGCATGAAGGCGGGTGGCCAACTGCCGTACCTCTCACCGAGGCTGGGCATGCTCACCCGTACGAACTCCGAGGCGCTGGTGGGCGCGCAGACCGACAACCGGCGCTACCGCAAGGCGCACGGCGCTCCCCGGGCCGACTTCACGCGGGGCGTGGCCATCACGTCCTCGATCCACCCCGACGAGAACACTCACATCGAGCCCGTCCGCTACGGCAAGGGCTCCAACGCGATGGGTGGCCTGTCCATCCTCCAGGTGCCGTACGCGGAGGGCTCGTCGAGGGCTCTGGGCTGGCTCGCGCACGCCGCACGGCACCCCTGGCTCGTGGTCCGCTCGCTGTCCAACCGAAGCTGGTCGGAGCGGACCATCATCGGCCTGGTGATGCAGTCGCTGGACAACTCCCTGACCACGTACCTGAAGGACAAGGGCCTGGGGAAGGGCCTGCTGACGGCACGTCAGGGACACGGCGCCCCCAACCCCAAGCAGATCTGGGCCGCCACGGAGACCGCTTCCGCCCTCGCCGCCGAGATCAACGGCTTCGCCGGCAGCAACGTGGGCGAGCTGATGGGCACCCCGCTCACCGCGCACTTCCTGGGCGGCTGCCCGATCGGGGCGTCCCCCGAGGAAGGCGTGATCGACCCGTACCACCGGCTGTACGGCCACCCGGGCATCTCGGTCGTCGACGGCGCCGCGGTTTCGGCGAACCTCGGCGTGAACCCGTCGCTCACCATCACCGCCCAGGCCGAGCGCGCGATGTCGTACTGGCCCAACAAGGGCGAGGCCGACCCGCGTCCGGCCCCGGGCGCCGCGTACGAGCGGCTGAAGCCGGTGGAGCCCCGGCACCCGGCGGTCCCGGAGAACGCGTTCGGGGCACTGCGGCTGCCCTTCCTGGGGGTGCCGACGGTACCGCCGAAGAAGTAGAGGAAGCAGCGAAGCAGCGAAGCAGAGAAAAGCAGAGAAAGCAGAGGAAGCAGAGGAAGCAGAGTCAGCAGCGGAGTACGGGAATCCGCGGAAGAAGAGATGCAAGACGAGAAGGACCCGCGCTCCCCTCCGAGCGCGGGTCCTTCTTGTTTGTGCGAGGCGTGATGCCTTACGCGGCTCGCGGTGGTCCTAGGCGACGGCGTCCGCACCCTTGCGGCGGCGGACCAGGAACACGGCGCCCGCACCCGCGACGACGGCGATGCCGCCCACGAGGCCGATCACCGGCAGCGCGGAGCTCGACCCGGTCTCGGCGAGGTTGCCCTTCGGCAGCTCGGAGACATCGCCCTGCGGCTTCTTCACGGAGTCCTTCTCGCCCTTGCCCTTGTCGCCCGGGTCACTCGGGTCGGCCTCACCCGGGTTCGGGTTCGAGGAGCCGGCCTTCAGCACCTCGAAGTCGTACTGAGCCCAGCCCTCGGCGATGCAGTCCTGGTCGTTGACCTTGTCGAGGTAGGCGCCGGAACCGAAGGACCAGGCGTCGCCCGCGGGTGCCTTCGCGTCGATGCTGACGCGCAGGTCGAACTTCTGGCTCGCCTTCGCCTTCAGCTCGTCGACGTAGGCGAAGTAGTCACCGGCCCACTCGTCGTTCCCGATCCGGGTCCACTTGCCGTCCTCGGGGTTCTTGAACTCCAAGTCGATGTAGGGGCTGAGGAACTTGTCCTCGTCCAGTTCGTAGTTCTCGATCTCGGCGTAGAAGGCGACGCCGTCGATGTCCACGCTGCTGTCGTTCGTGACGACCAGCTGGAACGAGTGGGCGCCGCTGCCCGCGACGATCTTGCCGGGCAGGCCCTTGACCTGCGCGGACACCTTGGCGTCGCCGTAGTCCTCGTCCAGTTCCTCGCAGAACGGGATCTCGGGGTCGGAGGGGTCCTCCGGCTCGCTCGACTGGGACGGGGTGGTCGTCGGGGTCTGGGACTCGGTCGGGTCCGTCTCGCCCTCTTCCTCCTCTTCCTCGGTCGCCGGCGCGGACGTGGAGGGGGTGGCCTCCGGCTCCGAGGTCGTGGTGGGCGGAGTGCTCTCCGGCGTCGTCTCGGGGGCGGACTCGGGCGGGGCCTCGGGCGCGCTCGCGCTCGGGGTCTCGCTCGAGGTCGACGGCTCCTCGGCGAACGCGGCCGGGGCCGACAGCAGGGCCAGCGGCGCAAGGACTGCCGTCGTGGCCGCCGTGGCCAGAGTGCGGCGAAGCTTCATCGAGACCTCATACGAATACGGGGCGGGGGGTGGCGGCCACACCGCGGGCCGCGGGCATGGCTGTTGGTTTCTGCACACCTGTGACCCCCGAGACCTGAGAAGGGTTGCGTCCGACTTCACAGAATCCTTATGTGTGTTGGGTCACATGCGGATGGAGGTCGGGGCATGGCGCGATATTGCGACGCTGTCATGCCCCCATGCCTCCATGCCCCCATGCCTCCATGCCTCCATGCCTCCATGCCTCCATGCCGTCATGCCGTCATACTGTGATGTCGCGTACATGATGTGATGTGTGTCGACTCGGATGAAACTGTCCGAGTCTTGTGGGGTGCATACGAGGCCGCATGCGAGGCGTGCAGGCCTGCGTCGGAGCCGAAGGTGGGGGAACGTGAAGTCAAGGATGTTGCGGGCAGCCGTGGCCGTCTCGGTCGTGGCCGCACTGGGATTCACCGCAGCGTGCGGTGGGGGCGGCGACAAGGGCGACGTCGTGGAGAAGCCGACGGGGTCTGCCGCCACCGAGGCAGCCACCAAGGCCGCCGATGAAGAGAAGGGCGGCGAGGGCGGAGCTGGGGGCAGTGATGCGGGCAGTGCCGGCCAGAGCCCGTTGACCGAGGCCCAGTTGGAGAAGGCCGCTCTGGCGAGCGGTGACGCCAAGAGCTACAAGATCGCGAAGACGCCCGAGGGGGACATCCCCGCCGAGTCCGTGCCCGCCGAGCCGGCCGCCTGCCAGTCGATCGCGGACATGTTCTTCTTCACCTCCACCCCGAGGGCCGAGGCCCGCGCGGCCCGCACCCTCACCGCCAGGAACGAGCTCGACGCGACGGTCGTCTCGCTCGCTCTGCTCGCGTACGAGCAGAGCGACGCCGAGAAGGTGATCGCCGACCTGCGCGCCAAGTCGAAGTCGTGCACCACCTACGAGCACGCCGACTACAAGCACCGCGGCGTCAAGGCCCTGCCGGCACCCAAGCAGGGCGACGAGGCGGTCTCGTTCAAGCTGACGAGCTCCATCGAGGGCACCGACGTGCCGATGACCTTCACGATCGTTCGCAGCGGGTCGACGCTTGCGGCGTTCTACGCGATGAACCTCGACGCGGACAAGGTGCAGGTGCCGGCTGAGGTGATCGAGGCGCAGCTGACAAAGCTGACAAAGCTGATGAAACTGACGAAGCCGGAGAAGGCGTCGGGCTGAGCCGAAGCGGAAAACGCTCGGTTGATCGGCTCGGTGTTCCGCGCGCCGGACGGCGAAGAGCCCCGCGGGGTGCGTCCCGCGGGGCTCTTCGGAGTCAGCACCGGCGTCAGGGCAGCGCCGGTGCTTGGGGAGCGGCGCCGGGGGGTTGCGCCGCTTGATTGGTTCTCGGTGTGCCGACCGCCGGGCGGCGCCTTGGCGCACTGGGGAAGCGCGCGTGGTCTCGACCTTTGGCAGTCGGGCTGTGCAGTGCGGTTGTCCGGTGCGGGCTGTCCCTGCATCGTGCTGGATGGGGCACGGCCTCCGCAACCGTTTCGACCACCCTTGAACAGATTCCGCCGATCGGCTCCGGGCGTCCCCGAAGCCGACCGTTCTCTTGGGTGACCGGGCTGCTGTCCCCTGCCGTCCGGTCACGACCCTGGAGCGAGGTCCCACGGCGCACAGCACGATCCGTACGCCTCATCGCCCCAGCGGAGCCACGCGTGGTTCTTTCGGACCCGCGCCTGGCTGGCGCGGACACCGGGACCAACGAGGCGTGCCGTACGGCGGTCACGCGCCGTCCGGGTGAGAGGGAGTGCGGACGGGCGTGCGCCGGGCTCGCGTGCGGGGTGGTGCGCCGGTGCAGGGGGTTGTTCAGATACGGCCCCGGCACAGTTCCAGCAAGGTCATGGCGAGGGAGGTGCCGGGCTTGCCGAGGGCCTCGCTGTAGTGGGTGAGGATTTCCATCTCGCGGGAGAGGTTCACGCGGCGGCCGCCGGAGGCGATGCGGGCGTCCTGGATGACGGCTGAGATGGCCATCCGTTCCTGGACGAGCCCGATGATCCGGTCGTCCAGAGCGTCGATGCGTTCGCGTGCGCCCGTGATCACATCGGCCGCCGCCTCGGTGCGGGCGCCGGTCTTCTCGGTGGAGGTGGGCGTGGTGGGCGTGGTGGCGGTCATCGCGGGGGCTCCTTGTTCCGTGTTCGTCATGGATGCCCCGGAGCGGCAGGACCTGGAAACGACGAGGCGCCCCGGGCCTTGTCGGCCCGGGGCGCCTGGGAAGTCGCTTGTCAGTTGCTCAAGCAGCACGACCATGGCAGCCGGTGGGCCGGTTGCCATAGGTAAAGACGAACGTCTGGTGCTCGAGCATGCGAGCAGTATGGCCCTGGGCAGGGGCGGAGACCAAGTGGGTTCGGATGGTGAGATGGCGCAGGCCAGACAGTGCAGGGGGCGGAGCCCCTGGCGATGGGACGGGCAGGGGTGGCGGGGCGAAAAACCGGCGCAGGCACCCCGAATCAACACCCCCGGTTAGACTCGGCAGCACAGACCCCCGCCCAACCGCCGGAAGGCACCCCGTGTCATCAGCGACCCCCGCTGCCGCCACCCCCGACACCGTCCTGGTCGTCGACTTCGGCGCGCAGTACGCCCAGCTCATCGCCCGCCGAGTCCGTGAGGCCCGGGTCTACAGCGAGATCGTGCCGAGCACCATGCCGGTCGCGGAGATGCTCGCCAAGAACCCGGCGGCGATCATCCTCTCCGGCGGCCCCTCGTCGGTCTACGCTGAGAGCGCCCCCCGTCTGGACCGCGAGATCTTCGAGTCCGGGGTCCCTGTCTTCGGTATGTGCTACGGCTTCCAGCTGATGGCCCAGGTCCTCGGCGGCACGGTCGACAACACCGGCGCGCGCGAGTACGGCCGTACGTCCCTTCACGTCTCCAAGCCGGGCTCCACCCTCTTCGAGGGCACCCCGGGCGAGCAGTCGGTGTGGATGTCCCACGGTGACGCGTGCAGCGCCGCCCCCGAGGGCTTCACCGTCACGGCCTCCACGGACGTCGTCCCGGTCGCCGCCTTCGAGAACGACGAGAAGAAGCTGTACGGCGTCCAGTACCACCCCGAGGTCATGCACTCCACGCACGGCCAGCAGGTCCTGGAGCACTTCCTGTACCGGGGCGCGGGCCTCACCCCTTCCTGGACCACCGGCAACGTGATCGAGGAGCAGGTCGCGGCCATCCGCGAGCAGGTCGGCACCAGGCGCGCGATCTGCGGCCTCTCCGGCGGCGTGGACTCGGCGGTCGCCGCAGCCCTCGTGCAGAGGGCCATCGGCTCCCAGCTGACCTGCGTGTACGTCGACCACGGCCTGATGCGCAAGGGCGAGACCGAGCAGGTCGAGAAGGACTTCGTCGGGGCCACCGGCGTTCAGCTGAAGGTCGTCGACGCCGAGGAGCGTTTCCTCAAGGCGCTCGCCGGGGTCACCGACCCCGAGGAGAAGCGGAAGATCATCGGCCGCGAGTTCATCCGGGTCTTCGAGCAGGCCCAGGCGGAGATCATCGCGGACGAGGGCCCCGAGGTGGCGTTCCTTGTCCAGGGCACCCTCTACCCGGACGTGGTCGAGTCCGGCGGCGGCACCGGCACCGCCAACATCAAGTCGCACCACAACGTGGGCGGCCTCCCCGAGGACCTGGAGTTCGAGCTCATCGAGCCGCTCCGCAAGCTCTTCAAGGACGAGGTCCGTATGGTCGGCCAGGAGCTCGGCCTGCCGGACGAGATCGTCCAGCGTCAGCCGTTCCCGGGCCCCGGCCTCGGTATCCGTATCGTCGGCGAGGTCACCAAGGACCGCCTCGACCTGCTCCGCGAGGCCGACGCCATCGCCCGCGAGGAACTGACGGCCGCAGGCCTCGACCGCGACATCTGGCAGTGCCCCGTGGTGCTGCTCGCGGACGTACGCAGCGTCGGCGTCCAGGGCGACGGCCGGACGTACGGCCACCCGATCGTCCTCCGCCCCGTGTCGAGTGAGGACGCGATGACGGCCGACTGGTCGCGCCTGCCGTACGACGTCCTCGCTCGCATCTCCACCCGCATCACGAACGAGGTCAAGGACGTCAACCGGGTCGTCCTGGACGTGACGAGCAAGCCACCGGGGACCATCGAGTGGGAGTGAGCCCCTTCGCGTTTTCTGGGGCTCAGGTCCGTTTGAGGGCCGGGACCGTTTGAGCATCAGGTCCGTTTGAGCGTCAGGTCCGTTTGAGCGTGCGCACCGGCTCTCCGGGCTTCCAGACCTGGACGACCAGGTACTTGTCGCCCTCGATGTAGGTCCGTACGACCTCCATCAACTCGGTGCGGAAGAGGTGGAACGGCTCCGGCGGTTCCACCTCTCGCGTGTAGCGGGCCTTCGTCTCCGGGTCCTCGACCTCGATTGCCCGCCCGCTGATCCGTACGTCACCGCCACTCATCTCCGTACCCGAGCCCGGATTCGCCTGGATCGCGAACCGCGGATCGCGCCGCAGGTCGAGGGCCTTGAGCGAGTCCGGCATCATGCCGAGCCACAGCTCACCGCCCAGGAAACGGACCTCGAGCCCGGTCGTGCGCGGCGAACCGTCCTTGCGGAGCGTCGCGAGGACGTGGTGCGTGAAGGCGCCGAAGCGCTCCTCGACGGTTCCGGCGAGGTCGGGTTCGGCGCCGGCGAAGGCGGCCCAGTTCGTACCCGTGTTCACATCGATGTGGTTCATGCGGCGAGTCTGGCGCTCATACCCGACACCTTCTGTCGCGTATTCCGGCTCTCTTGTTGTGGCGGTGAGGGCGCGGGGCGAGGGTACGGGGGCGAGGTCGTGGGGCGACGGCGTGGTGGCGGCGTCGTGAGGGGCGATGCGCATCCGTGACTTCCGTAACGGTTACGCACACTCTTCACTCGACGGCCCTGTCCTCTTACGGGGACTGAGGGTAACTTCCGCTCCGTACAGGAACCCAGTGCTGGAGGACATATGCACGGGCCCACACCGCCCCTGCCCCTACCCACCGACCAGCTGCAGTTTGCCATGCCGCCGATGCACGACTCGCTGGACGACGAGCGCCGGCACCGCAAGGAGCGGCTGGCCGGGGCACTGCGGGTCTTCGGGCGGCTCGGGTTCGAGGACGGGGTCTCGGGGCACATCACCGCCCGCGACCCGGAGTTCAGCGACTGCTTCTGGGTCAATCCGTTCGGGATGCCGTTCAAGCATGTCACGGTGAGTGATCTGGTCATGGCGAACGCCGAGGGGCAGGTGATCCACGGTCGCTACCACGTGAACCAGGCGGCGTTCACCGTGCACGCCCGGGTGCACGCCGCCCGCCCGGACGTCGTCGCGGTCGCCCACTGTCACTCGGTGCACGGCCGCGCTCTCTCGGCGCTTGCCGAGCTGCTGGACCCGATCACCCAGGAGAGCTGCGCGTTCTACGAGGACCACGCGCTCTACGACGCGTACACCGGTGTCGCCGTCGACGCCGACGAGGGCCGCCGGATCGCGTCCGCGCTCGGCAGCCGCAAGGCCCTGGTCCTGCGCAACCACGGGTTACTGACAGTCGGCAACTCGGTGGACGCGGCGGCCTGGTGGTTCCTGTCGATGGAGCGGTCGGCCCAGGTCCAGCTCAACGCGAAGGCTGCGGGGCGGCCCGTGCTCATCGGTCATCGGCAGGCGGTGGCCACGCGGGAGCAACTCGGCGGCGACCTGGTGGCGTGGATCAACTACCAGCCCCTGTGGCAGGACATCAGCAGAAGCGAGCCCGACCTGCTGAGCTAGCGCACCATCCATGCCGCATGTTCCCTGGTCCAGACACCTCGTTCACGCGGAACGAAACCGCGGAAACCGCGCAGCACGACACGACACGACACGACACGGTACGGGTATTGGTATGGGTACGGCACGAGACCTCGGAACCCCGTAGCACTACGTCTGGAAGCAACCCCTTGGCGCGGCACCTAGAAACCCCGTAGCACGGCCGCCTTCGTCATCGCGAACTCCTCGTCCGTGAGCACCCCGTCCCGGTGCAGTTCCCCCAACTCCCTTAACCTGCGCAGGAGGACGTCGTGATGGTCGGCCGCGGATGCGGTCGCGGCGGCGAACCGGGGGCGCTCCACGTCGTCGATCGCGCGGGTCGACGGGTGCGGGAGCCGGGCGGTGACCGCAGTGGCGACGAGGGCCGTGAGCAGGTCGCGACGAGAACTGCCCCACAGGTCGAGCGCGTACGGGTCCTTCTCGGGCGGCAGCTTGGAGAACACCGTCTCGCGCGTCACGAACCGCATGAACCCGTCCTCGTACCCGGTGTTGGGCAGCCACTCCACCTGCACCAGCTCACCGATCGCAAGGATGCGCGGCCCTGTCGCGCGCTTGACCCGGTCGGAGGTGTCGCTCCAGTCGATCCGCACCTGCGTACCGTCGAACGACACCATGCCGTCACTGGACCGCACGGACACCGGCACCGGAGGGCCGGGCAGCAGATAGGTCCTGGCGGGTTCCTTGGGTGTCTGCTCCAGCAGCAGGGCTTGCCGTACCTCCTCCGCCACGTACTCGGCGACGCCCGCGCGGTCGATGTCGACCGTCAGCCGGTAGGGATCGGCCGCGTCGGGGAGTCGCCCACCGGTCGCCTGGAGCAGCGGATCACAGCCCTCGCGGAGCCTGAGCCGGAGCCGTCCGCGCTTGCGCTCGGGTTCGTAGACGATGCCCGACACCGCTTCGAGGGGCACCGCTATCTCCCCGTACGTCTGTCGGAACAGCGGCACGGTGCGGTGGAGTCCCGGCGTGATCCGGACCGTGATGCCGTCGAAGGCCCAGGTCCCGTCGCGCTGGATGATCTCGGCCATAGGGAGATTCTCGCAGCGCGCCGCTCCGCGGGAGGAGTGCCGGCGAGAAAGGCCGGTGGGGTGGTGCGGGGTGGGTGTGGTTGTTCGCGCCCACCCGGTGGTGCCGCGGCATCTCACAGCCCCACACTCCTGAACGGGCGCTGATGTGAGCGTCGCCGTCCTGGTCAACACGCTTCTCCTCTCTTCACCCCGCATTGACCAGACCTGCCGGATGAAGGCCCTGTTCCGTACGGCAGAATTCCCTGTCATCACAGGGTGGATGTACGGCTGTCGCATGACGCAGGCGTACGGAGGAGAAACGGCGCGGGGAAGGCGGGCACGGGCGTGGCGGTGCAGGAGGCGAGGCAGGGCGCGGGCGCCCATGAGGGCGGCTGCGCGTGCGGGGACTGCCCCCACGGCGCACGCGAGGGACACCGGCGCGCGGTCGCTGAATTCCTGCTCATGCGCGAGGAGTTCGCGTCCGGCCAGGGACTGCCCGCAGCGGTCGCGTACTCCGCGTCGGCGTCCCGCCAGTGGGTCTCCGACGAACTCACCCAGTCCGCCGCCCTCGTCGCCGAGCGCGGTCGAGTGGAGGGCGAGGCATGGCTGGGCCGCCTGTGGCTGCGCACGGCCTACGTCCTGTGGGGCGCCTTCCTGTTCCTGCTCCTGGTCCAGGCACTCACCGCGATCGGAGCGGGCTGGACGGCGGCACGCACGGCCGGTCTGCTGGCCGCACTGGTGGTGGGCTTGGCGGTGACGGGCGCCGGATACCTGCACCGTAAGAAGGGCGGCGCTCTGGCCCCCGTGATCGGTGAGGACAATCGGCTGTCCACCTCCCGCGCCGTGGCCGCGAGCTGGGTGCTCCTCGCCGGGTACGCAGTCCTGGTGCTCGTCGGACAACTCGCCGCCGCCTCGGACCACGGCAAGCGGGACGCGCTGATCACCGGGCTCGATCTCGCCCGGGGCGCGGGCGTGGTGACTGTTCTCGCCGTGGTGTGCGGGATCGCCGTGCTGGTCCGGCGGGTGGTGGGCCTGCGCGTCCTCGGGCAGCGCCTGCAGAAGGTCCGCGCCGACCGCCCACGCGCCTCCGACCTTCTCACCGACGACTGCGGCCGCGGCAGCTTCACCGACATCCAGTACGTCGTCGTGAACGCCGTCGCCCTCGCCTTCGCGCTCGTACGTCTGGCCCGCCGCCCCGACCAACTCCCCGACCTGCCCTGGGGGCTGGCGCTGCTGGTGCTGGTCTCCGCGGCCACGTACGTCGCCGGCAAGTACGCGGAGGGCGGCCGCCCCGTGATCCTCTCCGTGGTCCGAGCCCGTGAGGCCGGCGACCTCGACGCGCCCATCCGGACCGGCGACGACATCGAGATCCGCGGCGCCGGCTTCGTACCGCCGGGCGCCCAGGCCGCCGATCGCCTCTCCCGGATGGTCGTCCGTATCGGTGCCGTCCACGTCCACGTCCCGCTCGTACCCGTCGTCGGAGGCTTCAGCAACCCCACGGACGCCGTCCTCACCGTGCCGGTCCCCGCCGACGTGGAGCCCGGCCGAGTGGAGGTCCAGGTGGTGACCGCCGCCGGGGTGGAGACGAACCGGTGCCTGATCGAGGTGACCGACTGACTGGCCGGCCGGCTGACTGGCCGACCGATGGAGTGACCGACTGTCCGAGTGGCCGACTGGTCCGTTGACCGACCGTCGACAGACAAGGTGTTGGGCGTGGGCCACGTGGGCCTGGTTCGGATCGTTTGGCCGGTACGGGGCCAGGGCCGACCGAGCCGTGCGGAAACCCGCTGAGAGAAACCGGGCAACGATCCCAAAGACAACGATCCCAAAGGCAATCTTCACAGAAATCTGATGCGCGCTCATTGAGCGGCTCCCCCCTTTCGTACGTATGGTCTGTTGAGGGGTCAACGGCACGGCGGCGAGAGGCGGCGGACAGTCATGACTCACAGTATTCGTACGGACACGCGGACCCCCTACTTCGATGGCGGCCGGGACTGGCGGGACACCGCCACCCGTTACGCCCTGCTCCCCCTCAGGGTTTTTCTCGGCGTCACCTTCATCTACGCCGGCCTGGACAAACTCACCGACAGCGCCTTCCTGTCCGATGCCGGCTCCGGCTCGGTCGGGGACATGATGCGCGCGGTCCGCGACACCTCGGCGATCCCCGCCCTCATCGATCTCGCCCTCAAGAACCCCGTCGGCTTCGGCTACGCCATCGCCTTCGGTGAACTCGCCGTCGGTATCGGCACCCTCGTCGGCCTCCTCGCCCGCCTCGCGGCCTTCGGTGGCGCCCTGATCTCCCTCAGCCTCTGGCTGACCGTCAGCTGGGCATCCGACCCCTACTACTACGGCAACGACCTCGCCTACCTCATGGCCTGGCTCCCCCTCGTTCTCGCCGGCGCCTCGGTCCTCTCCATCGACGCGGCCATCCGCAACCGCCGACGGCAACGTATGGGCGCCTATCGCTGAGCTGCCGCACAGCCGTGCTGCTGAACTGGCGCACAGCCGTGCCGCTGCGGTGCCGCACTGCCGCATGTCACTGACCGCCTACGGCCGGCGCGCGGTGCCTGGTTGCTCCGGGCGCCCCGTGATCCAGGACGACCCTGTGCCGGATCGGCACGTGTGCCCAGGCGGTTCTCCCGCTCCGCTCCGGGAGCATCTCGCCCTCGACCGTGAGGACGCCGCCGCCCCTGCTGCTCCGCGAGGCAGGACCTGAAAGGGCCGTTACTCGGTCCTGCTCGACGCCCCGGCGTCTGACGTCTGCCTGTTCCCGGGAGCGTGCCCCGTACGCGGGGACGATCGGCGTCGTCGTATCGCGTGCGTCAGGAGCGCCGTGGCGCCCGCCAGGCAGAGGCCTGCGGTGACCAGGGGTAGGGCCACGAACCAAGGGGCTTCCCAGGCACCGCCCGCGTCTCCGGCGTAGATGACGGCGGTGAGGGTGAGGAAGAAGCCCGCGACGAGCTTGCCGGGCTGAACGTCATGCCGCAGCACGGGTCACCTCCGCCTGGCCCATGCCGACCTGGAGGTGGACACGGATCGTGCCGCCGGACTTCCCGTCATCGGTGTCCCCCTTCTCGGCGGAGAGGGTCAGCTGCTTCGCCTTGCCCGGTGCCACGTCCACGTCCTCCTTCTTTTCGCCGGGCAACTGGATGTCTCCCACGCCCACTTCGATCGTCAGACGCGCCGTGACGTCCGAGGGGACCACCACCTCCAGCTTGCCCACGCCCACTTCCGCGCGGGTCGTCACGGTCCTGCCCTTCGGCACGTCCATGCGTGTCAGGTCCAAGGTGCCCACACCGCTGCCCAGCGTGTACGTCGGCTGCACGCCCGCCACTGCGGTCGGCGCCCAGGTCGTGCGTATCCAGTGGGTGCTGATGTCGGCCGGAAGTGCCGCCGAGCACACCATCAGACCTGCCGTCACCACCGCGAGGAAGATCGACCCCGCACCCGTACGTCCCAGGAACGCGCTGACCCCGATGCCCAGGCCGAACACGGCGAGGGCGCAGGCCAGGCCTGCCTGCAGGCTCGTCCCCAGTGCGTGGTCGTCCCACGTCAGGCCGGTAGCGAGACCGCCGGCGAGCAGCGCGAGCAGGAACACCCAGCCGCCTATCCAGCGAGGCCCCCGCGGCTTGGGCGTCTGGGCGGCACGTATGTCCTGGTGGGACCGTGTCCCCCGGGCGATGTTGATGGCCGCCGCGACGTCGCGGTCCCGGGCATCCCAGGGTCCCCACAGATAGCCCGTCCTGCCCACGTGCCTGCCGTCCTTGACGATCGGGTCACGCCACCAGGACGGGTAGGAAATGGGGACGGGCGGCGCCTGCGCCTCCGGTGGGGCGTCGGCGACGGCCTGTGCGGCAAGCGGGTCGGGGTCCGGGGCGCTGCGCTGCTGCGACCAGTAGCCCGCGCCCGCGAGGAGCAGGGCGAGGACCACCGCGAAGGTCAGCACCCCGCCGTTGCCCAGCATGGTGAGGAAGACGCCACAGCCGACCAGGGCGAAGAGCACGGCCGCCAGGGCCTGGCCGTCGACACGGCCGGTCAGCAGCTTGCGTACCTCGTTCTCCTCCTCGTCGTCGTACGGGACGAACAGCCAGACGAAGCCGTAGAAGATGAGGCCTATGCCGCCGCTCACCGACAGGACAGTGAGCACGATCCGGAAGATCACCGGATCCATGTCGCACTGCCGCCCCAGCCCCGCGCACACCCCGGCCAGCATCTTGTGTCGTCGGTCACGGCGGAACCCGGTGGGGGCCGGGGGCGTGGTGGAGCCGTCGGCGGCGACCTGAGCCGTGGGCCCGGTGGGTGGGGTGCCCCCGGATGACTGATCCGTGTTCCTCGCCTGCCCCGCAGGCCCGACCGCGTTCCGGTCGGGAGGCCCGTCCACCGGCTCGCTCGTCAGCTCGTCGCGTGGTTCGTTCCTCGGTTCGTTCCTCGGTTCGTTCGTCACCGGGCTCGCGCCCCCGGCCGGTGAGCCCGCCGCTGATTGGTCTGTGAGTCTGTCTTGACCCGCCTGTCCCGATTGGCTCGCCTGCCCGGATGGGCCTGCTTGATCCGCGGGCGTGCCTGCGTCCGCGTGCGCACCTGCGACCGCGCCCGCATGCGCGTGTGCGCCCCCGTGCGCGCGCGGCTCCTTGCCCAGGCCCGGTCCGGGCACGGTGCCGCCCTTGTCCTGGGCGGGCACGGCGTCCTGCGGCTCGGTGGCCGTCCGCCGGGCGTCCGAGCCGGGGCCCGGCTCCGGTGCCGCGTGCTGCTGATCTGTCATGTGTCCATCGTGGCTGCCGAGACCGCCCCGCGGCAGTCGGGATGACCCTGGCCCAACCCTGATATTGGCCCCGGGAACTGTTCGATCATGAGCCGGTCGGAGATCAGGGGCGTCTCCGGGGTAGACCCTGATGCCATGGTCCGCCATGCGTGTGAACATCAATGGCATGCCGGAAGCCGCAACAGTGCCAGTCGACGTCCCGCGGCCCCCGCGCAAGCTCTACCGCAGCAGCGACGGTCGCTGGCTCGGAGGCGTGGCGCGGGGGCTCGCAGGGCATCTTGGGCTGCCCGTGACATGGCTGAGGCTCGTGTTCGTCGGCCTGTTCCTCGCCGACGGCCTCGGCGCGCTGCTGTACGCGGCGTTCTGGTTCTTCGTCCCGCTCGGCGTGGGCGGTGTCGACAACCAGCGGCCCCCGGCCGTTTCCACGGAGACGTCGCCGGACGGCCGGCGAAAACTCGTGGCGCGCAGACCGGACAAGGGCCAGATCGTCGCCTTGCTCCTCATGGTCGTCGTGGCCATGGTCTTCGTCGGCAATGTGAACCTCGGCGACGGGGCCAAGGCGTATCTGTGGCCGACCGTGCTGGTTGCCGCCGGTGTCGCCCTGGTCTGGCGCCAGGCGGACAACGCACGGCGGGCCCGCTGGGTCGAGGTCGGCCGCCGTCGGCGCACGCTCACGCTGCTCCGTTCCGTGGGCGGTGTGCTGCTCGTCACCGCGGGCGTCTCCGGGATATTCGTCCTGCAGGGCTCCGCCGCCCACCTCGGGTCGGTCCTGCAGGCCGCGCTCGCGGTCCTCGTGGGGATAGCGCTGCTGGCCGGCCCGTACCTCGTCCGCATGACCCAGGACCTCTCCGAGGAGCGGCTGATGCGCATCCGCGCCCAGGAGCGGGCGGAGGTCGCGGCCCACGTCCATGACTCGGTGCTGCACACCCTGACCCTGATACAACGCAACGCGGAGAACGCGAACGAGGTACGCCGCCTCGCCCGTGCCCAAGAGCGCGACCTGCGCAACTGGCTCTACAAGCCGGAAGGCACCGGCAAGGACGAGGACGAGGAGCCCGACACACTCGCGGAGGCCGTGAAGCGCAGCGCCGCCGAGGTGGAGGACAAGCACGGCGTCCCCATCGAGGTCGTGGTCGTCGGCGACTGCCCGCTCGACGAACGCCTGGGCGCGCAGATGCAGGCTGCGCGCGAAGCGATGGTGAACGCCGCCAAGTACGGTGGCGAGGGCGGCGCCGTACAGGTCTTCGCCGAAGTCGAGGGAGGGACGGTCTTCGTGTCCGTGCGTGACCGGGGCCCAGGCTTCGACCTCGACTCGATACCCGCCGACCGCATGGGCGTTAGAGAATCGATCATCGGTCGCATGGAGCGCAACGGCGGTACGGCACGGCTGCGCGCCGTGCCGGACGGCGGCACGGAGGTCGAGCTGGAGATGGAGAGGGCGGAGACGACGTCATGAGCGACGCGAACGGGGCCAGCGGTCCGATTGGGCAGGACGGTCCGGCTCCCGGTGCCGGCCCCACGGGTCCCACGGGTCTCACCAGTCCCACCAGTCCCACCAGTCCCACCAGTCCCACCGGTCCTACTGGTACGCCGGGTGCCCCGACGGACTCGAACGCGCCGGGCGGCTCGGCGGAGGCGAGCGGTTCGGCGCCCGGACGTCGGGTCCGGGTCGTGCTGGTCGACGACCACCGCATGTTCCGTACGGGCGTGCAGGCGGAGATCGGGGAGACGGAGCGCACCGGTGTCGAGGTCGTCGGGGAGGCGGCGGACGTCGACCAGGCGGTGAGCGTCATCTCGGCCACACGGCCCGAGGTGGTGCTCCTCGACGTGCACCTCCCGGGCGGGGGCGGGGTCGAAGTGCTGCGCCGGTGCGCCGCGTTGATGTCGGACGCCGAGCAGCCCGTCCGCTTCCTGGCCCTCTCCGTCTCGGACGCGGCGGAGGACGTCATCGGTGTCATCCGGGGTGGCGCCCGGGGGTACGTCACCAAAACGATCACCGGCACGGATCTGGTCGACTCCATCTTCCGCGTCCAGGAGGGCGACGCGGTGTTCTCGCCGAGGCTGGCCGGCTTCGTCCTCGACGCCTTCGCCTCCACGGACGCCCCGCCCGTCGACGAAGACCTGGACCGTCTCACCCAGCGCGAGCGTGAGGTCCTCCGCCTCATCGCCCGCGGCTATGCGTACAAGGAGATCGCCAAGCAGCTGTACATCTCCGTCAAGACGGTGGAGTCCCATGTCTCGGCGGTGCTGCGGAAGTTGCAGCTCTCCAACCGGCACGAACTGACGAGGTGGGCGACGGCACGACGGTTGGTGTGAGGCAGTCCTGAGAGCCCCAGCCCTGACCCCAGACTCCAGCCCCAGCCCTGACCCCAGACTCCAGCCCGAGCCCGAGCCCGAGCCCGAGCCTGGGCGCGAGGCCGAGCCCGAGGCCGATGCCGGAGCCAGGGGTGAGTCCGAGCCCGGCGTCGAGTCCGAGTCCGGGTTCGAGTCCGGGTTCGAGCTCAAGGCGGCGGCCGGTTCCTCTTCCTCGGCTACGCGGCCTCCGCCGTCGCGCCCTGAGGCTCACGCCACCCGCGTGGCGCCCGCGAACGGCATCTCGTCGAGTGGCGCCACCCGCACCTGCGTCCCCGGACGGGGCGCGTGGATCATCTGACCGTTCCCCACGTAGATGCCCACGTGGCTGATCCCGGAGTAGAAGAACACCAGGTCACCGGGCAGGAGCTGGGAGCGCGCGATGCGCTGCCCGGTGCCGATCTGCGTATACGTCGTCCGGGGCAGTGAGACCCCCGCCGCGCGGTAGGCCGCCTGGGTGAGCCCGGAGCAGTCGAAGGCGTCGGGACCGGTCGCGCCCCACACGTATGGGCTGCCGAGCTTGCCGTAGGCGTACGACAGGGCCGCGGCCGCCCGTGAACTGGGTGCCTGGGCGGTGGAGGAGGCCGCCAGGACCGGTCCGAGGTCGCGCGCCGGGGCACCGGACCGCGATGCGCGCCCCGCGCCCGCCGCCGCGTCCAGCCCAGCCCGGGCGCCCTCCGGCAACCGCGCCAGCAGACGTCTCGCCTCGCCCAGCCTTCCCGTGATCGTCCCCCTGTGCCGCTTCAGCTCTGCCTGCCGGGACGAGAGCCGCGACAGTTCGACGCGCGCGGCGCCCCGCAGTCGCTCGATCTCCCGCAACTGCCTACGTACGTTTGCCACGTCCGACGCCTGTCGGCTGCCGATCCGTTCGGCGAAGGCCGCACCGTCCAGATACACGTCCGGGTCGTCGCTCAGCGCGAGTTGCACCGCGGGGTCGATGCCGTCACCGCGGTACTGCGCCGCCGCCACCGAACCCAGCTTCTCGCGTGCGGAGTTCAGCCCCTCCGTGCGGCGAGCCGCCTCGTCCCGCAGGTCCTCCAGCCGCTTCCGCGCCTTGTCGGCCTCCTCCTTCGCGCCGTTGTACTGCTCGGTGGCGACCTCCGCCTGTTCGTACAGCTTGTTCACCTTCGCCCTGGCCTGCGCCGCTGTGGGCTGCGGTTCGGCGTGCCCGGTGCCGTCGAAGCCGGTCGCGCTCGCCGCGCCCGCCAGGGCGATCGTGACAGCGGTACGGGCCGTGGTGCCGCTGAGGGGGCGCTGTCTGGGCCTGCGGTGCACTGGCAAGGGGACGTCACGTCCTTTCGTACGACGCGTTACGACCGAGACGGCCTCTTCGGCCGCGGCCGCCATGGGGGTCGGCGGTCACGCGTCCGGCGGCGGCCCGCACAGGGGCAGCGGGCCGCCGCCGGACCTCTCGGCGGAGGTGCCCGACTGCCGCCCCTGGCCCGGGCGGCGGTGGGGAGCGGGCACCTGCTGGAGGACGCTAAGCGTGGCTGTGTCCACTCGGTGACGCCATGTACGGAACTGGCCCCAGTGGACCACCGGTGACCGTATGTGACCGTGATCTCTGCCTGGCGGCACCGCCTTCACGCAGAGCGATGATCAATGCGGTGGTTTGGGGGCAACCGGCGGCGAGACAGTGCTATGGGGCGCATATATGCGGCGGGTCGT
Organism: Streptomyces acidicola; assembly: GCF_009377235.1. Classification (GTDB taxonomy): domain Bacteria; phylum Actinomycetota; class Actinomycetes; order Streptomycetales; family Streptomycetaceae; genus Streptomyces; species Streptomyces acidicola. The sequence goes on from NZ_VMNX01000068.1 coordinate 17,853, forward strand.
CTGGTGTATGGCAGGGCGTGCCATACGGCGAATGGTCCGGGTTTTCGGGGGTGGTGGCGCGGCATACCAAGTCAGCACCGACGCCGGACACCAGGGCCACCGCCACGGCCGATGCCAGGACCACCGTCATGGCCACCACTGCAGCCAGTACCGGAGACTTCCCGCAGCCGGTACCGGCGGCTTCCCGGGGCCGGTGCCAGGCCGCCGAAGGGGCCCTGGTTAGGCTCCGGCTCCATGGACATACTCATCCATCTCTTCGTCGCCCTGCACATCATCGGCATCGCCTCCCTTCTGGGTGGCTTCCTCACCCAGATGAAGGCGATGGGGCAGGGGACGGCCCGTTTTGTGCCCGCCATGCTGCACGGCGCGCTGACGATGCTCATCACCGGTGCCGTTCTGGTCGGCCTCAACCAGGCCGACGACCAGACGGTCAACAACGTCAAGATCGGCGTGAAGCTGGCCCTGCTGGTCGTGATCCTCGGGCTCGTCTACGTGAAGCGCGACGAGGAACAGGTGGAGAAGGGGCTGTTCGGCCTGGTGGGCGGCCTGACCACGGCGAACATCTTCATCGCGGTGCTCTGGACCTGATCGGAGACCGCGCCGGCCCCGACCGGCGACCGAGGAGTCAGGCGCCGACCGGGGCCGGGAAGGTGCGACCGTTACGCCGGCCGCACCACGCTGTGGATCGACGACTCGCCGTCGTAGAAGATCGACTCCTCGCGGACGTAAGCCCCCGGCTTGGGCGCGTGGATCATCATGCCGTTGCCGATGTAGATCCCGACGTGGGTGATGTCGTCGTAGAAGAAGACGAGGTCGCCGGGCCTGGCGTCGGCGACTGAGACGGTCTTGCCCACGTTGACCTGGTCGTACGTGGTGCGCGGCAGGTCGACGCCGGCGGCCTTCCAGGCGTCCTGGGTGAGCCCGGAGCAGTCGTACGAGTCGGGGCCGGTCGCGCCCCAGACGTACGGTTTGCCGATCTGCGCGCGGGCGAACGCGATGACCTTGGCCGCCTTCGTGGCGTAGGTGGAGTCCTCTGCCGGGGCCTCGACGGTGGAGCTGCTGCCGGCGCTCTGCTCCTGGGCCGCCTCCTGCTTCCGTTTCTCCGCCTCGGCCGCCAGCCGCTTCTTCTCCGCCTCGGCTGCCTGCTGCCGCGCCAGCTCCTCAGCCCGGCGCTCGGCCTCCTCCTGCTTCTTCTTCTCGATCGCCGCGAGGCGGGCCTTCTCCTCGGCGGTCAGCTTGTCCAGCAGTTGACGGGCCTCGGTGAGCTTCGCCTGGACCTGCGCCTTGCTCGCCTTCAGCGTGGACTGCGACTGGGTGAGCGACTCCAGGCCCTCGGTGGCCTCCTGGCGCTTCTGAGCCGTCTCGGTCCGCTGGGTGACGTAGTCGTCGACCACCTCTTTCTGACGTTCCGTCAAGCGGTCCATCAGCTGGGTCTGGTCGAAGTAGTCCTGAGGGTTGTCCGCCAGCAGCATCGTTGCCGTGTCCGGGGCCGCGGCGCCCGTCCGGTACTGGGCGGCGGCGAATGAGCCCAGCTGCTCCCGGGCCTCGTTGAGCTTCTCTGTGCGCTTGGCGACATCGTCGAGGAGCGTGGCGACGCGCTTCTTCTGCTTGGCCGTCTTCTCCTCGGCCGCGTTGTACTTGTCGGTCGCCGACTCGGCCTGGCGGTAGAGGTCGCCGACCTTCTTCTCGACTTCTTCGAGGCTCGGCTTGTCGTCGGTCGAGGGTGCGGCGGTCGCTGTCTGGGAGAACAGGGCCATCGAGGTCAGCGCCGCCGTCGCGAGGGCGGGTGTCCGTATGCCTGTGCGCGTCCGGGCAGGACGCGACTTTCGGTGCGGCGCCATGAAAGGCGGCTCCTTCCGTTGTCCGCCTACCGAGTTAGCTGTCGGGTTCGGGCGCGTGCATTGGAAGGTGTGCCCTACGGCCCTTGCCGCGTACGGCAGGTGGGCCGATTCACCCCAAGGTCGGTGGGTCCCCGGCTCCGGCTCCGCGAGGGGCGCCGGACTCGGCGGAGGCCGCCCGGCCCGGCGAGGTTCGCCGGTTGGGTCGAGCGGCCCACCAAGAACGCTAGCCAATTCGTGTGGCGCCTGTGAAGGTTGATGCGCGATATGCCCGATACGTTTTCGTGACCTTAGTCAACATGGCTGCCGCGTGTGGCGAATTCGGAGTGATCTGTGGATGCATGATGTCTCATATGCGATACACCCGTTATGTGGCTAAAGGTGCGGTCGGTCGTGGTCCCGTGCTGCCGGTTCCGGGGTGGGGCTGCGGTGATCCGTCGCGATGGAGGGGGCGCGTCCTCACCTGGCCGACCGCGGACAGTGGCAGCGTGAAGCCGGATGGTGACAGGGTGAACCCGGACGGACATGCGGTATGAACCTGGACGGTCATACGGCGTGAACCCGGACGGTCATGAGTCCGGGAGAGGCCAGCCGTTGAAGATCGTCGGCAGCGCGCGCTCGGACCGAGTTTGCGGGGTGGCCCCTGGGTGTCGGTGGGGCGGCCTAGACTCGGAGAGCGATGAGCAGCCTTTTCGATGACAGCTTCCTGGCGGACCTCAAGGCCCCGCGGGCCCATGAGGAAGAGCCTCCGCCGCCACCCGAGGACGAGCACGTACCGGAGCCGATTCCGGACGATCTGTTCGGCGGCAGGTTCGACGCGCCGCCGGACCGGGACGCCTACTACCGCGACGGCGAGCCACGCCCCGCGGTGGACCCGGCCGCGCTCCTGGTGGGGCTGAACGAGAACCAGCGCGCGGCGGTCGTCCACTCCGGCTCCCCCCTGCTCATCGTGGCCGGCGCCGGCTCCGGCAAGACCCGCGTGCTCACCCACCGCATCGCGCACCTGCTCGGCGAGCGGAACGTCCACCCGGGCCAGATCCTCGCGATCACCTTCACCAACAAGGCCGCGGGCGAGATGAAGGAGCGCGTCGAGCAGCTCGTCGGCCCGCGCGCGAACGCGATGTGGGTGATGACCTTCCACAGCGCGTGCGTACGGATTCTGCGGCGGGAGAGCAAGAAGCTCGGCTTCACGTCGTCCTTCTCGATCTACGACGCTGCCGACAGCAAGCGGCTGATGGCGCTCGTCTGCCGCGACCTGGACCTCGACCCGAAGCGTTTCCCGCCCAAGTCGTTCAGCGCCAAGATCTCGAACCTGAAGAACGAGCTGATCGACGAGGAGGACTTCGCCGCCCAGGCCGGTGGGGGCACCTCCCGCTCGAGCGAAGCCGAGAGTGGGGGAGGCTTCGAGAAGACCCTCGCCCAGGCGTACGCGCTCTACCAGTCGCGGCTGCGCGAGGCCAACGCCCTCGACTTCGACGACCTGATCATGACGACGGTCAATCTGCTCCGCGCCTTCCCGGACGTCGCCGAGCACTACCGCCGCCGCTTCCGGCACGTCCTCGTCGACGAGTACCAGGACACCAACCACGCCCAGTACGCCCTCGTACGGGAACTCGTCGGGACCTCCGAGCACCCCGTGGACGTACCGCCCGGCGAGTACGACGTCCCGCCTGCCGAGCTGTGTGTCGTGGGTGACGCCGACCAGTCCATCTACGCCTTCCGCGGCGCAACCATCCGCAACATCCTCCAGTTCGAGGAGGACTACCCGGACGCGACGACGATCCTGCTGGAGCAGAACTACCGCTCCACGCAGACGATCCTCTCCGCCGCCAACGCGGTCATCGAGCGCAACGAGTCCCGCCGCCCCAAGAACCTGTGGACGAATGCCGGAGCCGGTGCCCAGATCACCGGCTATGTCGCGGACACGGAGCACGACGAGGCGCAGTTCATCGCCGACGAGATAGACCGCCTGACGGACGCGGGCGAGGCCAAGGCCGGGGATGTCGCGGTCTTCTACCGCACGAACGCCCAGTCCCGTGTCTTCGAAGAGGTCTTCATCCGCGTCGGCCTGCCCTACAAGGTCGTCGGCGGCGTCCGCTTCTACGAGCGCAAGGAGGTCCGGGACGTCCTCGCCTACCTCAGGGTGCTGGCCAACCCGGAGGACTCGGTCCCGCTGCGCCGCATCCTGAACGTGCCCAAGCGCGGCATCGGCGAGCGCGCAGAGGCGATGATCGACGCCCTCGCCCAGCGCGAGAAGATCAGCTTCCCGCAGGCGCTGCGGCGCGTGGACGAGGCGTACGGCATGGCCGCGCGCTCCACGAACGCCGTCAAGCGCTTCAACGCGCTCATGGAGGACCTGCGCACGATCGCCGACTCGGGTGCGGGCCCGGCGACGGTCCTGGAGGCGATCCTCGAACGCACAGGCTACCTGGCCGAGTTGCAGGCCTCGACCGACCCCCAGGACGAGACCCGCATCGAGAACCTCCAGGAACTCGCCGCCGTGGCCCTGGAGTTCGAGCAGGAGCGCGCCGAGGGCGAGTCGGTGGCCCTGTCCGACTTCCTGGAGCAGGTCGCCCTGGTGGCCGACTCGGACCAGATCCCGGACGAGGAGGACGGCTCCGGCGTCATCACGCTGATGACCCTCCACACCGCCAAGGGCCTGGAGTTCCCGGTCGTCTTCCTCACCGGCATGGAGGACGGTGTCTTCCCGCACATGCGCGCCCTCGGCCAGACCAAGGAGCTGGAGGAGGAGCGGCGCCTGGCGTACGTGGGCATCACGCGCGCGCGGGAACGGCTCTATCTGACCCGCTCGACCCTGCGCAGCGCCTGGGGCCAGCCCTCGTACAACCCGCCGTCCCGTTTCCTGGAGGAGATCCCGGCGGCGCACCTGGACTGGAAGCGCACGGGCGCGTCGGCGGCCCCGGGTTCCACCGGCCCGGCCTCGGGGATCGCTGCCTCCCTGTCGTCCTCCCGTTCCCGTTCGTCCGCCGCGGGCGCCTCCGGCTTCGCGACGCGACGTGCCACCGAGAAGCCGGTCGTCTCCCTGGCCGTCGGCGACCGCGTCACCCACGACCAGTTCGGCCTGGGCACGGTCGTCGCCGTGAAGGGCACGGGTGCCAACACCGAGGCGACGATCGACTTCGGCGACACCAAGCCGAAGCGGCTGCTCCTGCGGTACGCCCCGGTGGAGAAGCTGTAGGCGGAGGACGAGGCCGCGGACACGAATCGGGCCCCTGCTGAGCAGGGGCCCGATTGTGTGCTTGCTTGTGTTTGCGGGATGTCGGGGCTCGCGGCGCTCGAGCTACGTCGGGTCGAGCCCGTGGCTGCGCAGCCACGCCAGCGGGTCTATCGCCGAGCCACCCCCGGGCCGTACCTCCAAGTGCAGGTGCGGGCCCGTCGAGTTGCCCGAATTGCCGGAGAACGCGATCACGTCACCCGCCTTCACCGCCGTACCCGAGGGGATCTTGTACGTGGAGAGGTGGCAGTACCACACCTCCGTACCGTCCTTGGCGGTCAGGATGACCATGTTGCCGTAGGCGCTGTTCCACTGGGTCCGTATGACGCCATCGGCCGCCGCCATCACCGGCGTGCCGTACGACACCGGGAAGTCGATGCCGGTGTGCGTGGACATCCAGTTGATGCCGGACTGCCCGTAGTACGCGCTGAGCCCCCTCTGTGCGACCGGGAGCGCGAACTTCGGCCGCAGGCGCTCCTTGCGCGCCGCCTCCGCCGCTGCCTGCCTCTGTTCGGCCTCCTGCTGGGCCTTGAGGTCGATGCGCTCCTGGGTCCGGCTCGCCCGGTCGGCGAAGTCGTCAGCCCCGGCAGAGAGGCTTTCGAGCTGTGTGTCGAGCTTGTTGTTGGCGGTGGACGGCTTGACCGCGACCGCTTCCGACGCACTGGCCGTCGTCCTGTTGACGTCGTCGTCCGCACCGCCCACGGAGGCGGCGGCGATCCCCGCGACGCCCATGACGCACGCGGACGGAACGGCGACGGTCAGTACGGCGGAACGCTTCGCCGGAGCGCGACGCCGCGAGCGCGCGGCCGCGCGGGCCGCCGCCCGGCCGGAGCCGGCGGAGGCGCCGGCCGCCGCTGCGGCGACAGCAGTCCCGGACGCGGCCTCTTCCTCGTCCTCCAGCAGCGTGGAACGGCCTGTTCCGTGCGCCTCGGTGTCGTCGGCCCCCTCGAACTCGCCCTCCATGACGGCGGGTTGTCCGTCGTCGTAGGGGTTGACCTGCTCGAAGGCCGCGGTCGCCTGCTGGTCGAAGGTGTCGGGGGAGGGGTGCTCGTACCCGTCGGCCGGTGTCTGCTGCTCGTACCCCTCGTACGACTCATGGCCGTTCGCGTCGTGATCGCCGGAGGTTCCGTCGCTGTTCCACTGCGTGGCGTCGTAGGCGCCCGTGTCGAAGTACTGCCCGTCCGTCCACTGCTGGGTCTGGTCGGGCTGTCCCAACTCGCTTGCCTGGACGCGCTGTTCGGCCTGCGTCCACCCGTTCGAGTCCCACTGCCCGGATGCTTCGGGGCTCTGGGGCTGCGCGGGGATCTCGCCCAGGTTCTGGTAACCCGCCGTCCAGCCGGTGGCGTCGTAGCCGCCCGTGTCGTAGGCGGCCTGGTGCTCCTGGTGCTGGCCCGCGTACGGGTCGTGGTTCAGCGTCTGGTGGCTGCCCGTGGACCACTGTGAGGAGTCGTACGAGCCCGTCGCGCCGTCGCCCGGCATATTGCCGAAGAGGGGGTCGGTCTCGAAGGTCGCGGTCGCGAAGCCCGGGTCGGCGGTGGTGTGGTGACCGGTGTCAAAACCGGTGGCACCGTAGCTGTCATACGTGGTGAAGTCGCCGTACGAGGCTTCCTGGTGGCCGTACGACGCGTAATGCGCCGAGGTGGCATCGGAAGCCGGAGCCGGGGGAGTCACAGTCCCCGACGGGTGACGATCGTTCACCAACTTCTCTTTCGCCTCGACAACAGGGGCTGGCAGAGCAGTGCGGCGACTGTACCCGGCGGTGCGCGGGCGCGACAATCTTCAACGGGTTTCGGGCTCGCAGGAAACGGGCATTCGAGCGCCTTTCGGTGGACCATGGACTGAGCCTTGGCTTTGTGTTCGATGAATGTTCGAAATTGCACGGCGAGATCGAGACTGTCGAATGACTGCGCCGGTCGTCGTTCGGGTGGCGGGTCGCCGCTCGACTCGACTGGTTCTGCCGGATTTTCAGCTGACTTTGAGCGATTACGCCACGGTCAGGCCTCCTGTGGGGGCTTCCGGCCCTCCGGTGGGCCCGTGGACCGTCTCGGGTGTCGTCTCGTCGAGGTCGAGTGCCTGCCGAATCCCTGCGGCGACGGCGGGGTGTACGAGCATGGCGAGGTGCCCGATGCCGCTCACCCGCACGTTCTGAGCGAGCAGGTCCGGATGGTCGACGCAGGCGGTCTCCAGCGGGTCCATCAGGTGGTCGAGATCGCTCCAGAAGGCCACGAACTGCGTACGGCAGCCCGGCGCCGGCTCGCGCAACTCCTCCAGCACCGGTGAGCCGGGGCGCATCTGGCGCACGACGGGATGTGCGTCGGCCAGCGGTGCTACACGCGTGCCCCCGTGCGGGGTGCCGAGTGTGACGACCGTGCGCACACGCGCATCGCCGCCGAGTCGCTGTACGTAGTACCGCGCTATGAGTCCGCCGAGGCTGTGCCCGACGATGTCCACCCGCTCACAGTCCGTGCGCTCGCAGATCTCCTCCACGCGGCGGCCGAGCGCCGCGGCGGCGGTGCGGATGTCGCAGGTGAGGGGCGAGTAGTTGAGCGACTCGATCTGCCGCCGGCCGTGCTGGGTGAGGGAGCGGCGCAACAGGACGAACACGGACCGGTTGTCGATGAACCCGTGCAACAGGACGACCGGGGGTTTGACCTCGGTCGGCAGGGGAGCGGTGGTGGTGTCACCGGGGGGCGAAGGGGCGGGAACGGAACGGCGCTCCTGCGCGATCCCGGACGGGTAGAGGAGCAGATGCCCCGCGAGGACCGCGAACTCCAGGGCGGTCGCCTTCAGGAGGGCCACTGACAGCCCTGCCAGTTTGACGGGCCACAGGCGCTGGCAGAACGGTAGTAAGGGCAGTGCTCCCCAGGTGACCTTCATGGCCGACCTCCCGTCGGCACTCGGGAGGACGTCCCTGTCCCCCATGTGCCCTCATGGTGAGCCGCCGTGGAGGTGGGTGACGGTGCGAGTGCGGCGTGGGCGACGCTGGGGCGCCGGTGTCGCGTCGAGGGCCTTTGCCGTGCCGGCGACGCGACGCCCTGCCGTGCTCACGGCACAGGCTGTCCCGGACTCCGTACGACCTCGATTCCTCGCTTTCGTGCTCGTGCCATCGCCGAAGCGCCTCACCACCGCTGCCGTCTCCCGCCGGTACGGCGGTGGTGCGGCCACCTCGTGGCGGCTCTCCTTGCGCACGATCCGCCCGTGACGCCCGTTTCCCGGGGCCGTGCGGCCTGGTGGCCGCCCGTCTCGGTGACGCGTGTGCCGCGGAACCCGGAACCTTGCGCTGTGAACGTGTCCCTGTGTGTGATTTCCCCCTCGGTCCGCACCGCGAAACTGCCGGTTGCGGGATGCTGGCGATAACGTTCGTTCACTTTCCCGGCCGGTGCGGTGCGGGGCCTGTGCCCGCAGCCGCGTCAGTCGCGGTAGGTGGCGGTATGTAGCGATATGTGCGGTGTGCATGCTGTACGGGCGGTCGGTACGGTTTGTGACAGTACGTACTGTGATGGTTCGTCTGCCGTGTGTGTCGTGACGTTCGGTACGGGTTCGGTGCAGTCGTTTGATGGAGGCAGTGATGGGTGTGGCAGCCGGTCCGATCCGTGTGGTGGTGGCCAAGCCGGGGCTCGACGGCCACGATCGAGGGGCCAAGGTGATTGCGCGGGCGCTGCGCGACGCCGGTATGGAGGTCATCTACACCGGCCTCCACCAGACACCGGAGCAGATCGTCGACACCGCGATCCAGGAGGACGCCGACGCGATCGGCCTCTCCATCCTCTCCGGCGCCCACAACACGCTGTTCGCAGCCGTCATCCGGCTCCTCAAGGAGCGGGACGCGGAGGACATCAAGGTCTTCGGCGGCGGCATCATCCCCGAGGCCGACATCCCGCCCCTGAAGGAGATGGGCGTCGCCGAGATCTTCACCCCCGGCGCCACCACTGCCTCGATCGTGGACTGGGTCCGCGCGAACGTACGGCAGCCGGCGGAGGCGTAGGTCCCCGGCCTCCCGGCGAGCGGTCCCCACAGAGGGTGGCCGCCCGCCGTGACGGCATGGCCGCCCCCGCCGCGGCCGCGGAGAAGTCCGGCGCCTCGGCGGGGTCAGCTCCTCAACTCCTCCTCCATCGCCGCGCGCAGACGCAACGTCGTCACGAGGCGTTGGAAGGCCTCGGACCAGTACCCGCCGGCACCCGGAGACGCATCCTCCTGCTCCTCGGGGGTGGCCGTCAGGGCATCCAGACGTGCCGCCTCCGCAGGGGACAGGCAGCGCTCGGCGAGTCCCATCACGCCGCTGAAGCTCCAGGGGTAACTACCGGCGTCCCGCGCGATGTTCAGCGCGTCCACCACCGCGCCGCCCAGAGCCGGCGCCCACGGCACAGCACAGACCCCGAGCAACTGGAACGCCTCCGACAGTCCGTGCGCCGCGATGAACCCCGCCACCCACTCCGCCCGCTCACCGGCATCCAGCGTCCCCAGGAGCTTGGCCCGCTCGGCCAGCGACACCGCCCCGGGGCCGGCGGCCTCGGTAGCGGACGGCGAACCCAGGAGCGCCCTGGACCAGCCGGCGTCCCCCTGCCGCACCGCCGCCCGGCACCACGCCGCGTTCAGCTCCCCCTGCCAGTCGTCCGCCACCGGCAAGGCCACGATCTCCTCCGGTGAACGTCCCCCGAGCCGCGCCGACCACGCCGCCAGTGGTGTCGCCTCCACCAACTGGCCCAGCCACCAGGACCGTTCACCCCTCCCCGCCGGAGCCTTGGGCGCCACCCCGTCGCGCTCCATGCCCGCGTCGCACTCGTGCGGCGCCTCCACCACGATCGTGGGTACGTCCCGCGTACGGTCGACGGCCACGCACGCCGCCGCACGGTCCGCCATCCGCGCGGCGAGCGCCGAACCCGGCAGCGCGGACAGCAGCTCCGCAGCCGTCGCCCGCACGTTCCGGCTGCGGTCCGTCAACGCCCGCTCCAGGAACGGCTCGTCGTCCGAGCCCAGCCCCGTACGCAGGGAATCGAGGAACATGAGCCTGTCCTCGGCCCGCTCCGTCGCCCATGTCGTCTCCAGCAACTCGCGTGCGGCCGCGGGCTCCTGTGCCCGTATCCCCGTCAGGAGCGCCACCCGCTCCGCGAACAGCCCCTCCTGCCACAGCCGTCGGATCCGGTCGGCTTCCTGGGGGCCCGGCAGATCGGCGCCACCACCCGGTGCGGCCCGCAGAGCGAAACGCCAGTCCGGGTTCAGCCGGGCCAGCCACAGCGCGCGCGGGCCCGCGAAGGCCAGGGCCGCCGGGCGCAGGTCGGTACGGCCCCGTGCCGTGTCCAGCAAGGCGGGCAGCGCCTCGGGAGGTGCCGCCAACCCGCACGCGTTCGCCAGCGCCAGCCACTGCGGCAGCAACTCCATGAGGTCGGGCGCCGTTCCTCTGCGTCCCCCGCCTCCCGCGCCGGGCCGATCAGCCAGCAACTGCGCGAGCCTGCGCGCCGCGGCCGGCGGCAGCGGCGGACGCGGATCAGGTGCGGCGGGCTCCGGACGCACCGCCGCCCGCGCGGGCCGCACCCCCGCCCTCCGTCGCACGGTCTCCACCGCCGCCGCGTCCAACAACGCCACCGGCGCCTCCCGCCCGGCGGCCGGGCCGGGAGCCGGGCGCCGATCGGTCCCGAGCAGGGCGACGGTCACGAGCTCTTCCCATGCGTTCCGCGGAGGAGCCGAGGTGCTGTTCATGAGGGTTCCTTCCGTCCGTGTTTCTTTGTGCGGCTGGTTCCGCTGGTTCCGCTCGTTCGGCTGGTTCCGCTGGTTCGGCAGGAGGCCGGCCAGGTCCTGGAGACGCTGGAGCGGACGAGCCGGGTGCGGGTCACACCCGGCTCGTCACGCGCCGGCTCACCTCACGCGGCCACTCATCTCCCTCAGCACAGCCCCACCGCGTCTCCCGCCCCCTCCGGCCAAGCCGTCAGTGGGGTGAAGCCGTGGTGACCGCACTCGCCGAAGACCGTGACGGGTGCGCCGCCCGAGAGAGCGACGAGGCGCCACAGGCCGGGCCGGGAGCGGGCGGAGAGAGACAAGGGGAGGGCCATGTCGCCGTCCGCGTCGGACAGTTGCCAGGAGTCGCCGTCCGGGGCCGGGACGACCCTGGACAGGGTGACCGGGACCGAGTCCAGCCACGGGTCGTCGCGCAGCGCCTCGCCGTAGCGGGCAGCGGCCTGAGCCGGGGTCACCCCCGGCGGTCGTACCGCCGCGGGCTCCGGCGCGGTGAACCGCTGGCCGAGAGAGGCCCGCAACTGCCCCGCACCCGGATACGACGACACCTCCGCCTCGAAGGCGAGCCCCATCGGCAGCGTCAACTCCGGCGGGCGGCCGGCCGCGCCGTAGGAGAGGAGCAGTGCCGTACGCCCGGACTCGGCGCCGTACAGCCAGATCCGGCGCGTGGTCAGGCGGGCGTCCGCCGTGTCGTACTGGGCGAGGACCAGCCAGTGGTCGCGCACCGGGGGGCCGTCAGCCGAGCCGGGCAGGCCGACCCGGGAACGGACCGTCGCCGCGAGGCCGTCCGGCAGGCGCTCACGCCGCAGCCAGCCCTGGTCGAGGAGGTGGAGCAGCGCGCACTCCTCCAGCAACCGCACCGGCCAGCCGGGCCCCGAGCCCGGTATCGCCCCCAGCTCCCGCACCCGCGCGGCCAGTCCGGGCGCCTGGGCGTCGACCATGCGGGCCGCGGTCTCCTCCCACAGCCCGTACCCCGCCTGCTCGGCCGCCGCCAGACCGCCCCGCAACAGGTCCGACAACCGCTGCTCCAGCTCCGTCGCCCCCGCGGTGATCCGCTCGGCGCGCCGCTCCGCCCTGCGGCGCGCCGCCTCCGGATCACCTGACGTGCCCCCAGATTCCGCGCCCGTCGTCGTCCTCTTCTCCTCCGCGCGCCGCCGGCGCCCGGTGATCCACTGCTCCGCCCAGTCCGGCGGCTGGGCACGCGCCACCGATCCGTCGTCGCCCGCCCAGAGCAACAGCAGCCCCAGCGCGTGCTTGCACGGGAACTTGCGGCTCGGACAACTGCACTTGTACGCGGGCCCACTGGAGTCCGCGACGTCGATGACCGTCTGATACGGCTTGCTGCCACTGCCCTTGCACAGTCCCCACACCGTCCCCTCGTCAGAACTGCCCGCCTCCGACCACGGCCCGGCCGCGCCGAGTTTGCTTCCCGCTTTGCGCGACGCGGCGTCAGGCGCCAATGCCAGCACCTGCTCAGCCGTCCAGCGCACCCCCTGCTGAGTCATGTCATCGAAGGTAGGACCCACCACTGACAATCGACCTCTGCGGCACGTTTCCGCAGGTCAGAACGCATTGTCAGTGGTGTGGTGCACGGTGGACACCAGATCCGAACCGGCCGGAGGCGGCCGGGCTGGAGGGGGACTCAGTCATGCCTGTTTCCGTTGACCCGACGTCCGTCGACGAGCACCAGAACCCGTCCGCGCCCGCGAACACGCACGCGGACCCGGGCGCCCGCACGAGCGGGCACACGCCCGCGGAACAGACCGATGCCGAGGCGCTGCGCCCGCACGCCGAGCACGCCTTCGCCGTGGAGCTCGCCGCGCTGGCCGCGCAGGACGACCGGCCGCGCCCGACCCGCTGGAAGCTGTCGCCGTGGGCCGTGGCGACGTACCTGCTCGGCGGCACGCTGCCGGACGGCACGGTGATCACGCCGAAGTACGTGGGCCCGCGCCGCATCGTCGAGGTCGCCGTCACCACGCTCGCCACCGACCGAGCCCTGCTCCTCCTCGGCGTGCCCGGCACGGCGAAGACGTGGGTGTCCGAGCACCTCGCCGCAGCCGTCAGCGGCGACTCGACGCTGCTGGTGCAGGGAACCGCGGGCACGCCGGAGGAGGCGATCCGCTACGGCTGGAACTACGCGCAGCTGCTCGCCCACGGCCCCAGCCGCGACGCGCTCGTGCCGAGCCCGGTCATGCGCGCCATGGCCGAGGGCATGACCGCCCGCGTCGAGGAGCTGACCCGCGTCCCCGCCGACGTCCAGGACTCATTGATCACCATCCTGTCCGAGAAGACGCTGCCCATACCGGAGTTGGGGCAGGAGGTGCAGGCCGTCCGCGGCTTCAACCTGATCGCCACGGCCAACGACCGCGACCGCGGGGTCAACGAGCTGTCCAGTGCCCTGCGCCGCCGCTTCAACACGGTGGTTCTGCCACTGCCGGAGAGCGCCGATGCCGAGGTGGACATCGTCTCGCGCCGCGTCGACCAGATCGGCCGCTCCCTAGACCTGCCCGCCGCACCCGACGGCATCGACGAGATCCGCAGGGTCGTCACGGTCTTCCGTGAACTGCGCGACGGCATGACGACCGACGGCCGCACGAAGCTGAAGTCGCCCAGCGGCACGCTGTCAACAGCGGAGGCCATCTCCGTCGTCACCAGCGGACTCGCCCTGGCGGCCCACTTCGGCGACGGCGTCCTGCGCGCCTCGGACGTCGCCGCCGGCATCCTCGGCGCCGTCGTCCGCGACCCGGCGGCCGACCGCGTCATCTGGCAGGAGTACCTGGAGGCGGTCGTGCGCGAGCGCGACGGCTGGGCGGACTTCTACCGGGCCTGCCGGGAGGTGAGCGCGTGAGCAGGTTTCAGATGGTGAGCGCGTGCCCCCGGCCCGGCTCTGGAGGCGAGGGGACCGGTTCGGGCGACTTCGGCTGGGGATTTGGTCCGGACGACTCCGACTGGGGATTCTGGAGGACCATGTGACCGGCGTCGAGGGGGTACTGCCGCGAGAGCGGGCGTACGGTGACGGGCCGCTGCTGCTCGGTGTCCGGCACCACGGTCCGGGGTCGGCACGGGCGGTGCGGGCCGCGCTGGAGGCGGCGCGCCCGCAGGTCGTCCTCATCGAGGGGCCACCGGAGGCGGACGCCCTGATCCCGCTCGCCGCCGACGAGGACATGCGACCTCCGGTCGCCCTCCTCGCCCACGCGGTGGACGAGCCCGGCCGCTCGGCCTTCTGGCCGCTGGCCGAGTTCTCCCCGGAGTGGGTGGCCATCCGCTGGGCCCTGGAGCACCAGGTCCCGGCCCGCTTCATCGACCTCCCGGCGACCCACACGCTGGCGTGGGGCAAGGATGAGCCTTCGGAGCCCACCGAGCCCACCGAGCCCACCGAGGCCACCGAGGCCACTGAGACCGTCACGCCTGCGGAAGCCCTCCGCGTGGATCCGCTCGCGGCCCTCGCCGAGGCCGCCGGGTACGACGACCCCGAGCGGTGGTGGGAGGACGTCGTCGAGCACAGGGGCACGGGTGGGGACGTGTTCGCACCGTTCGCGGTGCTCGGGGAGGCCATGGGGGCGCTGCGGGAGGCGTACGGGACCGGTGGTCATGACCGGGACCTGGTGCGGGAGGCATACATGCGGCTCCAGATGAGGGCCGCGCAGAAGGAGGCCGGAGACGGGGTCGCCGTGGTGTGCGGTGCGTGGCACGTGCCCGCGCTGTGGGAGAAGCACACCGTCGCAGCCGACCGGGCGCTGTTGAAGGGGCTGCCCAAGGTCAGGGCCGACATGACGTGGGTGCCGTGGACGCACCGGAGGCTGTCCCGGGTCAGCGGGTACGGCGCGGGCATCGACTCGCCGGGCTGGTACGGGCACCTGTTCGGCGCGCCCGACCGCCCCGTCGAGCGGTGGATGACCAAGGTGGCCGGGCTGCTGCGCGAGGAGGACCGGATCGTCTCGTCGGCGCACGTCATCGAGGCGGTACGGCTCGCCGAGACGCTGGCGGCGATGCGAGGGCGCCCGCTGCCGGGCCTCACCGAGGCCACCGACGCCGTGCGGGCGGTGATGTGCGAGGGCTCGGACGTGCCGCTGGGCCTCGTGCACGACCGGCTGGTCGTCGGGGACGTATTGGGGGAGGTGCCCGAGGCGGCGCCGGCGGTGCCGTTGCAGCGGGACCTCGCGCGGATCCAGCGGAAGCTGCGGCTCAAGCCGGAGGCGCTGGAGCGGGAGTTGGAGCTCGACCTGCGCAAGGAGAACGACGCCGAGCGCAGCCTCCTCCTGCACCGGCTGAGGCTGCTCCGCATCGAGTGGGGCGAGCCCACGGCCTCGCGCGGCAGCACGGGCACGTTCCGGGAGACCTGGCGGCTGCGCTGGGAGCCGGAGTTGTCGGTGCGGGTGGCCGAGGCCGGGGTGTGGGGCACGACGGTGCTCTCGGCCGCGACCGCCAAGGCCGAAGCGGACGCCGTGGCCGCGCAGTCGCTCGCCGACGTCACCGGGCTCGCCGAGCGCTGCCTCCTCGCCGAACTCCCGGACGCCCTCCCCGTGGTGATGCGGGCCCTCGCCGACCGTGCCGCGCTCGACGCGGACGTCGGCCACCTCGCCCAGGCACTCCCCGCCCTGGTCCGTTCCCTCCGCTACGGCGACGTCCGCGCCACGGACACGCACGCTCTCGCCGAGGTCGCGGCCGGACTCGCCGAGCGTGTGTTCGTCGGCCTCCCGCCCGCATGTGCCGCGCTCGACGCGGAGGCGGCGGAGGAGATGCGACGCCATGTGGACGCGGTGCACGGCGCGGTGGCGCTGCTGGGCGAGACCGTTTCGGAGGCGCACGGCGACCTGCGGGCCCGTTGGCACTCCGTGCTGCACGTCCTCTGCGGACGCGACACCGTTCCCGGTGTCATCCGAGGCCGGGCCGTACGGCTCCTCCTGGACGACGGGGAGCTGGCGCAGGACGACGCCGCACGGCTCATGGCGCTGGTGCTGTCGCCGGGGACGGCGCCGGGGGACGCTGCCGCCTGGATCGAGGGGTTCGTCGGGGGCGGGGCCGGCGGCGGCATGCTGCTGGTGCACGACGAGCGGCTGCTCGGGCTGGTGGACGCATGGCTGACCGGGGTGCCGCAGGAGGCGTTCACCGACGTACTGCCCTTGCTGCGGCGGACGTTCTCGGCGTACGAGCCCGGGGTGCGGCGAACCCTCGGCGAGCTGGTCCGACGCGGGCCGGGAGCACGGACGGGTGCCGCGGCCGCCGGTTCCGGGATACCGGGCTTCGCCACCGAGCTCGACACCGACCGGGCGGACGCCGTGCTGCCGGTGCTGCGTCTGCTGCTGGGGCTGGACGAGGCGGACACGAGCGACGGCGCCGGCATCACGACGGGCATCAACGACCTCGCGGGGGTGGGCCGATGAGTACCGAAACGACGAACGGGACAGCGGTGACGGATCAGTCGGCCGACGGCCAGGAGCGGCTGCGGCGGTGGCGGCTCGTGCTGGGCGGTGGCGCGGCCGACGGGACCGGGCGCGCGCTCTCCGGGCGGGACGCGGCCATGGACGGTGCGCTCACCGCTCTCTACGGGAAGGGCGACAAACCGCAGTCGGGACGCGAGCGTTCCGCCGGGCTCGGGGCGTCGGCGCCGTCCGTGGCGCGCTGGCTCGGGGACATCCGGACGTACTTCCCCTCGTCCGTCGTGCAGGTCATGCAGCGGGACGCCATCGACCGGCTCGGGCTGTCCACGCTGCTGCTGGAGCCGGAGATGCTTCAGGCGGTGGAGGCCGACGTGCACCTCGTCGGCACGTTGCTCTCGCTCAACAAGGCGATGCCCGAGACGACCAAGGAGACCGCGCGGGCCGTGGTGCGCAAGGTCGTCGAGGACCTCGAGAAGCGGCTCGCCACCCGCACGCGGGCCACCCTCACCGGTGCCCTCGACCGCAGCGCCCGCGTCAGCCGCCCCCGCCACCACGACATCGACTGGAACCGCACGATCGCGGCCAACCTGAAGAACTACCTGCCGGAGTACCGGACGGTGGTGCCCGAGCGGCTCATCGGGTACGGGAGGGCCTCGCAGTCGGTGAAGAAGGAGGTCATCCTCTGCATCGACCAGTCGGGCTCGATGGCGGCATCCGTCGTCTACGCGTCGGTGTTCGGGGCCGTGCTGGCGTCCATGCGGTCCATCAGCACCCGGCTCGTCGTCTTCGACACGGCCGTCGTCGACCTCACGGACCAGTTGGACGACCCGGTCGACGTCCTGTTCGGCACACAGCTCGGCGGCGGCACGGACATCAACAGGGCGCTGGCGTACTGCCAGTCGCAGATCTCCCGGCCCGCGGAGACGGTGGTCGTGCTGATCAGCGACTTGTACGAGGGCGGGATACGGAACGAGATGCTGAAGCGGGTGTCGGCGATGAAGGCGTCGGGCGTGCAGTTCGTGACGCTGCTCGCGCTCTCCGACGAAGGGGCGCCCGCGTACGACCGTGAGCACGCGGCGGCGCTCGCGGCCCTCGGGGCACCGGCGTTCGCCTGCACGCCCGACCTCTTCCCCGAGGTCATGGCGGCGGCCATCGAGAAGCGGCCCCTGCCGGTCCCTGACACGGCGTGACGTGACGAGACAGGCGGTGGAGTGTGATGAGAGATGAGAGCGGAGGAGCGGGAGGTGAAGTGCGGGAGGTGAAGTAAAGGTGACTGAGAGAACCGAGAAAGGGGACATGACTGGCCATCGGTAACGAGGGGCTTGCGCAACCTCGGGAGTCCCGTGCGAGGATCGGCAGCACCTCTTCGTACGCTTCGAACAGTTCGCCGGATGTCCGGCGCGCGCACAGCCTCGTACCGCTGGGCCTCAAGTCCCCCGCGTCCACCGTGCCGTACGCCGTCGTTCCGCTCCATGGGAGGGCTCTCCCCGTTGTGACTCCGTCAGCCGCACTGCCCGGTGCCGGTGCCGTTCTGCGCGTGACGCGCGGGGCGGCCGGGCGACGTGTGCTGCAGGTTGTGCTGTTGGTGGGAGGGTTGTTCGTGCTGGGGTTCCTCTGCGGGGAGCAGGCACACGCGGCGGACGGGACATCGCCGGAGGCGGCGACGGTCGCGGTGACCACGTCGACCGAGTCCGTTCGGTCCGCGATTCATGCTCATGCTGTTCCCGGGGAGAGCACCGCGACGAGCACGGCACCGGGCGTGGAGGACAGGGCCGAGCCAACGGTGGGAATCTCCGCTCCCAACCACCCGATAGCTCAGGCGACCGGCGTCGCCACAGGCCCTCGGACCGCCCCCACAACCACTGCCACTGCCACTGCCACTGCCACCGCCACCGCCACCGACGCGGTC
Source organism: Streptomyces acidicola (assembly GCF_009377235.1). Classification (GTDB taxonomy): domain Bacteria; phylum Actinomycetota; class Actinomycetes; order Streptomycetales; family Streptomycetaceae; genus Streptomyces; species Streptomyces acidicola. Next base: position 35,946 of record NZ_VMNX01000068.1, read on the forward strand.
GCGGCCGTCACCGGCACCGTCGGTCGTGTCGTGCGGCCGGTCGGGGAGCGGGTCGTGCGGCCCGTCGGGGAGCACGTCGTGCGGCCGGTCACCGAACAGGTCGTGCGACCCGTCGGTGATCTCGTCGAGACGGTGACCGGCGGTCCGGCGGGCGAACCCTCGGAGTTCCCGCCGCTGCCGGGCATGCCGCCACTGCCCGGTCTCCCCGAGGTGCCGTCACTGCCCGCGCTGCCCGGACTGCCGGGCCTGCCAGGGCTGCCTGGGATCCCGGCGAACATTCTGCCGATCGGTGCGGCACCTCAGCAGCCCGGCGGGGCGGTGCCCGAGCAGTCCGGCGCCGCCGAGCGAGGTGACGGTTCCGAGGCGCGGCCGGCCGCACGGGCGGAAGCCGGGTACGGACCGCGGTTCGCCGACGGCGCCGAGGCCGACGTGTCCGGGGCCCGTGTCCCCCAAGGCGTGGACACCGTACGGACGCCCCCGCACCGGGCGCCGGGCGACGAGGCCGGTGCGCTCGGCCGCCACTCCGCCGTCGACAACGGCGGGTCGCGGCACTGTGAGCCGCATGCCGTCACTCTCGATCACCGGGCGCCGCTGAGCCGCGTGCTCGGCGTCACCGCGGTCGTCGCCGCGGACGGCACCCGGGACAGGCACCGGGACATACCCGAGTTCCCCGGCTAGCGCGGCCCCTCCCCGCCAGGCCTGTAGCGCGGGGAGCGGAGCAGATCTGCCCGCTGTTCGGGCACCCCTCCGTTCCCCGGACGGACGCCACCGGAGCCGGAACGCGTCGACAGCGTCGACACCGCACCGCGACGGAGCAGTAGCCGGAACCCGCGAACCCGCCCGGAGCCCTGACCCGCACTCGGACACACAGCCGAGCCGTTGGTCCCCGCTTCCCGGACCCTTCGGCCGATCCCGCACATGCGGTGCCACCTGCCGAACGCGGAGTACAGCGCCTGACAGAGCCGCACCGACGCCCGCCCTGACAGAGACCAGGTCCGTACATACAGACGAAAGCCGTACGGACACGAGTGCGGGGCGCGCGCGGAGCGCGGCATCCCGGCGAGCCGTGCATCAGAACCAGCTCCGCCGAGAGGTATCCGGGCGGCCGAAGCCATCGGTCGTGCCGCGGGCGGTCGAAGCCGTCGGCCGTGTCCGAGCGAATTCCGGCGGAGGGCGGTGAGCGGTCCCCATTGGGGTGGGGACCACCCGCCCTGGGTCCTTCACAGCCACTGGAGGGCCATCCAGGGGCCTCACCGGGTCAACCCCAGCCCGGTGAGGCCCCGCACATGCGGCACGCCGTGCCAGTGAGGGAGGCATCATGTGACAGGTATCACCGCTCATGTGTGACCCGGAATTTAGAGGCCCCCCGGAAGCAGCGATAACCTGCGAGACGGACATGCCGCGCGCTCGGACACCGTGTGCGCTTCCCTTGTGACTCATGCGGACGTCACGTTGCCCTTCGCGGCACGCCCACGCATCCAACGAACCGCTAGATCACTGATAGGGACGGAAGCGCGTGGACCTGTTCGAGTACCAGGCGAGGGACCTCTTCGCCAAGCACGGTGTACCGGTGCTGGCCGGTGAAGTCATCGACACGCCTGAAGGGGCGCGCGAGATCACCGAGCGGCTGGGCGGCAAGTCGGTCGTCAAGGCGCAGGTGAAGGTCGGTGGTCGTGGCAAGGCCGGCGGCGTCAAGCTGGCCGCCACCCCGGACGAGGCCGTCGCGCGCGCGACGGACATCCTCGGCATGGACATCAAGGGCCACACGGTCCACAAGGTCATGATCGCCGAGACGGCTCCGGAGATCGTCGAGGAGTACTACGTCTCCTACCTCCTCGACCGCACGAACCGCACCTTCCTGGCCATGGCCTCCGTCGCCGGCGGCATGGACATCGAGGAGGTCGCCGCGACGACCCCCGAGAAGCTCGCCAAGATCCCGGTCGACTCCAACGCCGGCGTCTCCAAGGAGAAGGCACAGGAGATCGTGGCCGCGGGCCAGTTCCCGGCCGAGGTCGCCGACAAGGTCGCCGATGTCCTGGTCACCCTGTGGGACGTCTTCGTCAAGGAGGACGCCCTTCTGGTCGAGGTCAACCCGCTCGCCAAGGTCGCCTCCGGTGACGTCCTCGCCCTCGACGGCAAGGTCTCCCTGGACGCGAACGCCGAGTTCCGTCACCCGGAGTTCGAGGAGCTCGAGGACAAGGCGGCGGCCAACCCGCTGGAGGCCGCGGCCAAGGCCAAGGGCCTGAACTACGTGAAGCTCGACGGCGAGGTCGGCATCATCGGCAACGGTGCCGGTCTGGTCATGTCCACCCTCGACGTGGTCGCGTACGCCGGTGAGGCCCACAAGAACGTCAAGCCCGCCAACTTCCTCGACATCGGCGGTGGCGCCTCCGCCGAGGTCATGGCGAACGGCCTGGAGATCATCCTGGGCGACCCGGACGTCAGGTCCGTCTTCGTGAACGTCTTCGGTGGCATCACCGCCTGCGACGCCGTCGCCAACGGCATCGTGCAGGCCCTGGAGCTCCTCGCGAGCAAGGGCGAAGAGGTCACCAAGCCGCTGGTCGTGCGCCTCGACGGCAACAACGCCGAGTTGGGTCGCAAGATCCTCAACGACGCCAACCACCCGCTCGTGCAGCAGGTGGACACCATGGACGGCGCGGCCGACAAGGCCGCCGAGCTGGCTGCTGCCGCGAAGTAAGGGACGAGGTCACAGAACACCATGGCTATCTTCCTCACCAAGGAATCCAAGGTCATCGTCCAGGGCATGACCGGCTCCGAGGGCCAGAAGCACACCAAGCGCATGCTGGCCTCCGGCACGAACATCGTCGGTGGCGTGAACCCGCGCAAGGCGGGTCAGGTCGTCGACTTCGACGGCACGGAGATCCCGGTATTCGGCTCGGTCGCCGACGCGATCGAGAAGACCGGCGCCGACGTCACGGTCATCTTCGTCCCGGAGAAGTTCACCAAGGACGCCGTCGTCGAGGCCATCGACGCCGAGATCCCGCTCGCGGTCGTCATCACCGAGGGCATCGCGGTCCACGACACGGCGAGCTTCTGGGCGCACGCCCAGGCCAAGGGCAACAAGACCCGCATCATCGGCCCGAACTGCCCCGGCCTGATCACCCCGGGTCAGTCGAACGCCGGCATCATCCCGGCCGACATCACCAAGCCGGGCCGCATCGGCCTGGTCTCGAAGTCCGGCACGCTGACGTACCAGATGATGTACGAGCTGCGGGACATCGGCTTCAGCTCCTGCGTCGGCATCGGCGGTGACCCGATCATCGGCACCACCCACATCGACGCCCTCGCCGCGTTCCAGGACGACCCCGACACCGACCTGATCGTGATGATCGGTGAGATCGGTGGCGACGCCGAGGAGCGCGCGGCCGACTTCATCAAGGCCAACGTGACCAAGCCGGTCGTCGGCTACGTCGCCGGCTTCACCGCTCCCGAGGGCAAGACCATGGGGCACGCGGGCGCCATCGTCTCCGGTTCGTCGGGCACCGCCCAGGCGAAGAAGGAGGCCCTGGAGGCCGCGGGCGTCAAGGTCGGCAAGACCCCGACCGAGACGGCGAAGCTCGCGCGGGAGATCCTGGCCGGCTGACGCCTCGGTCCGAAGCCCGGTCAGGTGGGCCCGTACCCCTCGGGGGTGCGGGCCCACCGGCGTTACGCAAGGTGCCGGGGAACGGGGTGTCATCTGCTCCGGGGCGTCATCTGCTCTCCGGAGCCAGCCTCTGCGGGCCGCCTCCCGTGGTGGCCGATCTCAGTTTGGCCCGGAGATCCAGCTGGTCCTGGGAGAGCGGGCCCATGGCGCCCTTCGGCGGGATTCCCCGGATCGGAGCACCCGGGGCCACCGGCGGCTCGTAGTGGTCGGGGGCGGTGCGTACGGCGACGGCGGTCGTGCTGAGGAGGAGGGCCGCGAAGGCGGTGGCCGCGTGGATCCAGCGGCGGGCACGGCGTTCGCCGCGGCGGCGTGCGGCGAACGGGGAGCACGGCCTGACGATCCAGGGGCCCTCCCCGTTCGCGGCATCGGCGAGCCGGCGGTGCAGTTCCTCGGTGTCCGCCAGCTCCGGCAGGCGCGCGGCGACCGCCTCGCGGGCGTACAGCAGTCGGCCCGCCGCCGCGGGCGTGCTTGCCTCGGTCTCGGCGGCCGTTTCGGGCAGGTCGAGGCCGAGGCCGTCGTACAGCAGCACCGTGCGCCGGTACGGGGGCGGCAGCTTCAGGAGTACGTGGATGAGGGCGCGGTCGGTGAGGGCGGTGCCCGTCTGGTCGGGTGAGGCGGAGAGCGTGGGGGTGCGCCAGGTGTCGGTGCGCCAGAGACGGGGGCGGAGCCGGTGCCAGGGGGCGAGCGCGTACTCGTGTGCCGCGGCCCGTACCCAGCCTGTGGGGTCCCGGTCGACGGCCACCTCGGGCCAGTGCTGCCACGCGAGCTGGAAGGCGCGCTCCACCGATTCGCGGGCCAGAGCGCGCCGTCCGGTGAGCAGGTAGGTCTGCCGTACGAGGGTGGGGGCGCAGAACGCGTAGAGGGCGTCGAACGCCTGAGCGGGCGTCAGCGGGCCCGACGGGGGCGCGGGTTCGGCGGCCTCGATGGGTGTCAGTTCGTACCACTCGGCGGCCGGGAGCGAGGGCTCGGCATCCTCGGCCGACGGCTCGGTTGCGCGGGTCGACGGCTCGACCGCCTGGGTGGACGACGCTCCGGGGCTCTGTGTCACGGGTATGCCCTCCGCACTGAAAAGCACATAAACGTATCTTGAGCGACACATCCACGATTCTCCCGTTACGCGGCCAAAGCGCGTGTCGTTGGCAGCATGGGGCCGTGACGCACCTGAGCGACTCCCCCCACCCCGCCGAACCGCCCGACCCGGCGGG
>NZ_VMNX01000069.1 GCF_009377235.1 Streptomyces acidicola
GCCCCGAAGCCCCGAAGCTCCAGCGCTCATGAAGGGATCCCCCATGCAGATCGCGATCGTCCTCTACGACCGTTTCACCGCCCTGGACGCGGTGGGCCCGTACGAGATCCTGAGCCGTCTCCCCGACGCGGAGACGGTCTTCGTCGCCGAGGCCGCCGGTCCCGTCCGCAACGACACCGGCTCCCTGGCGATCACTGCCGACAGGACGCTCGCAGACGTGCCGCGCCCCGACATCGTGCTGGTCCCGGGCGGGCCCGGACAGAGCGGTCAGATGGAGAACGCGGCCCTCCTGGGCTGGCTCCGCGCCGCCGACGAATCCAGCGTCTGGACGACCTCGGTGTGCACCGGCTCCCTGCTGCTCGCCGCCGCCGGTCTCCTGGCGGGCCGCCGGGCGACCTCGCACTGGCTGGCGCTGGAGGAGCTGGGCCGGTTCGGTGCCGAGCCCACCGGAGAGCGGGTGGTCTTCGACGACAAGTACGTCACCGCCGCCGGCGTCTCCTCCGGCATCGACATGGGCCTCGCCCTCATGGGCCGGATCGCAGGCGACGAGCACGCCCAGGCCATCCAGCTGATGACGGAGTACGACCCGCAACCGCCCTACGACGCCGGGTCCCCGCAGAAAGCGCCCATGCACATCGTCGACGCCCTGCGCGCGAGGAGCCGCTTCATCCTGGAGTAGGGCGGGAGTTCACACAGAGCGGGAGTTCACGCACTCCACGTGAACCGAGGGGCCCGGCGCTCCAGGAACGCGGCGACGCCCTCCGCGGTGTCGCCGCTCCCGCGGGCCTGATCTGCCCAGTGGGCGTCCCGGTCCGTGCGGCCGTTCGCGAACTCCTTGGCCGCCGCCTGCGTCAACTGCGAGCGGGAAACCAGTACGCGGGTGAACTCGCCGACCCGCTTGCCCAGTTCACCCCCCGGCAGCACCTCGTCCACCAGCCCCGTCCGCAGTGCACGTTCCGCGTCGATCAACTCGCCCGAGAACAGCAGGTACTTGGCGGTCCCGGGCCCCACCAGTGACACCAGCCGCCGTGTGGAGGAGGCCGGATAGACGATCCCCAGCTTCGCAGGGGTCACCCCGAACAGCGCGCCCTCCTCCGCGAACCGCAGGTCGCAGGCCGCCGCGAGCTGCGACCCGCCGCCCACGCAGTACCCGCGGACCGCCGCGAGCGAAGGCTTCGGGAAGGCCGCGAGCGCCTCCTCGGCGAGCCCGGCCAGCGACTGCGCCTCGTCCGGCGATTCCCGCAGCGTCGATATGTCGGCGCCGGCGCAGAAGGTGTCGCCCTCACCGGTGAGCACGAGCGCCCGTACGGCGGGATCGGCGGCCAAGTCGTCGAGCAGCGGCGGCAGCGCACGCCACATCCCGACCGTCATGGCGTTGCGCTTGGCCGGGTGGTGGATGACGACGGTGGCGACCCCGTCAGTGACGCTGTGCAGCAGCTCCATACGCGGATGCTATCCATGACCCGCGCACGTACGATCAAGAAGGGGCCCGGGGCGAGGAGGGCCCGATGGCACGAACGAAGCACGACCGGACCGCCGGGCTCCGCCGGGGGTACACCTGGGTCGGCGCACTCGGCGTGATCCTCGTGCTCGCGGGGCTCGTCGGTCTCCTCTACACCGCGTTCGCCACCCTGACCTCGATGCTCCTGTTCGGCTGGCTGCTGCTGATCGGCGGTGTCGTAGGCCTCATGCACGCGGTCCAGGCCCGCGGCACCAACTTCTTCTGGCTCGGTGTGGCGGTCGCCGCCCTGAACATCGCGGCCGGCGTGGTCATCATCCGCAGGCCCGAGGCGGGGGCCGAGGCCCTCGCCATGTTCGGCGCGCTGCTGTTCCTGAGCGGCGGGGTGTTCCGTGTGATCGGCAGCCTGGTGGTGCGCGGTCCGCAGTTCGGCTGGACTCTCGTGCAGGGCGCCTTCGGGCTGTTCCTCGGCATTGTCGTGCTGGCCTCCTGGCCGAGCAGCAAATACGTCATGGGCGCGTTCTTCTCACTCGCGCTGCTCTTCGACGGCCTTGGTCTGATCGCGGCCGGGTACAGCGGGCGGCGCATCGTCGGCATGGTCTCGGACCGGATGACCTCCGGGAAGAAACCGGGCGGGCCCGGCGTCAAGCCCGTACAACCCGAATAATTCCAAAGGCGGCACGACGCGGACAGGGGCGGTCGTGCCGCCGACCGTGCCGCTCAAAGACAGACGGAAGCCGTCGATACGCGCTGACTTCTGTTCAGTGCTTCGGTCTGCGCCCGTGCGTTACCAACACTCGACGTGTGGTGACAATCGAGCGCAAGGGCGGCGACCGGACGATGGACGACCAAGGGCGAGGGCCGGGCCCACGCCCTGAGGGCGGCGAGGACGTATCCACCGACCGACGACCGCCGGGACCACTGCCGTACGAAGGGGTGTGGCGGTTCACCACTCCGGCCGTCGACGCCTCGGTGCCGCAGGCGCGGCGCGCCGTCCGTGACCTGCTCGCCCGCCAGGGCGTGCCCGTCACGGACGACCTGGGCCATGGGCTGCTGCTGATCGTCTCGGAGCTGGTGACCAACGCGGTCAAACACGCGGCGCTGCTGTCGCCGACGATCGCCGTGGAGGTCGCCGTCGGGGCCGAATGGGTGCGCATCGCGGTGGAGGACAATCACCCCTACCGCCCGACCGCCCTGGAGACCGACCACGCCCGGACCGGCGGCCGGGGGCTGCTGCTCGTCCGGGAGATCGCCCGGGAGGCGGGCGGCGCGTGCGACGTGGAGCACACCGCGAGCGGCGGCAAGGTGATCTGGGCCGTCCTGCCGCTGCATCCCGTACGCCTCGTCTAGGTATATGGCCCGGAGAGGCCGGGGACCCGGCCCCGGCTCACCAGCCCGCGGCGGCGCCCGTCAGCTCCCTGATCGCCGGACGGGCCGCGTCCAGCACGGTCATGAACCAGGCGGAGAAGGGGTCCTTCTCATGCCGTTCCGCCAGTTCCGCGGGTGTCACGAAGGCCGTTGCCTCGACCTCCTCGGGGTCGGGTCGCGGCGGGGACTGCACGAGTCCCACGAAGAGGTGGTTGAACTCCTGCTCCACCAGGCCCGAGCGCGGGTCGGGGTGGTTGTAGCGGACGGTGCCCGCCTCGGCGAGCAGCGACGGGGAGACACCCAGCTCCTCGTACGTCCGCCGGGCCGCCGCCGCGAAGGGCGCCTCGCCCGGGTACGGGTGGCTGCAGCAGGTGTTCGACCACACACCGGGGGAGTGGTACTTGCCGAGGGCGCGCTGCTGGAGCAGAAGCCGCCCGCGCTCGTCGAAGAGGAACACGGAGAACGCCCGGTGCAGTTGCCCGGGCGGCTGATGGGCGGCGAGCTTCTCCGCCGTGCCGATGGTGTTGCCGTCCTCGTCGACCAGTTCCAGCAGAATCGCTTCCGCGGTGCCTCTCCCAGAGCCTTCAGGGCCTGGGCGGTGCCCCCATGCTGAACTGTGCATCGCGGTGGCAGGTGTGATCGGCATACCCATCCTTAACCTCGTTCGTCCGGCCTCAAGTCTGCCGTACGAAGCCGGCGCTCACGGCGGTTCGCCCCGCTCCGCATGTCCCGCCCCGGCACTCCGGAGCGGGACATGCGGAGCGGACGCGGATCAGACGCCGAATGCGGCGGGATACCTGATTGTGCCAGGTGTCACGGACGCGGAACCGTTCAGTACGAGGGCCATCATCGCCTCGTCCGGTGCGTCGAACCCGGGCCGGATGCCGTACGCGGAAGCAGGCGCGAAACCGAAGCGCGGGTAGTACTCCGGATGCCCGAGTACGAGCACGAGCCGCTCTTCACGCCCCCGTGCCGCGTCCAGCACCGCGCGCACGGCAGCCGCTCCCGCTCCCCGCCGCTGCCACTCGGGCCGTACGGCGACGGGGGCCAGCGCGAGCGCGGACACCTCGTCGACATGGCACCGGGTGAGCAGCGCGTACGCCGCGACGGCACCGTCCGGCCCTTCGGCGACGTACGAGAGGTCCGGCAGCCAGGCCCCGGGATCGGCGCGCAGCGCCTCCACCAGGTCAGCCTCCTCCGTCCTTCCGAAGGCGGCGGAGGTCAGCTCGTACACCTCGGCACGGTCGGCGGGGACCTCCGGCCGGGTACGCCACGGCATGGTCGGTTCGGAGTTTTCGGAGTTGTCGATGGTGTCGGTCAAGTGAAAACCCTTGAGTGAAGGGCCCGGCCGACCTCTCGACGAGATGACGAGACCGGTCAGCCGTCGGCCCGGGAAGTGGGGACACACGAGTCACTGCGCAGGGCAGCGCCGAACGCGACAGTCATCAACCCACCTCCTCGAATACGGCGGCCACGCTAGCACCCGCTCCGGCGGACCCGCGAGGGGACCGAGCGGGGGAGCGAGCGCGACCTCAGTGGCACAGCTTCGCCTCGTGCTCCGCGTGACCGCTCGGCTCCAGCTGGAAGGTGCAGTGCTCGACGTCGAAGTGGTCACCGAGGCAGCGCTGGAGCTCGTGCAGCATCTTCTCGTGCCCGATGGCGCCGAGCGTCTCGGAGCCGACGACCACGTGCGCGGAGAGGACCGGCATACCGGAGGTGATGGTCCAGGCATGCAGGTCGTGGACGTCCTCGACGCCCGGCAGCGCGAGGATGTGCGCACGCACCTTCGCCATGTCGACGTTCTTGGGAGCCGCCTCCAGCAGCACGTCGAGGGTCTCACGCAGCAGCTTCACCGTACGCGGGACGATCATCAGGCCGATGACGAGCGAGGCGATCGGGTCTGCGGCCTGCCAGCCCGTGGTCAGGATGATCACCCCGGCGATCAGCACCGCCACGGAGCCCAGCGCGTCCGCCACCACCTCCAGGAACGCGCCCCGGATGTTCAGGCTCTCCTTCTGCCCCCGCATCAGCAGCGTGAGCGAGATCATGTTCGCCGCCAGACCGATCAGCGCGAACGTGATGGCGAGCCCGCCCTTGGTCTCGGCAGGTGTGACGAAGCGCTCGATGGCCTCGTACAGGAGGTAGCCGCCGACACCGAGCAGCAGTACGCAGTTGGCGAGCGCGGCGAGGATCTCGGCACGTGCGTACCCGAACGTGCGCTGGTCGCTCGCGGGCCGTCCCGCGAAGTGGATCGCGAGCAGCGCCAGCGCCAGCCCCACGGCGTCGGTGGCCATGTGGGCCGCGTCCGCGATGAGCGCGAGCGAATCGGCGAGGATCCCGCCCACGATCTGGATCACCATGACGGTGAGCGTGATCGTCAGCGCGACGCGCAGCTTCCCCCGGTACGCGGCCGTCGCCGTACCGCCGGCAGGCGCTCCGTGCGCGTGCCCGTGATCGTGCCCAGCCCCCATGACTCCGCCCTTCGGCCTCTTGCAGATGTGCTCGGAAGCACCAGTGAACTACGGGTGGGGGGTATGTGGCAACGCGGCACTGAACACCGTTGTCATGTGCCCTGACCTGCGGAAACGAACCGCAGGTCAGGGGCCCGGAGAGATCATCCGCCGTGGTGCATCCGCCACCCGGCCCAGGCCGACTCGACCATTTCGCGCACGCCGCGCCGGGCCGTCCAGCCCAGTTCCCGGGCGGCGAGTTCGGCCGAGGCGACCGCGCGGGGAGCGTCCCCGGGGCGGCGCGGTTCGACGAGCGGGGGCCGCCGGTCGCCGCTCACCTCGCCGATCAGGGTGATGAGTTCGCGGACCGAGACCCCCTCGCCGCGGCCGATGTTGACCGTCAGGTCGCCCGTGGCGCCCTGGGTCAGCCGCCGGGCCGCCGCGAGGTGCGCGTCGGCGAGGTCGGCGACGTGGATGTAGTCGCGGACACAGGTGCCGTCCGGCGTCGGGTAGTCGTCGCCGAAGACGCGCGGCGCCTCGTCGCGGGTCAGCCGGTCGAAGACCATCGGAATTATGTTGAAGACACCGGTGTCGGCCAGCTCCGGCGCCGCCGTGCCCGCCACGTTGAAGTAGCGCAGGCAGACGGTCGCGATGCCGTGGGCCCGGCCCGCCGCCCGCACCAGCCACTCCCCGGTGAGTTTCGTCTCGCCGTACGGGTTCACCGGCGCGCACGGGGTGTCCTCTGTGATGAGTTCCACGTCCGGGTTGCCGTACACCGCCGCGGACGAGGAGAACAGGAACCGCCTGATCCCCGCCTCGGCCACCGCCTCCAGGAGCGTGGCGAGGGCGCCCAGGTTCTCCTGGTAGTAGCGCGTCGGCTGCGCCACGGACTCGCCCACCTGCTTGCGGGCCGCGAGATGCACCACACCCGTCACGGAGTGCTCGGCCAGCACCCGCTTCAGCAGCTCGCCGTCCTGCGCCGAACCCCGCACCAGCGGGATGTCCTCGGGGAGCCGGGCCGGTACCCCGGCCGAGAGATCGTCGAGCACCACCACGCGTTCCCCGGCGCCGGTCATGGCCCGCGCCACGTGCGCCCCGATGTACCCGGCCCCACCTGTGATCAGCCACGTCATGGCTCACCACCCTATGCCGCGGCCCGCGCGCCAAACGCAATGACAGGAATGCGCCGATATGGAGAGCAATGCGCGGTGGCGGTTTGTGACGCGGCACCGGAATCCATGATGATGATCGAGGCAGAGGCCCAGCAGACCGGGTTGAGCAGGTCATGAACGGCCGGTGAACGCTCCGTTCCCATCATCCGATACCCTCTGCCGACACGCCGCCCGGCCACCCATCGGCCAAGGGTGTCCCCAACACGTACACGCCCGGCGCCACCGCGTCGGCACCCAGGGAGTGAGTTCGTCTGTCGACCGCCATCCTCACCGGTCAGCCGGTCCCCGGATCGTCACTGGAGGGCGATCTGCGGTCGCTCGGCTTCGACGTGCGGGTCGCCTCCGACGCCGGTGACGCCGAGACGCTCCTGGCCCAGGTCCCCGCCGGGCAGCGGATCGCCCTCGTCGACGCCCGCTTCGTGGGCCACGTCCACGCGCTGCGCCTCGGCCTCACCGACCCCCGCTTCCCGGCCGCCGCGCTGCCCGGCGCCGTGACCGTCCAGCCCGCCGCCCGGCAGGCCCTGACCCGCGCGGTGGCCAGCGAGGGCTCCGTGCCCACGGGTGGTACGGCTCTCGCCGTGGACGACCTCGCCGACCGCCTCGCCACCGCCCTCGACGCGGACGGTGTCGCCGTGCACCGCCCCGAACTCGGCACCCTCGTCGCCGCGGTCCCCGCCGACCCCCAGGCCCTGGACGAGGCCCGCGAGGCGGTGGCCGCCGTCGACGACGAGGCCGTCCGGCTGCGTACGGCCGTGAAGTCCCGCGACGGCTTCTTCACCACGCACTTCGTCAGCCCGTACTCCCGCTACATCGCGCGCTGGTGCGCCCGCCGCGGCCTGACCCCGAACCAGGTCACCACCGCGTCCCTGCTCACCGCCCTGATCGCGGCGGGCTGCGCGGCCACCGGCACCCGCGGCGGCTTCGTCGCGGCCGGTGTGCTGCTCATCTTCTCCTTCGTCCTCGACTGCACCGACGGACAGCTCGCCCGCTACTCCCTGCAGTACTCGACGCTCGGCGCCTGGCTCGACGCCACCTTCGACCGCGCCAAGGAGTACGCCTACTACGCGGGCCTCGCCCTCGGCGCCGCCCGCGGCGGTGACGACGTGTGGGCGCTCGCCCTCGGTGCGATGGTCCTGCAGACCTGCCGCCATGTCGTCGACTTCTCCTTCAACGAGGCGAACGTCAACGAGCAGGGCGTCGCGGCCGCCAACACCAGCCCCACCGCGGCCCTTTCGGACAGGCTCGACAGCGTCGGCTGGACGGTGTGGGTACGCCGGATGATCGTGCTGCCCATCGGCGAACGCTGGGCGATGATCGCCGTGTTGACCGCGGTCACCACTCCTCGTATCACCTTCTACGCGCTGCTCGTCGGCTGCGCGTTCGCTGCGACCTACACCACAGCGGGCCGGGTGCTGCGATCACTGACGCGCAAGGCGCGCAGGACGGACCGGGCCGCGCGTGCGCTGGCGGACCTCGCGGACAGCGGCCCCGTCGCGGAGGCGCTGGCGCGGCTGTTGAGCAAGCTGCCGGCCAAGCCCCCCTTCAGCGCGCGGGTCTCCGTCGCGCTGCCCAGCGCTGTGATCCTCGTCGCGGCCGCCTGGCTTGAGCCGTACGGCAGTTGGCTGCCCGTGGGCGCCGCAGCGCTGTACGTGATCACCTCGGCCGCCGCGGTGTCGCTGCCCCTGAAGGGCCGCCTGGACTGGCTCGTTCCCCCCGTCTTCCGCGCCGCCGAATACTGCACGGTCCTGGTGCTGGCGGCCAAAGCCAATGTGAACGGGGCCCTACCGGCAGCTTTCGGGCTGGTGGCGGCCGTCGCCTACCATCACTACGACACGGTGTACCGCATCCGCGGCAACGCCGGCGCGCCGCCGCACTGGCTGGTGCGGGCGATCGGCGGGCACGAAGGCAGGACGCTGCTGGTCACCGTCCTGGCCGCGCTGCTCGCGCCCACAGAGTTCAAGGTCGCGCTCACGGCTGTCGCTGTGGCCGTGGCGCTGGTGGTGCTCGCCGAGAGCATCCGTTTCTGGGTGTCCTCCCAAGCACCCGCCGTACACGATGAAGGAGAACCCGCATGATCGGCCTCGTGCTGGCGGCCGGCGCCGGACGGCGTCTGCGCCCCTACACCGACACCCTGCCCAAGGCACTGGTGCCGGTGGGACCGGAGGGTAACGAGGAGAGCCTCACCGTCCTGGACCTGACCCTCGGCAACTTCGCCGAGATCGGTCTGAGCGAGGTCGCGATCATCGTCGGCTACCGCAAGGAGGCCGTGTACGAGCGGCGCGAGGCCCTGGAGCAGAAGTACGGCCTCAAGATCACCCTCATCGACAACGACAAGGCCGAGGAGTGGAACAACGCCTACTCCCTGTGGTGCGGCCGTGACGCCATCAAGCACTCGGTGATCCTCGCCAACGGCGACACCGTGCACCCGGTCTCCGTAGAGAAGACCCTGCTCGCCGCCCGCGGCGACGGCAAAAGGATCATCCTCGCCGTCGACACGGTGAAGTCCCTCGCCGACGAGGAGATGAAGGTCGTCGTCGACGCCGAGAAGGGCATGACGAAGATCACCAAGCTGATGGACCCGGCGGAGGCCTCCGGCGAGTACATCGGCGTCACCCTCATCGAGGGCGAGGCCGCCGACGAGCTGGCCGACGCGCTGAAGACGGTCTTCGAGACCGACCCGCAGCAGTTCTACGAGCACGGCTACCAGGAGCTCGTGAACCGCGGCTTCCGGATCGACGTCGCGCCCATCGGTGACGTCAGCTGGGTGGAGATCGACAACCACGACGACCTCGCCAAGGGACGTGAGATCGCGTGCCAGTACTGACGAGGCTCATTCCCTCGCCAGTCGTCGTCGACATCCGTCCCGGCGCGCTCGATGATCTGGCGACGATCCTGTCGGACCAGCGCATCGCGCCGTCGGGCCGGATGGCCTTCGCGATCAGCGGCGGCTCCGGCCGTGCGCTGCGCGAGCGGTTCGCCCCCGCGCTGCCGGAGGCGGACTGGTTCTGCGACGCCGACGGCACCATCGACGGCGCGGTGCGCCTCGCCGACTCGATCAAGAAGGGCGGGCACTACGACGCCGTGATCGGACTCGGCGGCGGCAAGGTCATCGACTGCGCCAAGTACGCCGCCGCCCGCGTCGGCCTGCCGCTGGTCGCCGTGGCCACGAACCTCGCCAACGACGGTCTGTGCTCCCCGGTGGCCACGCTCGACAACGACGCGGGCCGCGGCTCGTACGGTGTGCCCAACCCGATCGGGATCGTCATCGACCTCGATGTCATCCGTGAGGCACCGGTGCGCTTCGTGCGGGCCGGGATCGGCGATGTGATCTGCAAGATCTCCGCCGTGGCCGACTGGGAGCTGTCGAGCCGGGAGACGGGCGAGAAGGTCGACGGGCTGGCTGCCGCCATGGCACGGCAGGCCGCCGAAGCGGTGCTGCGTCACCCTGGTGGCATCGGCGACGACGACTTCCTGACGACCCTGTCCGAGTCCCTCGTGCTGTGCGGGATCTCCATGTCCGTCGCCGGTGACAGCCGTCCCGCGTCGGGTGCCTGCCACGAGATCAGCCACGCGTTCGACCTGAGCTTCCCGCGGCGCAACGCCCTCCACGGCGAGCAGTGCGGCCTCGGCGGTGCGTTCGCCACGTTCCTGCGGGGCCACCACGAGATCGCGGGTCAGATGACCGAAGTCCTCCGGCACCACGGCCTGCCCGTCCTCCCGGACGAGATCGGCTTCACCGTCGAGGAGTTCGTCCAGGTCGTCGAGTTCGCCCCGCAGACCCGGCCCGGCCGCTACACGATCCTCGAACACCTCGACCTGTCCACCGACCAGATCAGGGACGCATACGCCGACTATGCAAAAGCCATCGGTAGCTGAACTCCGCCCGGTCGTCCACCCCCCGGGTGTCAAGGACCGGCGGAGCGGTGAGCACTGGGCCGGGCGGCTGTACATGCGCGAGATCTCGCTGCGCATCGACCGGCACCTGGTGAACACCCGGGTCACGCCCAACCAGCTGACCTACCTGATGACCCTCTTCGGCGTCCTCGCCGCCCCGGCCCTGCTGGTGCCGGGGATCCCGGGCGCGGTGCTCGGCGTTCTGATGGTCCAGCTCTACCTGCTGCTGGACTGCGTCGACGGTGAGATAGCGCGCTGGAAGAAGCAGTACTCGCTCGCCGGGGTGTACCTGGACCGTGTCGGCGCCTACCTGTGCGACGCCGCCGTACTGGTCGGTTTCGGTCTGCGTGCCGCCGACCTGTGGGGCTCCGGGCGGATCGACTGGCTGTGGGCCTTCCTCGGCACCCTGGCCGCCCTCGGCGCCATTCTGATCAAGGCCGAGACGGACCTCGTCGGGGTCGCCCGTCACCAGGCCGGGAAGCCACCGGTCCAGGAGTCGGCCTCCGAGCCGCGCTCCTCCGGAATGGCGCTGGCCCGTAAGGCCGCCGCCGCGCTGAAGTTCCACCGGCTCGTCCTCGGCGTCGAGGCGTCCCTGCTGATCCTGGTTCTCGCGGTCCTGGACACGGTCCGCGGCGACCTGTTCTTCTCGCGGCTCGGTGTCGCCGTACTGGCCGGCATCGCACTCCTTCAGACCCTGCTGCACCTGGTGTCCATCCTCGCCTCCAGCAGGCTGAAGTGAGCAGCGGCATGAAGGTCGGCGCGGTCATCATCACCATGGGCAACCGCCCCGACGAACTGCGCGCCCTCCTCGACTCGGTCGCCAAGCAGGACGGCGACCGGGTCGAGGTGGTCGTCGTCGGCAACGGCTCCCCGGTGCCGGAGGTCCCCGAGGGCGTACGCACCGTCGAACTGCCCGAGAACCTCGGCATTCCCGGCGGCCGCAACGTCGGCATCGAGGCCTTCGGCCCCGGTGGGACCGACGTCGACATCCTGCTGTTCCTCGACGACGACGGCCTGCTGGCGCGCAACGACACCGCCGAGTTGTGCCGTGCGGCCTTCGAGGCCGACCCGAAGCTCGGGATCGTCAGCTTTCGCATCGCCGACCCGGACACCGGCGTCACTCAGCGGCGCCACGTGCCCCGCCTGCGGGCCGCCGACCCGATGCGCTCCTCCCGGGTGACCACGTTCCTCGGCGGCGCCAACGCAGTCCGTACGAAGGTTCTCGCCGAAGTAGGCGGACTTCCGGACGAATTCTTCTACGCACACGAGGAAACCGACCTGGCATGGCGGGCCCTCGACGCGGGCTGGATGATCGACTACCGGTCCGACATGGTGCTGTACCACCCCACGACCGCGCCCTCCCGGCACGCGGTCTACCACCGCATGGTCGCCCGCAACCGGGTCTGGCTCGCGCGCCGCAATCTCCCCGCGCTCCTGGTGCCCGTATACCTCGGCGTCTGGGTGCTCCTGACGCTGGTTCGGAGACCCTCGCGGGCCGCCCTGAGAGCCTGGTTCGGCGGCTTCAAGGAGGGCTGGACGACCGCGTGCGGTCCCCGCCGGGCCATGAAGTGGCGTACGGTGTGGCGTCTTACCCGATTGGGCCGACCTCCCGTCATCTGACAAGCTCGATATCTGAGAGCATTCGGCGGTACCCGGTCCCAGGTTTCTGCCTAGGCCCGACCAGCCTGCGCACTTTTGAGGACGAAAGTTTCCACTTGTGAGTGAGACAACGCATGACGGCTCAGTCGCCGTGAGCGACCGGCCGTCGCCCGACGAGGGACTCTCTCCCGCCGAGCTGGCCGCCAAGTACGGCCTCGCGGTCAGCGGGGCCCGGCCCGGACTCGGCGAGTACATCGCCCAGCTCTGGGGGCGGCGCCACTTCATCCTCGCCTTCTCCCAGGCGAAGCTCACCGCCCAGTACAGCCAGGCCAAGCTCGGCCAGCTCTGGCAGGTGGCGACTCCGCTGCTCAACGCGCTGGTGTACTTCCTGATCTTCGGGTTGATCCTCAAAGCGGACAGGGGTATGGGCCGTGAGGTCTACATCCCGTTCCTGGTCACGGGTGTCTTTGTCTTCACCTTCACGCAGAGTTCGGTGATGGCGGGCGTCCGCGCGGTCTCCGGCAACCTCGGCCTGGTGCGGGCGCTGCACTTCCCGCGCGCCTCGCTGCCGATCTCGTTCTCGCTCCAGCAGCTCCAGCAGCTGCTCTTCTCGATGATCGTGCTGTTCACCGTGGCGGTTGCCTTCGGCAGCTATCCGCGGCTGTCCTGGTTGCTGATCCTCCCGATCCTCGCCCTGCAGTTCCTCTTCAACACCGGCCTGGCGATGATCATGGCCCGGATGGGCTCCAAGACCCCCGACCTCGCGCAGCTGATGCCGTTCGTCATGCGGACCTGGATGTACGCATCCGGCGTCATGTTCTCGATCCCCGTGATGCTCGCCGAGCACCCGGAGTGGATCGGCGACGTCCTCCAGTGGAACCCCGCCGCCATCTACATGGACCTGATGCGCTTCGCGCTGATCGACGGCTACGGTTCCGAGAACCTGCCCCCGCATGTGTGGGCGGTCGCGGGCGGCTGGGCCGCGCTCGTCGCGCTCGGCGGCTTCGTGTACTTCTGGAAGGCGGAGGAGCGGTACGGTCGTGGCTGAGGCACGCATTCCCACCGTCATCGCGGACGAGCTGCACATCGTCTACCGCGTCAACGGCGCCAAGACCGGCAGGGGCAGTGCCACCGCCGCTCTCAGCCGCATCCTCAAGAGGGGCTCCGACGACTCGGCGCGCGGCGTGCGCAAGGTGCACGCGGTCCGGGGCGTCTCCTTCACCGCCTACCGCGGTGAGGCCATCGGCCTGATCGGCTCCAACGGCTCCGGCAAGTCCACCCTGCTGCGCGCCATCGCCGGCCTGCTCCCCGCGGAGAGCGGCAAGGTCTACACCGACGGCCAGCCCTCGCTCCTCGGCGTCAACGCGGCCCTGATGAACGATCTGACGGGCGAACGGAACGTCATCCTGGGCGGGCTCGCGATGGGCATGTCCCGCGAGCAGATCAAGGAGCGCTACCAGGGGATCGTCGACTTCTCGGGCATCAACGAGAAGGGCGACTTCATCACCCTGCCGATGCGCACCTACTCCTCCGGCATGGCGGCGCGCCTGCGCTTCTCCATCGCGGCCGCCAAGGACCACGACGTCCTCATGATCGACGAGGCTCTCGCCACCGGTGACCGCAAGTTCCAGAAGCGCTCCGAGGCCCGCATCCGCGAGCTGCGCAAGGAGGCCGGCACGGTGTTCCTGGTGAGCCACAACAACAAGTCGATCCGTGACACCTGCGACCGCGTCCTGTGGCTGGAGCGCGGCGAGCTGCGGATGGACGGGCGCACCGAGGACGTCCTCAAGGAGTACGAGAAGTTCACCGGCAAGTAGCCCGAACCCTCGACACCAGCACGCACCGGACCCCGCCGGAACGCCTCCGGCGGGGTCCGGATGCAAAGGGCGGTCAACGAACTCGGCAAGGACGGTCCCGTTCGGCAAAGAAGGGACCAACTCCGGTTCCACTTAGGAATCTTGGGGCCAATTGGTGTGTTGTTGTGATGTGCGGGACACCCCGACGGAGCAGGGCGCGTTGTACAACGTAAGCTGTACGAGTGCCGAATCGCGGCAAGTAGGGCCATAATGCGCGACACCCGGCACCCGCCGTATTGAGCCGTCCGCCGGGCGGCGTGTCCGAAATAGTGTGTATTGCGTCGGCAGTGTAGAACGGGAGATGTGACGGCAATGGCTACGGAAACTCCCCACCTCCGCGACGCTCGGGCCGTCCCCGCGCCGGGTGACGAGCGGTGACCGAAGCCGGGACGGCGCGCACCGGCGACCCGGAGCGCGACACCCTCGACAAGGCTGCGGCCGAGAACTTTCCCGTGGCACCGTTCTTCCTGCCCAGGGCATGGCGCACCGACCTCATGGCCGTCTACGGCTTCGCCCGCCTGGTCGACGACATCGGTGACGGCGACCTCGCGCCCGGCGGCGCCGACGCCCGTCTGCTCGGCGTGTCGCCCGAGGAGGCCGGGGACCGGTCGGTCCTGCTGGACGCCTTCGAGGCCGACCTGCGGAGGGTGTTCGACGCGAGCCCCCGTCACCCGCTGCTGCGCCGCCTCCAGCTCACCGTCCGCCGCCGGTCCCTGACGCCCGAGCCCTTCCTCGGCCTGATCGCGGCCAACCGTCAGGACCAGGTCGTCCGGCGGTACGAGACGTACGACGACCTCCTCGCCTACTGCGAACTGTCCGCCAACCCCGTCGGCCGCCTCGTCCTCGCCGTCACCGGCACGTCCACGCCCGAGCGCGTGCGCCGCTCCGACGCCGTCTGTACGGCCCTGCAGATCGTCGAACACCTCCAGGACGTGGCCGAGGACCTCGGCCGCGACCGCATCTATCTGCCCGCCACGGACATGAAGCGCTTTCATGTCCAGGAGGCGGATCTCGCGGCGACCACGGCAGGCGCATCGGTGCGCGCGCTGGTCGCGTACGAAGCAGAACGCGCCCGTGACCTGCTGAATGAGGGCAACGCCCTGGTGGGTAGCGTTCACGGCAGGCTGAGGCTGCTCCTTGCCGGGTTCGTGGCGGGGGGAAGGGCGGCGATCCGCGCGATCGCCGCCGCCGACTATGACGTACTTCCCGGCCCGCCCAAGCCCGGCAGGCTCCAACTGCTGCGTGAGGCGGGCGTGACCCTGCGAGGAGAGGGGTGATCCGGACCGTGGAGCCCGATCCACACGTGTCCGCACCGGTACTCGCCGCCTACAGCTACTGCGAGGCCGTCACCGGACAGCAGGCCCGAAACTTCGCGTACGGCATCAGACTGCTGCCGACGCCCAAGCGCCGTGCGCTGTCCGCGGTCTACGCGTTCGCGCGGCGCGTCGACGACATCGGTGACGGCGCGCTCTCACCCGACGTCAAGGTGGCCAGACTCGAGGACACCCGGGCCCTGATCACCCGGGTCCGTGAAGGTGACGTCGACGAGGACGAGACCGACCCGGTCGCGGTCGCCCTCGCGCATGCCGGCGAGCAGTTCCCGATCCCGCTCGGCGGCCTCGACGAACTCATCGACGGCGTCCTGATGGACGTCCGCGGTGAGGTCTACGAGACCTGGGACGACCTCAAGGTCTACTGCCGCTGCGTGGCGGGCGCCATCGGGCGCGTCTCACTGGGCGTGTTCGGTACGGAACCGGGAGCGCGTGGTGTCGAGCGCGCCTCCGAGTACGCCGACACGCTGGGGCTCGCGCTGCAACTCACCAACATCCTCAGGGACGTTCGCGAGGACGCCCTGGGCGGGCGCACCTATCTGCCCGCCGACGACCTCGCCAAGTTCGGCTGCTCGGCCGGGTTCGGCCAGCCGGTCCCACCGCCCGACTCCGACTTCGCGGGCCTCATCCACTTCGAAGTGCGCCGGGCCCGCACCCTTTTCGCCGAGGGCTACCGGCTGCTGCCCATGCTCGACCGGCGCAGCGGCGCCTGTGTCGCTGCCATGGCCGGCATCTACCGCCGCCTCCTCGACCGCATCGAGCGGGAGCCGGAGGCCGTGCTGCGCGGCCGCGTCTCGCTGCCGGGGCGGGAGAAGGCGTACGTCGCCGTGCGCGGGCTGTCCGGTCTCGATGCCCGCCATGTCTCCCGGCGGACCGTCAGCCGGCCCGTCAGGAGGCGCTCCTGATGGCCAGGGCCTGTTCTGAGTTCCCCGCCTGCGCCCCGACGCCCGGCATGCTCCCCCACTGCCTTGACGGCGTGGGAGGTACCCCCACTCGGCGCACGGCGCCACAGGACAGGTGGCTCCGCCGCATGACCTGCGACGCCGCACGCCGAGTGGGGGTACCGGCTGCGTACACCAGCGGCTCCGCCGCGGGCGCTGCGCCCGCCTTTCGCGCGGACGACGGCGAACTCAGAACAGGCCCTGGTCCCGACCAAGGCGGCTCCATCGGTGAAAGGCGGCACGCAACCCTCCGCCGCCCGGCCGCGTCCCAGACTGCGACGGCCTGCCGTGGCTCGCTGAAGCACCACGGCCATGGCGCGGGGGAGGGCGCACGATGACCGACGGCACACACCCCGAGGGGCTGCTCGACGGTGACAGGCCCGGCCGCCCGGCCTCCCGGAAGGGCGCGGAGCACCTCCGCGAAGGGGCGGCGGCGGGAGACGGACGGTCGGCCGTCGTGGTCGGCGGCGGGCTCGCCGGGATCACCGCCGCGCTGTCGCTGGCCGACGCCGGAGTGCGGGTCACCCTGCTGGAAGGACGGCCCCGGCTCGGCGGACTCGCCTTCTCCTTCCAGCGCGGCAACCTGACCGTCGACAACGGACAGCACGTGTACCTGCGCTGCTGCACCGCGTACCGCTGGTTCCTCGACCGCGTCGACGGGACCGCGCTCGCCCCCGTGCAGGACCGTCTCGACGTGCCCGTACTCGACGTCGAGGCCCGTGCCGGCCGGCGGCTCGGCAGACTGCGGCGCGACGCACTGCCCGTACCACTGCATCTGGGGCGCAGCCTCGCCACGTATCCGCACCTCTCGCTCGGTGAGCGCGCCAAAGTGGGGCGTGCCGCACTGGCGCTCAAGGCGCTCGACCTCGCGGATCCCGCGCTGGACAACCAGGACTTCGGCAGCTGGCTGGCCGCCTACGGTCAGTCGGCGCGTGCCGTCGAGGCTCTGTGGGACCTCGTGGGGGTCGCCACCCTCAACGCGGTGGCCAAAGACGCCTCTCTCGGGCTCGCCGCGATGGTGTTCAAGACGGGTCTGCTGTCCGACCCGGGCGCGGCCGACATCGGCTGGGCACGCGTCCCGCTGGGCGAACTGCACGACCGGCTGGCCCGCAAGGCGCTCGACTCGGCGGGCGTCCATACCGTACTCCGTACACGCGTCACCTCCATCTCCCCTTACGGAAACGGGCGTTGGACGGTTCAGGTTCCCGGTGAGACTCTCGACGCGGACGCCGTCGTCCTCGCCGTACCACAGCGCGAGGCGCACGATCTGCTGCCCGCGGACGCGCTCGACCACCCCGGGCGGCTTCTGGAGATCGGCACGGCCCCGATCCTCAACGTCCATGTGGTGTACGACCGGAAGGTGCTCGACAAGCCGTTCTTCACGGCGCTCGGCACCCCGGTGCAGTGGGTCTTCGACCGGACCGAGGCATCCGGGCTGAGCGAGGGCCAGTACCTGGCGGTGTCGCAGTCGGCGGCTCAGGACGAGATCGACACACCGGTGTCCGTCCTGCGCGAGCGGTACCTGCCGGAGCTGGAACGGCTGCTTCCGGGCACGCGCGGTGCGGGCGTGCGCGACTTCTTCGTGACCCGGGAGCGCACGGCGACGTTCGCTCCCACTCCTGGCGTCGGGCGGCTCCGGCCCGGCGCCCGCACCAAGGCCCCCGGCCTGTACCTGGCCGGTGCGTGGACCGCCACAGGGTGGCCCGCGACCATGGAGAGTGCGGTTCGCAGTGGCATCAGCGCGGCGGACGCCGCACTGGGCGCCCTGGGCAGACCCCGCGACCATCTCTTCGACTTCGAGGAGGCGGCCTGATGCTCAACGAGCGACGCGAGGCAGACCCCCGCACCTCCCGCACCGCAACAAGAGGAGAGACTGTGCCCACTGTGCCCCCGGCCTCGACGGCCGCGCGAGAGCCCGCGGTGGACGTGACCGCGCTCCTGGAGCGCGGCCGGACCCTGGCCACCCCGGTGCTGCGGGCGGCCATCGACCGACTGGCGCCGCCCATGGACACAGTCGCCGCCTACCACTTCGGCTGGATCGACGCCGAGGGCAGGCCCGCCGACGGCGATGGCGGCAAGGCCGTGCGGCCCGCGCTCGCCGTGCTGTCCGCCGAGGTCACCGAGGCGGTCCCCGAGACCGGCGTCCCCGGCGCGGTCGCGGTCGAGCTGGTGCACAACTTCTCGCTCCTGCACGACGACCTGATGGACGGCGACGAGCAGCGCCGCCACCGCGGCACCGTCTGGAAGGTGCACGGCCCGGCCCAGGCCATCCTCGTCGGCGACGCTCTCATGGCCCTGGCCAACGAGATCCTCCTGGAGCTCGGCACCGTCGAGGCCGGCCGTGCCACCCGCCGGCTGACCAGGGCCACCCGCGCCCTCATCGACGGCCAGGCCCAGGACATCTCCTACGAGCACCGGGACCGCGTCAGCGTCGAGGAGTGCCTGGAGATGGAGGGCAACAAGACGGGCGCGCTGCTCGCGTGCGCCTGCTCGATCGGCGCGGTCCTCGGTGGCGCCGACGACCACACGGCCGACATGCTGGAGAAGTACGGCTACCACCTCGGCCTCGCCTTCCAGGCTGTCGACGACCTGCTGGGCATCTGGGGCGACCCGGAGGCCACCGGCAAGCAGACCTGGAGCGACCTGCGTCAGCGCAAGAAGTCCCTGCCGGTGGTGGCAGCGCTCGCGGCAGGCGGCCGGGCCTCCGAGCGGCTCGGCGAGATCCTCGCGGCCGACGCCAAGAGCAGCGACATCGAGAACTTCTCCGAGGAGGAGTTCGCCGCCCGCGCCGCCCTCATCGAGGAGGCCGGCGGCCGCGACTGGACCGCCGAGGAGTCGCGCCGCCAGCACCGGATCGCCCTTGACGCCCTGGACGAGATCCGGATGCCCGACCGGGTGCGCGACCAGTTCGTGGCGCTCGCCGACTTCGTCGTCGTACGAAAGAGATGATCACTACAGGGAAAGAGATGATCCCTATCGGTCGAATAACCCTCGCGTAGTCGCCGGCCGGTGCCTCGGGCACGGTGAGCACCGGCCGACGGCGGACCCACAGCAGAGACATGCCACTGCACGAAGGGGAAGCCATGACAGCGACGACCGACGGAAGCACCGGGGCACCACCACCCCGAGCTGCCTCGGCCAGCGAAACCGAAACCGACATCGACACCCTCGGGGTGGCGGGGGTCCCGGATGCCGCCGTGCGCGCGACGGCCCGCGCCACCGACTTCCTGCTCTCGCGCCAGGACGCCCAGGGCTGGTGGAAGGGCGACCTGGAGACCAACGTCACCATGGACGCCGAGGATCTTCTCCTCCGTCAGTTCCTGGGCGTCCGCGACGACAGGACCACGCAGGCCGCCGCCCTCTTCATCCGTGGCGAGCAACGCGAGGACGGCACCTGGGGGACCTTCTACGGCGGACCCGGGGAACTCTCCACCACCATCGAGGCGTACGTCGCCCTGCGCCTGTCCGGGGATGCCCCGGATGCCCCGCACATGGCGAAGGCGTCGGAGTGGATCCGCGCCCGGGGCGGTATCGCCTCCTCCCGCGTCTTCACCCGTATCTGGCTCGCCCTGTTCGGCTGGTGGAAGTGGGAGGACCTGCCCGAACTCCCGCCGGAACTCATCTACTTCCCGAAGTGGATGCCGCTGAACATCTACGACTTCGGGTGCTGGGCACGGCAGACCATCGTCCCCCTGACCATCGTCTCGGCGAAGCGCCCGGTGCGGCCCGCGCCCTTCCCGCTCGACGAGCTGCACACCGACCCGCGCGATCCGAACCCGGCCGCGCCCCTCGCGCCCGCGGCGAGCTGGGACGGCGTCTTCCAGCGCCTCGACAAGGTCCTGCACGGCTACCACAAGGTCGCCCTGAAGCCCCTGCGCAGGGCGGCCATGAACAGCGCCGCCCGCTGGATCATCGAGCGGCAGGAGAACGACGGCTGCTGGGGCGGCATCCAGCCCCCGGCCGTGTACTCGGTCATCGCGCTGCACCTCCTCGGCTACGACCTCCAACACCCCGTCATGCGCGCCGGGTTGGAGTCCCTCGACCGGTTCGCCGTATGGCGCGAGGACGGGGCCCGGATGATCGAGGCCTGCCAGTCGCCGGTGTGGGACACCTGCCTCGCGACCACCGCCCTCGTCGACGCCGGACTGCCCGCCGACCACCCGCAGTTGGTGAAGGCCGCGGACTGGATGCTCGGCGAGGAGATCGTCCGGCCAGGAGACTGGGCCGTACGGCGACCAGGACTCCCGCCGGGCGGCTGGGCGTTCGAGTTCCACAACGACAACTACCCCGACATCGACGACACCGCCGAGGTCGCCCTCGCGCTGCGCCGCGTCAAGCACCCCGACCCCGAGCGCGTCAACAAGGCGATCGCGCGCGGAGTGCGCTGGAACCTCGGCATGCAGTCGAGGAACGGCGCGTGGGGCGCCTTCGACGTCGACAACACCAGTCCGTTCCCCAACAAGCTGCCCTTCTGCGACTTCGGTGAGGTCATCGACCCGCCGTCCGCCGATGTCACCGCGCACGTCGTGGAGATGCTGGCCGTCGAGGGACTCGCCCACGACGAACGCACCCGCCGCGGCATCGAGTGGCTGCTCACCGAACAGGAGCCGAACGGCTCGTGGTTCGGGCGCTGGGGCGTCAACTACGTGTACGGCACGGGGTCGGTGGTCCCGGCACTGGTGGCCGCAGGGCTGCCCGCCTCGCACCCCGCGATCCGCCGGGCCGTTGCCTGGCTGGAGGCCGTGCAGAACGACGACGGCGGCTGGGGCGAGGACCTGCGCTCCTACCACGACGTCGCCGGGTGGAGCGGCAAGGGCGCCTCCACCGCCTCCCAGACCGCATGGGCCCTGCTCGCGCTGCTGGCGGCGGGGGAGCGGGAGTCGAAGACCGTCGAGCGCGGCATCGAGTGGCTCGCGGGCACCCAGCGCGAGGACGGCTCCTGGGACGAGCCGTACTTCACCGGAACCGGCTTCCCGTGGGACTTCTCGATCAACTACCACCTCTACCGGCAGGTCTTCCCGCTGACCGCGCTCGGCAGGTACGTCCACGGGGAGCCCTTCACGGACAGGAGTGATACGACCGACACGACGGCCGCGCCCGTCAAGGGGAGCTGAAGTGAGCGACGCTCCCGCCCCGGCCCCGCTGCTGATCGCCTGCGCGCTCGGCATCGAACGGCTCGCCCTGCGCGGAGGCGTCCCCCGTGGCGCCCAGGGCCCGGTCACCGTGCTGCGGACCGGCATGGGGCCCAGGGCCGCGGAGCGCTCGGTCACCCGGGTGCTCGGCGAGCCGGCGCTGCGCGGGGCCGCCGTCATGGCCACCGGCTTCTGCGCCGGGCTCGCGCCGGGCATGCACCCCGGTGACCTCGTCGTCGCCGAGGAGACCCGGGGCCCGGCCGGTGCCACGACGCCGTGCGAGGGCACCGACCTGCTGGTCAAGGAGCTGGTGCGCGCCGTGCCCGGGCGCACCGTGCACACCGGCACGCTCACCGGCTCGGACCACGTCGTACGCGGGCACGAAAGATCGGAACTGCTCGCGACCGGCGCAATCGCGGTCGACATGGAGTCCGCGTCCACGCTCCAGAGCGCCGTGCGCCGGGGAGCACGCCCGGTTGCGGCCGTCCGGGTGGTCGTGGACGCTCCAGAACATGAACTCGTCCGGATCGGCACGGTGCGCGGTGGAATATCAGCTTTCCGTGTTCTTCGTGCCGTCGTTCCCGCTTTCTTTGAATGGCACCGTTCTTTGCTGCTTCCCAGGAGGTGAGCCAGATGGCCATGCCGCTCCGCCAGTCCATCAAGGTGGCGACGTATCTCTTTGAACAGAAGCTTCGCCGACGGGACAAGTTTCCGCTCATCGTCGAGCTGGAACCGCTCTTCGCCTGCAACCTGAAGTGCGAGGGCTGCGGCAAGATCCAGCACCCGGCCGGAGTACTCAAGCAGCGCATGCCGGTGGCGCAGGCCGTGGGCGCCGTCCTGGAGTCGGGGGCACCGATGGTGTCCATCGCCGGGGGCGAGCCCCTGATGCACCCTCAGATCGACGAGATCGTACGGCAGCTGGTCGCCCGGCGGAAATACGTCTTCCTGTGCACCAACGCCATGCTGATGCGCAAGAAGATGGACAACTTCAAGCCCTCGCCGTACTTCGCGTTCGCCGTGCACATCGACGGGCTGCGCGAGCGGCACGACGAGTCCGTGGCGAAGGAGGGGGTGTTCGACGAGGCCGTGGAGGCCATCAAGGAGGCCAAGAAGCGGGGCTTCCGGGTCACCACCAACTCGACCTTCTTCAACACCGACACCCCGCAGACCATCATCGAGGTGCTCAACTACCTCAACGACGACCTCAAGGTCGACGAGATGATGATCTCGCCCGCCTACGCCTACGAGAAGGCGCCCGACCAGGAACACTTCCTGGGCGTGGAGCAGACCCGCGACCTGTTCAGGAAGGCCTTCGCGGGCGGCAACCGGAGTCGCTGGCGGCTCAACCACTCGCCGCTGTTCCTCGACTTCCTCGAGGGCAAGGTCGACTTCCCGTGCACGGCGTGGGCGATCCCCAACTACTCGCTGTTCGGCTGGCAGCGGCCCTGCTATCTGATGAGCGACGGGTACGTACCGACGTACCGGGAGCTCATCGAGGAGACGGACTGGGACAAGTACGGCCGCGGCAAGGATCCCCGCTGCTCCAACTGCATGGCCCACTGCGGCTACGAGCCGACCGCCGTCCTCGCCACCATGGGATCCCTGAAGGAGTCGCTGCGCGCCATGCGCGAGACCGTCACCGGAAACAACGGGTGATGCCATGACCGCCGTATCCCTCGGCGTTCCCGACGTACCCGTCCGGCCGATGGCTCAGCGCCGCGT
The DNA here is from genome assembly GCF_009377235.1 of Streptomyces acidicola. Classification (GTDB taxonomy): domain Bacteria; phylum Actinomycetota; class Actinomycetes; order Streptomycetales; family Streptomycetaceae; genus Streptomyces; species Streptomyces acidicola. The sequence continues at coordinate 22,925 of NZ_VMNX01000069.1, forward strand.
CTCGCGGCAGATCCAGGTCGGGCCGGTGGCCGTGGGGGGCGGAGCCCCGGTGTCGGTGCAGTCGATGACCACGACGCGTACGTCGGACATCGGCGCCACGCTGCAGCAGATCGCGGAGCTCACCGCGTCGGGCTGCCAGATCGTGCGGGTGGCCTGCCCGACGCAGGACGACGCGGACGCGCTCGCCACGATCGCGCGGAAGTCGCAGATCCCGGTGATCGCGGACATCCACTTCCAGCCGAAGTACGTGTTCGCGGCGATCGAGGCGGGCTGTGCGGCGGTCCGGGTCAACCCCGGCAACATCAAGCAGTTCGACGACAAGGTCAAGGAGATCGCGCGGGCCGCGAAGGAGCACGGCACGCCGATCCGTATCGGTGTCAACGCGGGCTCGCTGGACCGGCGGCTGCTGCAGAAGTACGGCAAGGCGACTCCGGAGGCTCTGGTCGAGTCGGCTCTGTGGGAGGCGTCGCTCTTCGAGGAGCACGACTTCCGGGACATCAAGATCTCGGTCAAGCACAACGACCCGGTGGTGATGGTCAACGCCTACAGGCAGCTGGCCGCCCAGTGCGACTATCCGCTGCACCTGGGGGTAACCGAGGCGGGTCCGGCGTTCCAGGGCACCATCAAGTCCGCCGTGGCGTTCGGGGCGCTGCTCGCCGAGGGCATCGGCGACACGATCCGGGTGTCCTTGAGCGCCCCGCCCGTCGAGGAGGTCAAGGTCGGCATCCAGATCCTTCAGGCGCTGGGGCTGAGGCAGCGGAGGCTGGAGATCGTGTCGTGTCCGTCGTGCGGGCGGGCACAGGTCGACGTGTACCGGCTGGCCGAGGAGGTCACGGCCGGTCTGGAGGGGATGGAGGTGCCCCTGCGCGTCGCCGTCATGGGGTGTGTCGTCAACGGTCCTGGAGAGGCCAGGGAGGCAGACCTGGGGGTCGCCTCCGGCAACGGCAAGGGCCAGATCTTCGTGAGGGGCGAGGTCATCAGGACCGTACCCGAGTCGAAGATCGTGGAGACCCTCATCGACGAGGCGATGAAGATCGCGGAGCAGATGCAGAAGGACGGTGCCGCGGCGGGGGAGCCGGCCGTCACCGTGAGTTGAACAGCACTGACCGAGAGGGGGCCCGAGCGTGACGATTCTGGAGAGCATCCGGGGACCACGGGAACTGAAGGCGCTGTCCAAGGCCGAACTCGGCGAACTGACGGGAGAAATACGGGAGTTCCTGGTTCAGGCGGTTGCCAGGACCGGCGGACACCTGGGGCCCAACCTGGGGGTGGTGGAACTCTCCATCGCACTCCACCGGGTCTTCGAGTCACCCGTCGACAGCATCCTGTGGGACACCGGTCACCAGAGTTATGTGCACAAGCTGCTGACCGGACGTCAGGACTTCTCCAAGCTGCGCAGCAAGGGCGGCCTGTCCGGCTACCCGTCCCGCGAGGAGTCCGAGCACGACGTCATCGAGAACAGCCACGCCTCCACCGCCCTCGGCTGGGCGGACGGGCTCGCCAAGGCCCGGCAGGTGCGACAGGAGAAGGGGCACGTCGTCGCGGTCATCGGCGACGGCGCCCTCACCGGCGGCATGGCATGGGAGGCGCTCAACAACATCGCGGCCGCCAAGGACCGGCCACTGATCATCGTCGTCAACGACAACGAACGGTCGTACGCCCCGACCATCGGCGGCCTCGCGAACCACCTCGCGACCCTGCGCACGACCGACAGCTACGAGCAGGTCCTCGCCTGGGGCAAGGACGTCCTGCTCCGGACCCCGGTCATCGGTACCACCCTCTACGAGTCGCTGCACGGCGCGAAGAAGGGCTTCAAGGACGCCTTCGCGCCGCAGGGCATGTTCGAGGACCTGGGGCTGAAGTACGTCGGGCCGATCGACGGACACGACGTGGGGGCTGTGGAGTCCGCGCTCAGGCGTGCGAAACGCTTCCACGGGCCCGTGCTCGTCCACTGCCTGACCGAGAAGGGACGCGGGTACGAGCCCGCGCTCTCCCACGAGGAGGACCACTTCCACACCGTCGGCGTGATGGACCCGCTCACCTGCGAGCCCCTCGCCCCCGCGGGCGGCCCCTCCTGGACCTCGGTGTTCGGCGACGAGATCGTCCGGATCGGCGAGGAACGCGACGACGTCGTGGCGATCACGGCGGCCATGCTGCACCCGGTGGGCCTGGGCGCGTTCGCGGAGCGGTTCCCGGACCGTGTGTGGGATGTCGGGATAGCCGAGCAGCACGCCGCGGTGTCGGCGGCCGGACTCGCGACGGGTGGTCTGCATCCGGTCGTCGCCGTCTACGCCACCTTCCTCAACCGTGCCTTCGACCAGCTCCTGATGGATGTCGCGCTGCACCGCTGCGGGGTGACGTTCGTACTGGACCGGGCCGGGGTCACCGGCGTCGACGGGCCGTCGCACAACGGCATGTGGGACATGTCGATCCTCCAGGTCGTGCCAGGCCTCAGGATCGCCGCGCCCCGCGACGCCGGCCAACTGCGCGCGCAACTGCGCGAGGCGGTCGCCGTCGACGACGCGCCGACGCTTCTCCGCTTCCCCAAGGAGTCGGTCGGGCCCGACATCCCGGCGGTGGACCACGTGGGCGGCATGGACGTACTGCAACGCTCCACGGGCCGCCCGGAGGTGCTGCTGGTCGCCGTCGGCGTCATGGCCCCGGTCTGCCTCCAGGCCGCCGAACTGCTGGGGGCCCGCGGTGTCGGCTGCACCGTCGTGGACCCGCGCTGGGTCAAGCCGGTCGATCCCGCGCTGCCCTCACTCGCGGCCGAGCATCAGGTGGTGGCCGTCGTGGAGGACAACAGCCGGGCGTCCGGCGTCGGCGCGGCGGTCGCGCTGGCCCTCGGGGACGCCGAAGTGGACGTGCCGGTACGGCGGTTCGGCATCCCGGAGCAGTTCCTCGCGCACGCCAAGCGGGGCGAGGTGCTGGCCGACATCGGCCTCACGCCGGTCGAGATCGCCGGACGGATCAGCGCCTGCCTGGCGGCCAGGGACGAACTCGCCAAGGAGAAACAGGAATGACCACCGCGGAACCCGCAGCCGGGGCCAAGGAGTTCGACCTCGGCAGACTCCTGGCCGAGCGCGGGGCCGAGCGCTACGAGCTCCACGCCCGGCACCTCAACCACCAGCTCCCGCGCATGCTGCACACCATCGGCTTCGACAAGGTCTACGAGCGGGCCGAGGGCGCTCACTTCTGGGACGCGGACGGCAACGACTACCTGGACATGCTCGCCGGCTTCGGAGTAATGGGCCTCGGCCGCCACCACCCCGTCGTACGCAAGGCGCTGCACGACGTCCTCGACGCCTCCCTCGCCGACCTCACCCGCTTCGACTGCCAGCCGCTGCCCGGGCTCCTCGCCGAGAAGCTCCTCACCCACAGCCCCCACCTGGACCGGGTGTTCTTCGGCAACAGCGGCACGGAAGCCGTGGAGACCGCGCTGAAGTTCGCCCGGTACGTGACCGGCAGGCCGCGTGTCCTGTACTGCGCGCACGCCTTCCACGGGCTGACGACAGGAGCGCTGTCCGTGAACGGCGAGTCGGGCTTCCGGGACGGGTTCGCGCCGCTGCTGCCGGACACGGCGGTCCCGCTCGGCGATCTCGACGCCCTGGCACGGGAGGTGAAGAAGGACGACGTCGCCGCCCTCATCGTCGAACCGATCCAGGGCAAGGGTGTGCACGAGGCCCCGCCCGGTTACCTTCGCGCCGCCCAGGAACTGCTGCACCAGCACAAGGCGCTGCTCATCGCCGACGAGGTGCAGACCGGTCTCGGGCGGACGGGCGACTTCTACGCCTACCAGCACGAGGACGGGGTGGAGCCGGACCTGGTGTGTGTGGCGAAGGCACTCTCCGGGGGTTACGTACCCGTCGGGGCGACCCTCGGCAGGGACTGGATCTTCAAGAAGGTCTACTCGTCGATCGACCGCGTCCTCGTCCACTCGGCGAGCTTCGGCTCCAACGCCCAGGCCATGGCGGCGGGCCTCGCCGTGCTGTCGGTCATGGACGACGAGAGAATCGTCGCGCGCGCTCGCGCGACCGGTGAGCTGCTGAAGTCCCGGCTCGTGGCGCTGGTCGACAAGTACGAGCTGCTCAGCGACGTACGCGGCCGGGGCCTGATGATCGGTATCGAGTTCGGGAAGCCGAAGTCACTGGGGCTGCGCAGCCGGTGGACCATGCTGCAGGCCGCACGCAAGGGCCTGTTCGCGCAGATGGTCGTCGCACCGCTGCTCCAGCGGCACCGCATCCTCACCCAGGTCTCCGGCGACCACGTGGAGGTCATCAAGCTGATCCCGCCGCTGGTCATCGGGGAGCGGGACGTCGACCGCTTCGTCGACGCCTTCACCGACGTGATGGATGACGCGCACAGCGGCAGCGGGCTGCTGTGGGACTTCGGGAAGACACTGGTGAAGCAGGCGGTGGCCAACCGCTGAGGCTCCGCCCGCAAAATTTTGCCTGTGGGGCAACAGATTTGCCCCACAGGCAATCCTCGGGCTGAATGGAGGCATGAGCCTCACCGAGCCGGAGCCGTCCGCCGGGGCCGAACCCGCCGCCGACCTTCCGGCCGTCGCTCCGCAACTGCGCACCCTGCGCCGCCGTGCCTCCCTCACCCTGGAGGCCGCAGCGCGGGCCGCCGGGCTGTCGCCCGCGCATCTCTCCCGGCTGGAGACCGGCCGCCGCCAGCCCTCGCTGCCGATGCTGCTCGCGCTGGCCCGCGTCTACGGTACGACGGTGTCGGAACTGCTCGGCGAGACGGTCGCCGAACGGGACGCGGTCGTCCGCGCCGACGACATGGAGCCGACGCGGGCGGGCGGCTGGACGTACTGGCAGGCGGGCGCCGCCGGGCGCGGTATGCAGGCCCTGCGCGTGCACGTCCCGTACGGCTCGCAGGGCGACATCGTGCGTGTCCACCCCGGTGAGGAGTGGCTGTACGTGCTGAAGGGCCGGCTGCGGCTGCGCCTCGGGGACGCCACGCACCTGCTCGCGCCCGGTGACAGCGCCCATTTCGACTCGCTGACCCCGCACCGACTCGCGGCCGCCGACCACGACGGCGCCGACCTGCTCTTCGTCCACACCCTGCTGCAGAGCCCGACCGCCACGCTGTGCCTCGGGCCGACGACCACCGGAGAAGCCCCGTGAGCGATCTGGAAGAGAAGTTCCCCCGTGCCCTGTGGGTGCGCCTGATCATCTACATCGCCGTAGGCCACATCTTCGCGGCCTTCATCTATCTGCTCTTCGAGGTGGGCGCGAAGCAGTGAGCGGCGTGAACGGGCGGCACGGCCCCCGGCTCAGTCCAGCAGCCGCTCGCGCAGCCGCTCCCGGATCCGCGGCGTGACCTTCAGGCCCTGCTCCAGATACGTGTCCACGCCGCCCCAGGCCTGCTCGATCGTCTCGAACGCCGCCTGAAGGTACTCGGCCCGCGCGTCGAACAGCGGGTTGAGCAGCTCCATGACCTCGGGGGAGTAGGCACTGGCCGACTTCTCGCTGCGGTGCACCTTGTAACGGCGGTGGGTGGCGGCCGACTCCAGGTAGTCCGCCACGATGGCGTCGCGCTCCACGCCGAGCGCGAGGAGTGTCACCGCTATCGACAGACCCGCGCGGTCCTTGCCGGCCGCGCAGTGCATCAGGGCGGGCACGCTGTCCTCGGCCAGCGCGTGCAGCACCTGGGAGTGCTCGGCCGTGCGGTGCCGGATGATCGTGCGGTACGAGCCGATCATGCGGCCTTCCGCCTTGCCGTCCGCGAGCAGGTCACGCAGCTGGTCCAGGTCGCCGTCGCGGACCATCGTCCAGAACTCGGCGCCGTCCGCCGGGTCCGTCAGCGGCAGGTTGACGTTCCGCACGCCCGGCAGGTCGATGTCCGGGCCCTCCAGCTTCTGGTCGGCCGCGTTGCGGAAGTCGAAGATCGTGTGCAGCTCCAGGGAGGACAGAAACGCTGCGTCCTCGTCGGTCGCGTGCGCGAGGTGGCCGCTGCGGAACAGCCGCCCGTGGGCCACACGCCGGCCGTCCACGGTGGGCAGGCCCCCCACGTCACGGAAATTCCGTACTCCGGTCAGCTCCGGCTCGGTCGACGGGACCTGCTGCGTCACGGGGGCTCCTCCCATCCGGCCGTCGGCGATGCCCGGTTCCGCATACCGACGTTGCGCCCTCGACGATACGACATGGCTTCGTGGGCCACGGAGTTGTCCACAGGTGTCCACGGGCGTTTGCCATGAGCCCCGGCGGACTTGATGATGTCGGGGCCTGATCGCACCTGTTCGAATATGTTGGAGGCTTGATGCTGGAGATCGGCGGAGACGGTCGTACGTGGCTGCTCTCAGGACCCACGAGCAGCTACGCCCTGTCGCTCACCGAGGACGACACCCTCCTGCACCTCCACTGGGGTCCAAGGATCGGGCTCGCCGACGTCGAGGAACTCGCGGCCCGGCCGCTGCCCCCGTACCGGGGCTTCGAGTCCCAGCTCGACGGACTTGAGGAGTATCCGGTCGAGGGCGGCCCCCGCTTCGTACGGCCCGCCCTGTCCGTCCGCACCGACGAGGTCCGCGGCACCGAGTGGACCTTCCACGCGTACGAGATCGAGGACGACGAGCTGCGGCTGCGCTTCACCGACAACGGGCTCGGCATCACGCTGCACTACCGGATGCGCCACGATGTCGTCGAGCGCTGGGTGACTCTCACCAACGAAAGCTCCGCCCTGGAGGTGCTGCGCGCCGACTCCGCGACCTGGACGCTGCCGATGCGCGAGGGGTGGCGGCTGTCCCAGGTGCACGGACGGTGGGCCGCCGAGTCCCGGCTCGTCCGCACGGACCTCACCTACGGGGAGCACGTCATCGGCAGTCGACGCGGCCACACCGGGCACCAGCACCTGCCGTGGGTCGCGCTCGACACCGAGGGGGCGACCGAGGAGCGCGGCGAGGTCTACGGGTGCGCGCTCGCCTGGTCGGGCACCTGGCGCATCTGCGTGGCCCAACTCCCCGACGCGCGCGTGCAGATCACCGGCGGCATCGGCTACGACGACTCGGGCCTGATGCGCCTGGAGGCGGGCGAGTCGTACACGACCCCCGTCTTCGCGGGGCTGTGGAGCGACGGCGGCTTCGGTGGGGCGAGCCGGGCCTGGCACGCTTACCAGCGCGCGTACGTCATCCCGGGTGCGGAGCAGGACCGGCCGGTGCTCTACAACTCCTGGGAGGCCACGGAGTTCGACATCTCCGAGGACCAGCAGCGCGAGCTGGCGCGGCGGGCCGCGGGCATGGGGGTCGAGCTGTTCGTGGTCGACGACGGCTGGTTCGGGAAGCGGACCAGCGACCGGGCGGGGCTCGGCGACTGGACGCCCAACCCCGACCGCTTCCCGGCCGGGCTGAAGCCGCTCGCCGAGGACGTGCGCGCGCTCGGTATGCAGTTCGGCATCTGGGTCGAGCCCGAGATGGTCAACGCGGACAGCGACCTGTACCGGGCGCACCCGGACTGGGTGCAGTTCCAGCCGGGCCGAAAGCAGACGGAGTTCCGCAATCAGCTCGTACTGAACCTCGCTCGCGAGGATGTCCAGGACTACCTCTGGGAGAAGCTGGACGACCTGCTCTCCAGTGCGCCCATCGACTATGTGAAGTGGGACTTCAACCGCTGCTTCACCGACGCCGGCTGGCCCGGTGAGCCGTACCCGCAGAAGCTGTGGGTCAAGCACGTGCACGCCTTCTACAACCTGCTCGACCGGCTGCGGGCCGCGCACCCGGGCGTCGCCTTCGAGTCCTGCTCGGGCGGTGGCGGCCGGATCGACCTCGGGGTCATGGCGCGCACCGACCAGGTATGGACCTCCGACAACACCGACCCGCTGGACCGACTCGCCATCCAGCACGGCTTCAGCCAGATCCACCCAGCGCGGGTGATGGCCGCCTGGGTCACCGACAGCCCGAACACTCAGCTCAACGGGCGGGTCAGCTCCCTGCGCTTCCGGTTCGTGAGCGCCATGGCGGGGGTGCTCGGCGTCGGCGGCGACCTTACGAAGTGGAGCGAGGGGGAGCTCGTCGAGGCGCGCGAGTGGGTCGAGCTCTACAAGGAGATCCGTCCCGTCGTGCAGCGCGGCGACCTCTACCGGCTGCGGCCGCCGGCCGGCGGGCTGAGCGCGGTGCAGTACGTCCTCGGCGACGAGGTCGTTGTCCTCGCCTGGCTCCAGGCTCAGCATCACGGCGAGCCGCCGGTCCCGCTCCGGCTGCGGGGCCTCGACCCGACACAAGCGTATGAATGCCGCGAATCGGGCGACGTTCACGGAGGTGCGGTGCTGCTGCACCATGGGCTGTCCACGGGGTTGCGTGGTGACTTCGATGCGAAGCTTATCCGGCTGCGTCGCATCTGAGAGCTCTGTCCGGAATGCAGTGTTGAGTCCAAGTGGCCCTGGAATAAAGCGCGGTGAGCCGAAGATGCGTGACCAGCGTCATATGCGTGACGCTGTGTCGCCGTCATGTTCATGTAATGCTGGTGCGGTTTCAGGGCCGTTAGGGAAGGTTGGAGATCGCTAATTGACGGAGCGTGACGGCGAATTCTTGAAAGGGATCATTGGGGAGACGCACGGAAACTCCCCATGGTTGTCCAGATGCCTGTAAGTCGCTTACGTTCCCCTCAATCCGGACGGACGCCGAATCCTGCCGCCGCCCGGAACCGCAAACTCACCCGTGCATGGCAGGAGCGGGGGACCCACAGGCACTACCGCCTGTTCCGGTCTCCGGAACAGGCTTGGGGTCAAGCCGTGCACGAGTACGGCCGGGCATCTCCAGCTCGCACCCGACAGCTCACCTCGTAGGCGCCGGAGAGGAATTCGTCATGCCCGCGAGGGGTAAACACCGTCGCCCGAAGTCCCTGCGTTTCACCCGCTCGATAGCCGTCGCCGGAACCGGTGGCGCCGCACTCGCGCTTCCGCTGATCGGCGCCGCTGGAGCCCATGCCGCGACCGCGGGCTCCGTTTCCCAGAAGGTGACGTCGGTTTCCCCGAAGGTCGTCACCGGTAAGAGCGAAAATTCCGCCGCGGAGCAGGCCGAGAAGTCGGCCGCCACCAAGAAGACCGCGAAGCGGATCTATTCGGTGCGGCCCGGAGACTACCTTTCCAGGATCGCCGAGGAGCACCATGTCGCCGGTGGCTGGAAGAAGATCTACGCGGACAACCGCGAGGCCGTCGGCTCCGACCCGTCGCTCATTCACCCGGGCCTGAAGCTCACGCTCGGCGGAAAGGCCCCGTCGGGAGACAGCGCTTCGAGCGACAGCACGTCGGGCGGCGGCAAGGCGACGGATAAGCCTGCCTCCTCGGACAAGCCTGCCTCCTCGGACAAGACCGCCTCCTTGGTGCAGACCGAGTCGAAGCAGGCCGAGCCGGAGCAGACCGAGACGCCCGGGAACGAGCCGACCTCCACGTCGGTCACCCCGAGCGCGGAGGCCGGCGGCTCCGGCTTCATGCTCCCCGTCGAGGGCGCCTCCGTCGGCACCGCCTACAAGACCGCGGGCAGCATGTGGTCCAGCGGCTACCACACCGGCGTCGACTTCGTGGTCCCGACCGGAACCAGCCTCAAGGCCGTGGGTGCGGGCACGGTCGTCACCGCGGGCTGGGGCGGCGCGTACGGCAACCAGGTCGTCATCCAGCTCGACGACGGCCACTACGCGCAGTACGGCCACCTCTCCTCGCTCTCCGTCTCGGCGGGCCAGAGCGTGAGCGAGGGCCAGGAGATCGGCCTCTCCGGCGCGACCGGCAACGTCACCGGTCCGCACCTGCACTTCGAGATCCGCACGGGTCCGGACTACGGCTCGGACATCGATCCGGTCGCGTACCTGCGCTCGAAGGGCGTCAGTCTCTGACCTGCCCGCAGCTCCGCCGACCGCCTCCGAAGGCCGGACCCCATGATCCCCGGGGTCCGGCCTTCGGCGTGTCCGGGTGGCTGTGAGTGGTGGGGTGAGAGCGAGTCGTCCGTGAGCGGTGGGGCGACGTCGTTCGGGAGTGCTCCGTGATCTTCGTGATCAGCACAGTGCGGTCGTGTGGCATGGCCGGTCGTCCTATCGACAGTGGTGTGGAAGTGACGACACAGTCGTCTTCAGCAAGCGCTTTCCGTGCCTGCCGACCACACAGCACTGCGCCCGTACACCGCCACAAAGGAGCGTCATGACCACTCGCAGAGCCTTCGGAGTCCTCACCGCCGGTGCCGCCCTCGCGGCGCTGGCGCCGGTGCCGACGGCGAGCGCCACGCCCCGCGACCGTCGCGGACGGCTGATCGCGGCGGACGACTTCCGGCACGGCCTCCGTCAGTGGGCCACCGAACTGCAGGACGGCGGCACCGTCACGGCCTCTGGCGGTGTCCTGGAGATCGACGTGCCGAGCGGTGCCACGGTCTGGTTCCGGAAGCGGTTCGAGGGCCCGTACGTCATCGAGTACACAGCCACGCCCGTCTCCGCGGGTGGCGCCAACGACCGGGTGTCCGACCTCAACAACTTCTGGAACGCCGTCGACGTACGGTCGCCCGACGACATCTTCGCCACCGAGCGGGGCGGAGCGCTCGCGGAGTACGACTACCTCAAGACCTATTACGCGGGCTACGGCGCCAACACCAACACCACGACACGGCTGCGCCGTTATGTCGGCGAGGCCGGAGTGCGGCCGTTGGTCTACGACTACACGGAACCACTGCTCGTCGCCAACGAGCCCCACCACGTGCGGATCGTCTCCGACGGCCCCACGGTCCAGTGGTGGAACAACGGGCGGCTGGTCTTCGACTACATCGACCCGGAGCCGTACACGAGCGGACACTTCGCGTTCCGTACCGTGTGGAGCCACTTCCGGATCACAGGCTTCCGGGTCTGGCGGCTCGCTCAACGTCCCTGACGCGAGGCTTATTCCGCAGTTGACCAACACTTGACGAGTGGCCTATCTCACCGCTCGTCAACCGTTTCCTACGGTCGCGTAGCTCACATCCCACGGTGAATCATGACCCCATGTGGCAGACGATTCGAAGAATGACATGAGATCAGTGATCGGGTCGTACGTGGCGGTGGGGGACAGCTTCACCGAGGGCGTCGGCGACCCCGGCCCCGACGGGGCGTTCGTCGGCTGGGCCGACCGGTTCGCGGTACTCCTCGCGGACCGGCGCCCGGAGGGCGACTTCGACTACACCAACCTCGCCGTCCGCGGGAAACTGCTCGACCAGATCGTCACGGACCAGCTCCCGAGGGCGAAGGAACTCGCTCCGGACCTGGTCTCCCTCTGTGCCGGCGGCAACGACATCCTCCGGCCCGGATCCGACCCCGACGAGGTCGCCGAGCGCTTCGAGCGCGCCGTCGCCGACCTCACCTCCGCCGTCGGCGCCGTCATGGTGACCACCGGCTTCGACACCCGTGGCGTGCCCGTGCTGAAGCATCTGCGCGGCAAGATCGCCACCTACAACGGGCATGTGCGCGCCATCGCCGACCGGTACCGGTGCCCCGTGCTGGACCTCTGGTCCCTGAAGACCGTCCAGGACCGGCGCGCCTGGGACGACGACCGGCTGCACCTGTCGCCCGAGGGCCACACGCGCGTGGCGCTGAGGGCGGGCCAGATCCTCGGCATCGAGATCCCCGCCGACCCCGACCAGCCCTGGCCTCCGCTCCCGCCACGCGGCACCTTCGAGGTCCGCCGCGACGACATCCACTGGGCCCGCGAGTACCTGGTCCCCTGGATCGGGCGCCGGCTGCGCGGCGAGTCCTCCGGGGACCGCGTGGTGGCCAAGGGGAGCCTGTCGCCGGACGACATCAAGATGCGGATCGATTCGGCGGTCTGAGGGAACGGCCGGCCGCGACGGCGAGCGGACGGCCGGGAGAGGGGGCGAGGCAGTGGTGTCAGGGCGCGACGGCCCGGCTTGCTCCGTATGCCCGGGCTCGGGCTCAGCTGTCCGGGCTCAGCTCCTCGCCGCCGTCAACGCCTCACGCTTGAGGCCCAGTTCGCGGGCGAGGGCCTCGTCGGCCCACTCCAGGGTGCGGGTGCGGGAGACGGCGCCCTCGTAGGCGGTGGTCTGGACGGCGAGACCGTCCAGCAGGGCGGTGAGACGGAGAGCGGCGGTGGCCGGGTCGGGGCACTGGAACTCACCGGCCGCCACGCCCTCCGTGATGACCTCGGTGATCGCGGCCTTCCACCGCCGGTCGAGGTTACGCGTCACCTCCCGCAGCACGGGCTCGCGCAGTGCCGCCGCCCAGCCCTCGATCCACAGCCGCCAGCCCTTGGCCTGCCCGGTCGGCGCATACCAGCGCACGGCCGCCCGCAGCCGCCGCAGCGCGGTCGTCCGGCGGCCGAGCAGCTTGCGCAGATGGGCGAGATCGTCCTCGGCGGCGTATGTGAACGCCTCGGCCACCAGCTTCTCCTTGGTCGAGAAGTGGTAGAGCACCAACGCGTTGCTCACCCCGAGGACCGAGGCCACGTCGGCGATCCGAACCGCCGTCACGCCCCGCACCTCGATCTGCCCGACCGCGGCCCGCAGCAACTCCTCACGTCGCTCCGCCACGCTCAACCGCACTCTGCTCACGCGGCAACCCTAATCCGTACGCGATACGTACCTGATCCGCGCCCGTAGACGAGTGCGCCGGTCGTCACCGGTCGTCACCGGTACCAGCCGAACCGCTCCGCGATCACCGGCAACCGGTCGGCGGCGAGGGCGTGGGCGGCCGTACGCGGAGTCGTTCCGTCGGCCCCGGCGCGGGCCAGCGTCCGGTCGACGAGGGCGCGCATCGAGCGGCGGACATGGGTGAACGCCTCCTCCGCGTCCGCCTCGACGTCCCCGAACAGCGTCCACCACCACCAGGCGTTCGTCGCGGAGTTGACCACGACGTCCGGCAGGACGGTGACCCCGCGCGCGGAGAGAAGTTCCTCGGCCTCGGGCAGGACTGGCATGTTGGCGGCCTCGGCGATCCAGCGCGCAGTGATCCGTGCCTGGTTCCCGCTGTCGATCGCGTACGAGACCGCCGCGGGCACCAGTACCTCCACATCGGACGACAGCCAGGCCTCACCGGGAAGCTCCCGGTCGTCGGGGCGCAGCACCGCGCGGTCGACCGTCCCGTACACATCACGGGCGGCGAGCAGCACCTCCACGTCGAGCCCCTGTGGGTTGCTGATCGTGCCCTTGATGTCGGCGACGGCCACTACCGTGAGTCCCGCGCGCGTGAGGAAGCGCGCCGTGGCCCCGCCCATGGTGCCCAGCCCCTGCAGGGCGACCCGTGTCCCGGCGTACGGCACGCCCGCCCGGTCGAGGGCGGTCAGCACCGACTCGGCCACCCCGCAGCCGCCGACCAGCTCGTCCAGCCCGATGCCGTCGACCCGCAGCGCGAAGGCGTCCGCGAGCCGCCGCCGGGCCGCCGTCTCGTCGTCGAGCAGCGGGTACACGGCCTGGATCGACGAAACGAGTCCCGCCTCGGCTGCGGCCCGGTCCACCAGGTCCTGGGTGAGGCCGAGGTCCTCACCCGTGGTCCAGAAACTCTCGATGTACGGGCGCATCGCACGGAGGTAGCGGACCAGCAGGCCGTACGCCTCCGGATCGCGCGGGTCGCAGTCGATGCCGCCCTTCGCACCGCCCAGCGGGATGTAGCGGCTCTCCGGATGACCCTCCGGGTCGTAGTGCAGCGCCTCCTTCATGGTCATGCCCCGGGCCAGCCCCTCGACCTCCTCGGGTGTGCAGCCCGGCCGCATCCGCAGTCCGCCGCTGGCGACTCCGCGCGCCAGCCGGTCCACCACGAGGAAGCCGCGGCGGCCGGTGATGTGATCGGTCCAGGTGAGCGACATGAGAGGGGCGTGCATCGGGTCTCCTCGGGGGTGTGAGCCGACCGCAGTTACTGAATCATGGGTCAGTACGGGGCAGTATGGCATCCCGCTGCGACACCGCGGGCCCGGCGTTGTCGGAGGGGCGGCCCATAATGGAATGCCTCAGTGACATCACCAGGAGGTGACCGTGTCGGGTTTCCGTTCCACGAGTTCCGGGCTGCGCGGGCTGCGGCCCGCCGCCTTCGGCGCGGATCCAGGCGGTGCGCGCCTGGAGCGGATCCGCAGGTCGCCGAATTTCGCGAACGGCGCGTTCGTGAACCCGGAGGGTACGCGTGTGCGCCCGGCGGGTGGCGCCGCGCTCGACATGGCGAAGCGCTATCTCCGCAAGGAGGAGCGCGCCCTCCGCGCCCCTGCCGGCTCTGTGCCGGTGCACGCCACCACCCTGGCCGACCTGGCCCGGCCGCCCGCGAGTGGGCTGCGGCTGACCTGGATGGGGCACTCCAGCGTGCTCGCCGAGATCGACGGTCACCGTGTGCTCTTCGATCCCGTCTGGGGCGAGCGTTGCTCCCCGTTCGCCTTCGCCGGTCCCAAGCGGCTGCATCCGGTGCCGCTGCCGCTGGCCGCGCTCGGCCCGGTCGACGTCGTCGTGATCTCCCATGATCACTACGACCACCTCGACCTGCCCACCATCAAGGCCCTGGTCGGCTCGGACACGCTGTTCGCGGTGCCCCTCGGCGTCGGCGCCCACCTGGAGCACTGGGGCGTCTCCGAGACGCGGATACGAGAGCTGGACTGGACCGAGTCGACGAAGATCGGCGGCCTCACCCTGACGGCCACCCCGGCCCGCCACTTCTGCGGCCGCGGCCTGCGCAACGCCCAGCACACGCTCTGGACCTCCTGGGCCGTCGCGGGCGAGACGCACCGGATTTACCACAGCGGCGACACCGGGTACTTCGAGGGATTCCGGGACATCGGTGCCGAGCATGGTCCCTTCGACGCCACGATGATCCAGATCGGCGCGTACAGCGAGTTCTGGCCGGACATTCACATGACGCCCGAGGAAGGCATGCGCGCCCACCTTGACCTCCAGGGCGGGAGCCCGGCCGGGGTGATGCTGCCGATCCACTGGGGCACTTTCAATCTGGCGCCGCATGCGTGGGCGGAGCCGGGGGAGTGGACGAGGGATGCTGCTGAGGAGGTTGGGCAGGCGGCTGCGTTTCCCCGTCCGGGCGAGCCCTTCGAGCCTGCGGGTGCCCTCCCTGTCGATCCGTGGTGGCGGGCGGTTTCGGCGCCTGTCGCGCGTCCGTGGCGGCGCCCCGTAGGGTCGCAGATCACGTCCGCGGAGGTCAGTCGTCCCGATGTCGATCTTGCCGGTGAGCGGTGAGCGGTGAGCGGTGACGCGGCCAACGGACGATCTTGTTGAGATTGTGGGGATGCTGAGCGACATGCCGTGCCGGGAGCGGGAGCGTGTGATGCGGGACATCGACGGACCCCCTCGGAAAGGGCGTCGAACGTTGCCGCAGCACGTCCGCGCGCACGGAGAGCAGAGCGGAGAAGGCTACGTCCTCATAGGCAGTTGTTCGGGTTTGCATCCGGTATGTGGGCGCTGGGGAAAGCTTCCGTCCTGACCAGTACCTCTTCGGCCGAACCATTTGAGAAGGAAGGGCGCCGGGAGCGCTGGAGGAACGTTCCACGACCTGGCGGCCCTCTCGATCCCGCGCGCTGGGCGGAACCTCGGTCGCCGGGCCGAGGGCAAGTTCGAAGCCGAGAAATGGTGCGTTGACCTGTGCGTGTTCAAGTGCCGGCGGACCGCCCGCGGGTGACCGTGCCGCTGACATCGTTGTCGACGGCGCGGTCCGTGCGGGTGCCTTACGGCGTGTGGACGGCGTCACTGCCGTACAGCTCCCTGGTGAACGCGGAGACGTCGGCGCTGCGATCGGTGCTGTCGAGGTTGTACGTCAGATAGACGCCGTATCCCTCGCTGACGGTGCGACGGGCGAGATTGGCGGCCGTGCTCTGTGAGGTCCGGCCGATCTCGACGGCCGCCGGTGACAGCTTCGACTTGGGCAGTGCGATGCCGGGGACCTGCCATGTGCCGTAGTACGGGTTCCAGGCGTAGTCGAACTTGGTGGAGACGTCGACGCCGCCGTAGGACAGGCGCGAGGCGGCCGGGCCGATGTTGTAGAGGCTGATGATCTTGTCCGGCATGTTCGCGCGCAGTGCTGTCACCAGGTGCACGAATGAGCTGTCGTTGGGCTGGGCGGTGCCGTTGTTGCCGTACTCGGCGTATTCGTCGTCGAAGTCGATGCCGTCGAGACCGTACTTGTCCACGGCGTCCGACATCTGCTTCGCGAATGCCGAAGCCGCCTGCTGAGACGTGAAGTTGGCGAACCCTGCGCCCTGGTGGTTGCCGAGCACCGAGAGCACGACCTTGATGCCCTGCTGCTGCAACGGCCGTATCTCCGTGGCGGCGTTGTCGAGGACGCGCTGCACGTTCTCGTTGAAGTACAGATACGCCGCCTTCGTGCTCGTGTCGTAGTTGATGTTCGCCGCGAAGATCACGGCGATGTCGAAGACGTTGCCGCCACCGTCGGCGAGCGTGTACTTGCCGGCGTTGAGCATGCTGTTGTTGTTCACCTCGATGTAGGCCACCGAGGTCGGCCCCAGCTTGGCGGGAGCGGGGGCCGCCGCGCCGGTCGTGGCGGTCGTGTCGAAGGCGAGGGCCGCGACTGCCGAGAGCGCGAGCGCGGCGGTCCGTACTCTGCTCCGTACCAGAGTGAACATCGTTGGTCGTCTCCCATCGCATGGTTGGCGCCCGACTTGTTCGAAGCGCCGAGTGAGCTCTCCGAGCTTTCTGTCGCCGGGACCGAATACCGAGAAGCGTGCGCGAACTCTTCATGACTTCCCCACGTGACTCAGCGCAACTCCGAGTCGATACAAGCGAGTTGGGGCATGCAGATCAACGGTCGGCATGGTCCTGCGGGAGATCGGTGGACCCTCGGGGGTCGGGGGCCTTTCTCCTGACGTTCGGCGGCGAGAGGGCAGGACACTCGCGTGCCCGGAGGGCATCGGGTGCGCCGCAGGCCACGATCTCGCACTCGTGCAGGGCGGGGAGGCAGGCCGCCGACGGGCGGCGCCAGGGAAGTCCGCAGGCGGCGCCCGCCACGAGATCCCGCCCGCGACCAGGTAACGGATCGCGTCCGGCAATTGCCGATGACAGGAGCCCCCGGGGCCGTCCGCTCCACCCCTGAAGCC
Organism: Streptomyces acidicola; assembly: GCF_009377235.1. Classification (GTDB taxonomy): domain Bacteria; phylum Actinomycetota; class Actinomycetes; order Streptomycetales; family Streptomycetaceae; genus Streptomyces; species Streptomyces acidicola. The sequence goes on from NZ_VMNX01000069.1 coordinate 39,926, forward strand.
AGGTCGGCACCGGCGACGACGGCCGCACGACTGCCCACTCCGTGTCCGGTGTTGCCGTACAGGTGCACGAGACAATCGCACGACACGATGGGCGAGTTGAAGCGGGCGGGCTCGGGCGAGTGACAACAACGGCAACAGGGCCTCCGGGAACCGCTCGGTTGGGATCGCATCCCCGGGCTACCAGGAGGCCCTGCCGTCATGCCCGTACCGGCGGAAGATCAACCGGCCAGGAACTCCGTTCGACCTGCACGTTCCAAGACCGGTTGAGATACGGCTTCTGAGCTTGAAATTTAACCTTTGCGAGCTTTGAGCTGATTACGTTCGGCGATGCTCTCGGGGCGTTTGGTGGTCTTGCCGACGTCGTAGCGGGTGGCAGGCCGCCGGTTCTTCGATCCAACTGGC